>DASVIG010000058.1:0-59266 GCA_036382195.1 Candidatus Nanopelagicaceae bacterium
CAGGCGAACTCTTCTTCGCCTATGACATGGCAGCCGAGGGCTATCCGATGCAGCCACATATCTGGTCGACGATGCCACGTTCTTATGGATGATCATGTGGATGGCGCCGTCCTGGCTGAGGTGACGCGTAGTGGTCTGATCGAGTCGGAGCATCGTGGACATTTAGTTCTTTTGGATGCTCAAGGTTCTATTCAATTATTAAAAGGCGATGCCTCGGTCAAAATTTTCCCCCGCTCTTCAATCAAGGCGATACAAGCATCGGCGATGGTCCGCTCAGGTTTACAACTGGAACCGCGATTATTGGCTCTGGTTGCCGCCAGTCACTCCGGTTCCTCCATGCATCAGAGCGCGGTACTTGAAATTCTGAAGTTGGGTGGACTTGAATCGGGCGCACTTCAGAACACGATTGACAGACCTCTCGGAGAGAATGAACGACGCGACTGGGGCTCCACTCCGTCGACTTCGTTGGCCCAGAACTGCAGTGGCAAGCATGCCGGCATGCTTCTTACATCGGTCTCCCACGGGTGGTCGATCGAGAGTTACTTGGATCCATTTCATCCGGTGCAATTGGCATGTCGCAAAGAGTTAGAGGACTTATCGGGCGAGGAAGTTTCTTTGGTGAGTATCGATGGATGTGGTGCCCCGCTCTTCGCTATTACGTTGATTGGCCTTGCTCGTGCGATCCATCGCATGACTCTTTCAACCGATCCGATTCACCACCTGGTTCTCCAGTCTTGCCGTGACTTTCCAGAGATGGTGGCGGGAGAGGGACGCTTCACAACGCGAAAGATGCGGGAGGTTCCTGGTTTATTTATGAAGGAAGGGGCCGAAGGCGTCGAGATCGGGTCGCTTCCAGATGGAAGAACCTTTGCATTCAAGGTCTCCGACGGGTCCGGGCGGGCGGCAGGAGTGTTGGCTGTGGCGGCACTTGATCGACTGGGTGTTCACTCGAAGCCAGAAGCGGTACCAATTTACGGTGGAAAGCAGATCGTAGGATCTATACGCGCAACTTTCTAGCCTGGGTAGACTGAGCGGATGAATGGTCGCATCGCCACATTGATGGTGCATACATCTCCACTAGATCAACCGGGTATCGGTGACGCTGGTGGAATGAATATCTATGTGGCCGAAAATGCCAAACGTATGTCAGCCATGGGAATCGCCGTTGACATCTTCACTCGCCGCAATCATCCCGATCTTCCCACAAAGGTGGAACTCGCCCCTGGCGTAACCGTGCAACATTTGGATGCGGGCCCAGTTGAAGGAGTCACGAAAGAAGAATTGCCTTTCTACATAGACGAGATGGCTGAAAGTTTCATGAAGGTGTTAAAGGGCAAAACTAAATACGACGTGATTCATTCGCATTATTGGATCTCTGGGAAAGTGGGAATCCCTGCCAGCGAGAGATTCGGCATTCCCTTGGTGCATACCATGCATACATTGGCGAAAGTAAAGAATCTGAACTTGGCTGAAGGTGAAACTCCCGAACCAGAATTGCGCGTTCAAGGAGAAACTGAAGTTGTTGCTGCATCTCGGGCGCTCATTGCAAACACGGACGCGGAAGCTGCCAGTTTAGTTTCGCTCTATGGAGCCTGTCCTGACATCGTCCATGTCGTGGCGCCTGGAGTTGATCTCTATACATTCACTCCAGGAAGCGGTCGCGCAAAGGCGCGACAAGCCTTGAATATTCCAGTGGATACAAATGTCATTGCTTTTGTAGGTCGAATACAGCCACACAAGGGTCCAGAGTTATTGATCCGGTCGATATCCGGGATGCTCGCACATTCCCCTCATCTGCGGACCAAACTGCTGGTTTTTATTATCGGTGGCGCTTCAGGTAGCGGAACCGAGGAAGTCGAACGCCTTAAGGAGTTGGTGCATTGGTTGGGTATATCGGACGTGGTTAGATTCCTACCTCCAGTGCCGCGTGCCGAATTGCCCAATTGGTACCGCGCGGCAGATTTAGTCTGTGTTCCCAGCTATAGCGAATCCTTCGGGCTGGTTGCCTTGGAGGCGCAGGCCTGCGGAACCCCTGTGGTGGCCTCGGCAGTCGGTGGTTTGCGCACTGCGGTTGCAGATGGAATTTCAGGGGTATTGGTCGACGGTCATGATCCGCGGGCGTGGTCCTCAGTATTAGCTCGTCTACTCATGGAACCGCAGCGGAGAGTCTTGCTCTCGATGGGAGCCATCGAACATGCCTCTCACTTTGGCTGGGATGCAACAGCCCGTGGAACTCTGGATATTTACGACCGAGTACTTTCTGCCACGGAGCAGCAACGCGCAGCATTCGGCCGGTAAATACGTGGTATCGATTAACCCGCGCATCATCATTGAAGAGTTTCTCGATTCCCACGCATTGGAGTACGAACGGAGCAACGAAGACACCTTTCTTCTTACACTGCCGGGCGAGAAGAAACTCCAGACTCACTGCGCTCTGGTCGTGGGCGACTATTCGTTGAGTATCAATGCCTTCATCATTCGCAAACCAGATGAGAACCAAACCTCGGTATATGAATGGTGCATGAAAAGGAATGCTCAGATGTATGGCGTGGCGTATGCTCTCAATGAGGTTGGAGACATCTTCCTCGTTGGCCGTTTGCCACTGGGTGCAGTCACGGACCGTGAAATTGATCGACTGCTGGGATCTGTACTTCAAAACTCGGACTCAGCTTTCAACCCGTTACTAGAAATGGGATTCGCTTCAGCAATCCGTCGGGAGTGGGCATGGCGTGTCTCCCGAGGAGAATCGCTCGCCAACCTCAAAGCATTTGAGCATTTGGTATAGCCCGTCGAATTTTGGCAGGATAGAGCAATGGCACTTACCTTGATTCTGCTCCGCCATGGCGAGAGCGAATGGAACGCTAAGAATCTCTTCACGGGTTGGGTTGACGTCCGTCTCTCGCAGCTTGGTGAAATCGAAGCGAAAAGGGCCGGTGAGTTGCTGAAGGATCGCAACCTTCTGCCCGATCTCGTTCACACCTCGCTTTTGCGTCGGGCAATTCATTCTGCCGAGTTGGCATTGGATTCCTGCGATCGCCATTGGATTCCCGTACGCCGATCATGGCGCTTAAACGAGCGGCACTATGGAGCCCTGCAAGGAAAAGATAAGAAGGCCACTCTGGAGGCATACGGCGAAGAACAATTCATGTTGTGGCGTCGCTCATACGATGTTCCACCACCGCCAATTGACGATTCAGATCCATACAGTCAGGCCTCAGATCCCCGCTACCAAGATCTCGAAGATTCACAACCTAGGACTGAGTGTCTTAAGGATGTTGTGGCCCGCATGATTCCTTATTGGAGCGATGCCATCGTTCCCGACCTGCATGCTGAACGGAAAGTTCTCATAGCAGCACATGGCAATTCGATCCGCGCACTCGTAAAGCATTTGGATGGTATTTCTGACTCTGATATTGCTGGATTGAATATTCCAACTGGGATTCCGTTGCTATATGAGTTGGATGAAAACTTGAAGCCATTAAAGAAGGGCGGCGAATACCTCGATCCAATCGCGGCGAAAGCAGCGATAGAGGCTGTGGCTAATCAAGGCAAAAGTTAGTCGCGTTAGGAAGCGTATTCACCCGTAACCAAGAAATAGACTCTACGAGCCACTGAAACGGCATGATCTGCACAACGTTCGTAATATCGACCCAGTAATGTGATATCAATTGCTGCTTCGATACCGTAGGACCAGGCGTCATCTAAAAGGGTGAGAAAAAGTTTGCGATGTAATTTGTCCATCTCATCATCGTCTTTCTCTAATTGAAGTGCGGCCACTAGATCATGGGACCGGAGTAATTCGGTTGTCTTGTCGATAATGCGTTTTGCGATATGACCCATATCTTGGATGGTAGGTGCCAATTCAGGTGGCACGGCTTTAGCTGGGTATCGCATTCGCGCCAGCTTGGCAATGTGATGGGCCAAGTCACCCATCCGTTCTAGATCCGCACTCATCCGGAGCGAAGTGACGAGGGTGCGAAGGTCACCGGCCACTGGTTGCTGGCGAGCGAGCAAATTGAGAGTTTTGGCATCGAGTTCATGCTGCATCGAGTCGATTTGATCGTCGTCAGAGATGATTTCCTCGGCCAACTTCAAATCTGCGGTCAAAAGCGCAGTGGTTGCCAACTCCATGGCGCGACCCACCCGCTGGCCCATGTCGATGAGGGTCTGGCCGATGGAATCTAGGTCATCATGAAAAGCGTCACGCATGGACACATGTTATCTCGGACACCCCTTGATTGAGAGGTTGTAGGTGAACATCAATTGAATGTGGCGTTAAGACTTGGTGCTATCACCTTTTGATGGAGAGGTAAGGGGGTTTGATCCCCCGGAAATCTCTACGATGAGGGGGTGGTGAGACGACGTAGACGTGTGACAACACAATCGCAACCTTCAGGCGTAATTCCGGAGGGGATTCTGGATGTCCTACAAATACTCGACGCGGAGTATCTCATTTTGGCTGCCGGGGAAGTAGTCATAAGTTCATCCCATCGTATTGATGCTCTGAGTTTGATTAGGGATGGCCGCCTCTCGTCGCCCCCGGTACTCACACTTGTTCGAGCCGTGCGAAGATCGAATAATTATGAAGAGGCAACTCTTGCACTTCCTCGAGGCCCTATTGGAGAAGGAACCCACGACGTACTTGTTCGAGTCTCGAAACTTGGCGAGCATGATCTTGTCTTGGTGCTCATTTTTGACGATAGCGAATTTAGAAGACTGGACGCAATCAGGCGCGACTTTGTCGCTAATATTTCTCATGAACTTAAAACTCCAATTGGTGCCTTATCCATTTTGAGTGAGGCGGTCTTAGGCGCCAGTGAAGATCCCGCGGCAATAGTCAAATTTGCAACACGTATGCAAATGGAAGCTAAACGGCTCTCGGATCTGGTTCAAGAAATTATTAACCTGTCACGCTTGCAGGATGATGATCCTTTAAGGAATGCGAAAGTGCTGGATCTATCGGTCCTTATAGGTGAGGTAATTGATGGATCTCGAACGGCCGCGGAGGCTCGACATATTTCTCTGGTTTACGCGACCAAGAGCGAACTTCAAGTACTGGGAGATCGCAGCCAGATTGAAATGGCTATCCGCAACCTGGTTGAAAACGCGATCAATTACAGTCCGGATGGGACTCGAGTTGCGATTGCCCTAATCGAAAGAAACGGGCTAGCAGAAATATCCATTTCTGATCAAGGTCTCGGAATCCCCGAGAAAGAGATAGACCGGATTTTCGAACGCTTCTATCGAGTAGACCCAGCTCGCTCTCGGTTGACAGGTGGTACCGGGTTGGGTTTGTCGATCGTAAAACATGTTGTAACAAATCACGGCGGGGACGTTTCGGTGTGGAGCGTCGAAGGGTCGGGTAGTACGTTTACTATTCGATTACCTCTTTATGCTCCGAAGGAAATAGCGCAGGGTGAGATATCCAAAATGGAGGAGAAATGACCAGGATTCTTGTCGTCGAGGATGAAGAGTCCTTTTCCGAGGCTTTGACGTATCTCTTGGGTCGCGAAGGTTTTGAAGTAGGGGTGGCCAACTCAGGCATCAAGGCAATCGAGGAATTTGATCGCAAGGGTGCGGATCTCGTTCTCTTGGACTTGATGCTCCCTGGCCTTTCCGGGACCGAAGTCTGTCGTCAGTTGCGGACTCGTTCCAACGTTCCAATCATCATGCTGACGGCAAAGGACTCTGAGGTGGACAAAGTCGTAGGGCTAGAACTCGGCGCCGATGATTATGTTACTAAACCTTATTCATCTCGAGAATTAGTTGCGCGGATTCGAGCAGTCTTACGGCGCAATAGTGATGATGTTTTCTTAGATCATGACGGTCACGTACTTACTGTCGGACCGATACGGATGGATACCGAACGTCATCTGGTTTCCGTCGACAATAACCCAATCAACTTGCCATTGAAGGAATTTGAGTTGCTGGAATTTTTGATGAGAAACTCGGGGCGAGTTTTAACTCGACTACAGCTGATAGATCGTGTGTGGGGTAGCGATTATGTGGGTGACACAAAGACTCTGGATGTGCACATTAAGCGCCTACGCACCAAGATCGAGAAGGATCCGGCTAGCCCTATCCATATTCAGACTGTCCGAGGTCTTGGATATAAGTTAGAAGATTAATTTCTTACGCAGTTACTCCAGCGTATATTCCACTCTGATCTCGCACGAGGGCATCAAGAGTCATCTCACCAGCATGGGAGAAGAAGATCTTCACTTGAACGCGATTACCGTCTATTGCGTTGAGACCCGGGATGACCGCCTTTGCGTTTGCAGAATCTCCAGAGAAATGCAATGGCTGGTTCTGTATTAGCGGAAAGGTTGTTTTGGACAACGTCGCGAGCTTCCCATCCACAGAGATTGCAAGTAAGTCTTCTGCGCCTGCTAATTCATTGAACATGGAGCCGACCACAACTGCAGCTCCATCTGGCTGAGTAACCAAGAGCAATGACCTTACCTTTACGTCACTTCCTGCTGTATTGATCGTGCCGTCAACACCATCCGTTACTTGAGTAATCATTGCCGTTGGCGCTTTGGTGCCCGCTCCACATCCGCTTAAAGTGAAAGCGAGGGAGAGTGAAAGAGTTGTTGCTGCAACGGTGCGCAAACGCATTGGATACTCCTTGAGAATTATTAGTGAACTTGATGCGTAATCCTCTCATGGGTAGAGATATAGGCGTAGAACCCTGCTTTTCTCTCCTAAATTGGAGGGTGACGGTATATGCCAATGGCTGGTATTATTAGGCTCTAACGAAGGGCAATACATGTCATTTGAGGTCGGCGAAACCGTTGTTTACCCCCATCACGGTGCTGCACTGATCGAAGCTATTGAAACTCGTCTCATAAAGGGCGAGGAGAAGACCTACCTCGTCCTCAAGATTGCGCAGGGCGACCTTACGGTTCGGGTTCCTGCTGAAAATGTGGACCTCGTAGGCGTGCGTGACGTGGTCGACAGCGCGGGCTTAGATCGAGTCTTCAACGTTCTGCGTCAGCCCTACACTGAGGAGCCGACCAACTGGTCCCGTAGATACAAGGCCAATCTTGAGAAATTGGCTTCGGGCGATGTTATTAAAGTGGCCGAAGTAGTTCGGGACCTCTACCGTCGCGACCTCGATCGCGGTTTGTCGGCTGGTGAAAAGCGGATGTTGGCCAAGGCGAAGCAGATCCTTGTTTCAGAACTTGCGCTTGCAGAGCGCACCGACGAAGAGAAGGCCGGAATCATTCTTGACGAGGTTCTTGCTTCCTAATTATTTTCATCGAAAGGTAATTTATGATCCCGCCTAATGTTGACGGAATCAGCACACCTCAATTTCGCACTGGCGTTGGCGTGGACGCGCATGCATTTTCTCAGGACGAGAATCGTCCGATGTGGTTGGCCGGATTGCACTGGCCCGGTCAGGTTGGGCTAGAAGCGCACTCTGACGGTGATGTTGCTGCACATGCAATATGTGACGCGCTATTTTCTGCAGCTGGACTGGGAGATCTTGGATCAAATTTCGGCGTTGATCGACCGGAGTATGAAGCAGCACCCGGTGAGAAATTATTGTCAGAAACTCTCAAACTCGTGATTACGGCGGGCTATCTCGTATCCAACGTCTCAGTGCAAATCATCGGAAATCGTCCAAAACTCGGTTCGCGCAGAGATGAGGCCATGGCCGCTCTTTCTTCTGCTCTAGGCGGTGCGGATATTTCCATTTCGGCGACGACCACTGACGGCTTAGGGTTTACCGGTGAAGGCAGAGGGATTGCGGCAATTGCATCGGCTCTAATTTACAGACCTTGATTACCAATCCGGTAGCGCAAGATAGACTTCTCCAATGAGTTCGCTTGCCCTCTATGACACGCGATCACGAACAATTCAACCTTTTCAACCGCTAAAGCCCGGAGAAGTTTCCATCTACCTATGTGGGGCAACGGTTCAATCTTCCCCGCATATCGGACATGTCCGTAGTGGAATCAATTTTGACATCCTCTCGCGCTGGATGGCTAAAAGTGGATATGCGGTCACTTTTATTCGCAACGTAACCGATATTGATGACAAGATCTTGCAGAAAGCTACCGTCGAGGAGATGCCTTGGTGGGCGCTGGCCACCAAATACGAGCGAGAATTTGCCGCCGCTTACGCCGCCCTCAACGTTCTTCCACCCACATGTGAGCCGCGGGCCACGGGACACATCACCCAGATGGTCGAATTACTAGGAATTCTCATTGACCGTGGAGCCGCCTACGCACCCGGAAATGGCGATATCTACCTCGAAGTTCGCAAACTCCCTTCTTATCTCTCGTTATCGCGGCAGAAGTTGGATGACCTGCTTCCAGCCGGGGATACGGATGAAACGTTCAAACGTGACGTGCGTGATTTTGCCCTCTGGAAAGGCGCCAAGGTCGGCGAGCCATCGTGGCCATCTCCCTGGGGTAATGGCCGCCCAGGCTGGCATTTAGAGTGTTCGGCGATGGCACATGCATATTTGGGGGAAGCTTTTGATATTCATGGCGGAGGACTAGATCTTATTTTCCCACACCACGAGAACGAGATTGCGCAATCGGAGGCAGCCGGATATTCCTTCGCCAAAGTGTGGATGCACAACGCATGGGTCACTACTTCGGGCGAGAAGATGAGCAAGTCTCTGGGCAATTCCCTGCAAGTCAAGGAATTGTTGAAGCATGTGCGAGGCATTGAACTGCGTTGGTATCTGGGAAGCGCACACTACCGATCCATGCTCGAGTTTTCTCCAGCAGCACTTGAGGATTCGTCTACGGCCTTTCGCCGCATTGAGAGTTTTCTTTATCGGGCCACCGATTTACTAGGGCATCAACCCGTTGCAATGCTCTCGCAGGATTTTGTCGATGCAATGAACAACGACTTGGCTGTACCACAAGGACTAGCGTTGATCTCAGAGGCTCTGAGAGTCGGAAATAGTGCGGTAACTACGCAAGACGCAAGAGTGCTCGAGTTGAGCGCCAACGAGATTCGAGGCGCTCTGGAGGTTCTCGGCTGTGATCCCTTTGACCCAGCATTTACACCGGCAAGTGGAAACGACCTCACTCAAGTTCTCGATGGGACTATTCAATTAGCCCTCGCAGAGAGAGAATCTGCACGCGAAAGAAAAGATTTTGACGCCTCCGATGCAATTCGTGACGGCTTGATTGCCCTCGGAATTACCATTGAAGATACGCCGCAAGGACCACGGTGGTCGATCACACGTACGGAAGAGCGGTAGTCACATGGCTGGAAATTCGACAAGAAAGGGAGCTGTTCGCGCTTCCAAAAAGGGCCCATCGGCTGGAAGCGGCGGAAACAACAAGCGTCGCCTAGCCGGAAAAGGACCTACCCCTAAAGCGGAGGATCGTCCTTATCACGCGGCCGCAAAGCGGAAGAGTGGCGCAGCCAAAGAGACTCGACCTCGGTCCCCCCGTGTGAAGAGCGAGAGGCCAAAAGGTGGTGGCGAACTGGTCGCCGGTCGCAATGCGGTGGTCGAGGCCCTACGTGCCGGGGTACCCGCCATTGAACTCATCGTGGCTCGGAGTATCGACGTAGATGATCGAGTTACCGAGTCACTCCAGTTGGCTCTGGCAGCCCATCTGCCCATCCGCGAAGTGCATCGCGCTGAAGTCGAAGGTCTTTCCGGAAGCAGTCAGGGCCTTCTCTTGGCCATAAAGCCCTATCAATATTCGAGTTTCGAGGAAATTATTCAGCGGGCAAATGATCCAATGTTGATTGTGGCATTGGATGGTGTAACCGATCCACGGAACCTTGGTGCGGTAGTGAGAAGTGCCGCGGCTTTTGGAGCAGACGGGGTGGTGATGACCGAGCGCCGCGCGGCGGCAATGACGGCATCAGCGTGGAAGAGTTCGGCTGGTGCGGCAGCCCGTTTGCAAATTGCACAGGTGACGAATCTGCCAAGAACAATTGACGCTGCAAAGAAAGCCGGGTGTTTTGTCATTGGGCTGGACGGTGATGCGGATGAGACATTGAGTCAGATGAAGGTGGCGAAAGAGTCAATCATGATTGTGGTTGGCAGCGAAGGGAAAGGTCTCTCTCGACTTGTTCGAGAGAAGTGTGACTTGGTAGTAGCGATTCCAATGCAAAAGAGCACGGAGTCTTTGAATGCCAGTGTTGCTACCTCCATCGCCCTCTTCTGGGTGGACGAGCAACGCCGGAAATAATGCGATACACCCGACTAATCGCCTGCGGTGATTCCTTTACCGAGGGGATGTGTGATGAAATCGTGGGCGGTAAATATCGCGGATGGGGTGACCGCGTGGCCGATGTTCTGGGTGCGCACGTACCTGAATTCACGTACGCCAATCTTGCGGTGCGAGGGAAACTTGTGCATCAAGTGGTCGCCGATCAGATTCCACTCGCCCTCTCATTTGTTACTGGACCTGAAACATTGGTTTCATTTCACGCCGGGGCCAATGATGTATTACGGCCAAAGTACAGACCGGAATTGGTACTGCCGCTCTACGCTGACACCGTGCGGAGGATTGCTGCATCTGGTGCCACAGTCCTGCTCTTCACCGTTTTGGAGCGGACGGGGGGAAAGGGCAAGACTGCAGAACTCTGGGAATCCCGTTTCCGTCTATTTAATGAAAATGTTCGCGCAGTCGGCAAGGAGGTCGGAGCAATTATTGCTGAAGCGAATGAGGAGGATCTCTTGAGTGATCGTCGCTTCTTGGCACAGGATCGGTTGCATCTGAATCCCATAGGACATGATCGCGTCGCACAGGCCATGTTGGAGAAATTGGGGCTTCCATCCGATCCAACCTGGCGGTTACCGCTGCCGCCTCCGGAATCGACGAGGAGATGGAGGCAGTCTTACGAGCAGATCAGATGGTTCATGACCTTCTTGCTGCCCTGGGTGTGGCGACGGATTCGCGGTAAGTCGTCGGGAGATGGTCGAATTTCCAAGCATTCCCAACCCATTACCTGGATCCCTAACTCTTAGGCCCTTTTCGCAACAATCGGGTTATCGCAAACGAATATTTTGTCCTATGGTGGGTCTTCCGTCACGTGATGTTCACTTTCATTGGAGAGTCTGTATCCATGGTTCAGAGCGAATATTTGACCGATCGAGAATTGAGCTGGCTCTCATTCAACGAACGCGTCCTTGAGCTGGCCGAAGATGCCACGAATCCATTGCTTGAACGGATGAGGTTCTTGGCAATATTTGCCTCTAACCTTGATGAATTCTTCATGGTTCGTGTCGCCACATTGAAAAGCAAGATAGACAGTGGGATAAAAGCCAAAAATTCTGCGGGCCTGACTCCCATGGAATTGATGGAGCGGATCTCAAAAGAAACACGGGCGCTGATTGAACGACAGACGAGATGCCTGCATGAGGAGCTTTTGCCAGAGTTGGCAAGGGCCGGAATCTGCCTGGTGAAGTGGGAGGAACTCGACGAAGACGAGCGAAACCATGTGACTTCGCTTTTCAACGATCGAATTTTTCCAGTCCTGACTCCTTTGGCTGTCGATCCTTCTCGACCGTTCCCGTATATTTCCGGTCTCTCTCTCAATCTTGCGGTGATAGTCAAGAATTCTTCTACCAAGGAAGAGTTCTTCGCCCGCGTTAAAGTTCCTCCGATTCTCTCTCGCTTTGTTGATACCGGATCCGCGGGAAATAAGCGCTATATACCCTTAGAAGAATTGATTGCCGCAAATTTGTCAGACCTTTTCCCTGGTATGGAAATTGAAGATCACTACACATTCCGAGTGACTCGAAATCAAGACCTCGAGTTAGACGAAGAAGAAACCGAAGACCTTCTTTCTTCGCTGGAGCAAGAACTCCTGAGACGAAGATTCGGTCCGCCCGTGCGACTTGAGATTGAGGCAGGAATCAGACCCGAACAACTCAAGCGTCTCGCAGACGAACTCGGTATCGACGAAGACGAGATAATTTCATCTGCCAATCCTCTAGACCTCACAGGGTTGAATGAATTGGTGGCGCTAGATCTTCCGACCTTGAAATACCCTCCCTTGAAATCGCGTACTGCTCCGGGACTTGCAAATGTCGATCCAGAGGAATCTGACACCTTCTTCTCAGCAATGCGGCAAGGTGAGATTCTTCTTCATCATCCCTATGAGTCATTCACAAATTCTGTGGTGCAATTTCTGGAGAATGCTGCTCAGGATCCCACTGTTCTTGCGATAAAACAGACCCTGTATCGGACCTCGGGTGATTCCCCCATCGTGGATGCGCTGATAGAGGCGGCCGAAGCGGGAAAACAAGTCCTGGCTGTTATTGAAATCCGTGCTCGATTTGATGAGCAGGCCAATGTGCGTTGGGCGAGAAAACTCGAAGCGTCAGGTGCGCACGTCGTTTATGGCCTCATGGGTTTTAAGACACACGCAAAATTATCTTTGGTTGTGCGGGATGAGCCAGGTGGCCTCAGGCGTTACTGCCATATCGGCACCGGAAACTACAACCCCAAGACAGCCCGCACCTACGAAGATATCGGCCTCCTTAGCGCGGATCCGGTTCTGACAGAGGACTTAACCAAGCTCTTTAATCAACTTTCAGGTTTTGCCCCTCAGTCTGAGTACTCGCGTCTTTTAGTGGCCCCGCGAACTTTACGGAAAGAATTATTGGAGAAAATTGAGCGAGAGATTCAGAATCATCAAGCTGGGCTGCCCTCAGGAATTCAATTTAAATTGAACTCTCTGTTGGATGAGGAATTTGTTGAAGCTTTATACCGGGCTTCAGAATTTGGGATCCCGATCGAAATGTTGATCAGAGGAATTTGCTCCCTTCGCCCTGGAATTCCCGGCCTATCTGAAAAGATCAAAGTCCGCTCTATTCTCGGTCGATTCTTGGAGCATTCGCGGATTTTTCATTTTGTGAATGGAGGCGCTGACGAGTATTGGATTGGGAGTGCCGATTTGATGCACCGAAATCTAGATAGACGAGTGGAGAGCGTGGTTCGGATAGATAGAGATCAGCACAAGCAACACCTCCAATACATTCTAGATTTTGGAATGTCGGATCACGTGGCCAGTTGGCACTTGGACGGTTCAAAATGGAATCGCGTCACGAGGAATTCTAAAAATGAAAATCTTGCAGACTTTCAAGAAGCGATGACGCATCATCACCAGAAGGCGAAGTAACGGTCCATGGCAGATGGAGTGGAGATTATTCAAGCAGCAGGAGCCGTGCTCTGGCGTAAAGATGCTGCAAATGAAATCGAAGTGGCCTTGGTTCATCGCCCTCGATATGACGATTGGTCGATCCCGAAAGGTAAATTGGAGATCGGTGAATCCCATATCGCATGTGCCTATCGCGAACTCTTGGAGGAGACTGGCATTACCGCCATATTTGGCCCGGAAATCGGGCACTCCACTTATGAAGTCGTAGATGGGCGGAAGGTGGTTAGGTACTGGTCTGCGCAAGCCAGCGGTGAGCCACATGGCGAGCGTGATCTGGCAGAGATCGATGAGATCCAATGGCTCTCCCCAACTGCGGCTAAAAAGAAACTCACCCGCAAGGATGACCGAAAAATTGTAGATTTCTTCCTCGATTTTGGACCCGATACAACGCCCTTGATCATGTTGCGCCACGCTAAAGCGGTGAAGCGCGATGAATGGGGCGGCGACGATGGTGATCGTCCGCTGGATGTTGTTGGGCAGAAGCAGTCAAAACGACTGTTGCCAAGTTTTCTCCCCTTTGGCATCACGGAAGTTCACTCATCCGATGCAATCCGATGTCTTGAAACCGTCGCACCGTTGGTACGCGCTCTCGACATAAAGATGGAGATATCAGAGGATTTAAGCGAATATGGATACGTCCGCAATAAGGAGTTGGCCCATGAGTACATTCAAAATTTAGTTGGTCGGAATGTGGCGGCTTTAGTTTGCAGTCACAACCCGGTCATTCCGAAATTAGTTAAGAAATTGATCGGAAAGAGAAATTTCAGGGAACTCGACGGCAAATTGAATCCTTGTGATGCTTGGGTACTACATCATCGAGATGGAGAGATTGTGGCAATAGATTTTATTGAAGCTCCAACTATCTAGCGCTCATTCCAGTCCAGCCACTTCAAGATGACTCCCTCTCGCAGGGCCCAAGGACAGATTTCCACTTCAGAAATTGCGAGCATCTCCATTGCCGCACGCGCCACAATGGCACCAGAGACAATCTGTTGCGCACGTCCAGATGAGACGCCAGGGAGTTTTGCCCGGGCGCTGGTTGTCATGTCCGTGAGTCGAGGGATGATGCCCAGCAGGGCATTCAGGTCTAGTCTCTGCGGGTCATCTCCATACCAATGATGGGCTAATCGAGCCAACGTTCTAAAAGTCTTGCTTGTTGCTACAAAGTGATCAGCATAATGGTTCTGCAAATTTGTCGGCATCTTAGATTTCAACATTGCGTTCGCATGCGTCTCGAGATTTTTCACACTCTTGGAAGTAAAGGGATCCCCTTGCAGAAATTCCCTGGTAAGGCGGGCGGCTCCAAGCGGGAGCGAAATCGCGGTCTCGGGAGTCTCGTCCTCGCCCGTTGCCATTTCGAGAGACCCGCCGCCAATGTCGAGAACCAGCAATTTTCCACTGGACCAACCCAGCCAGCGTCTCACCGCAAGAAACGTGATCCGAGCCTCCTCTTCCCCGGAAAGAATCTGGAGGTCTAATTCATGCCGCTTATTTATCTCAGCGATGATCGCCAGTCCATTGGTCGCTTCCCTCAGAGCTGAGGTGGCAAAAGCAAGAATTTCCTCGGTCTGAAAACTTTTCGCATGGGCCACAGCATCGTCAATTCCCTGGAAGAGAAGTGCAATTCCATCTGCGTTGATTTCTCCAGATTCATTAAGGAATTCTGTGAGTCGTAGTTCTACTTTGTGGTTGGTCGTGGGGCTGGGCCGAGCACCGCCGTGCGCCTCTACGACTTGTAGGTGGATTGTGTTGGAGCCCACGTCGAGAACCCCAAGTCGCATAATGGAAACCTACACCGTGCACGCATTGAACGAATGTTCAGATTAGTATTGGCTGTATGGATCACCATTCTGAGAAATCTTCCATCGAACTTTCCCGGCGACGGGCCCTTCTTCTTGGTGGCAGCGCCGCCCTCGTTGGACTTACCGACTTCTTCCTTCCCAATTCGGCAGAGGCCGCGACTGCGGGGCCAGATATCTCCAACGGCAGTCGTTCGCGTCATGAAGTCGCCTTAACATTTCATGGTGGCGGAGATATCGTCATTGCTCACAAGATATTGGCCATTGCTAAAAAAATGCACACCCCGATCACAGTTTTGGCTGTGGGCACTTGGCTCAATGCCAATCCCACCATTGGCCATGAGATTGTCAATGCCGGTCACGAACTCGGCAACCATACCTACAGCCATAAGACAATGACCTTGCTTACCTTAAGGGAAGCGAGTGCGGAAGTGGCAAAAGGTAAAGCGGCTGTAATTAAAGCGGTTGGAACCGCGGGGAAGTACTTCCGGCCATCCGGGACGATCAAATCAAATGCAATGATTCGCAAAGCCGCGGGGGCATCAGGATATGCGCATTGTCTTTCATATGATGTTGATGCTCTGGATTATCAAGCAACCTCGGGCAAAGAAATTGTCACAACCTGCATGAATGCAGTTCAAAACGGAAGCATTATCGGCATGCATTTCGGATACGCACACACCGTCACCGCATTGCCACTTCTCATAGACGCCCTCCGCGCGAAAAAGTTGACTCCGGTGACTGTCACACAGTTGCTCCGTCCCTAGTTCGAAGGCCGGGTCGTTTTTCTCCATTTCGCAGGATAAATGGGGTGAATTTCAACATTATCAAACCCCCTGACATAATGCGCCTGTAAGAAAGGCCTCCCTAGCTCAGTGGTAGAGCATCCGCCTTGTAAGCGGAAGGTCGTCAGTTCAATCCTGACGGGGGGCTCGGTGGTTAGAAGAAGTATCGAAAGAAAAGCCAGATAGAGGCTCCGAAGCCCACTGTCATCACTAAAACCTTGTAGAAGACCGGCGACATTCGCGTCGCCCATTTCCCGCCTAGAGTTCCACCAAAACTGGACCCAATGAAGAGGGCTAGAACTGGAATCCAATGGGCCCGACCGCTAAAGAGATATATGAAATCTGCTGCAAGACTTGTTACACCAACAATTATGTTCTTCGCAGCATTCATTGCTTCTGCATTTCCTTTTGGATTTCGAGCCAGAGATGCGACAACCATTACCCCCTGACCGGGCCCGAAATATCCGCAGTAAAGCCCGCTAGCTGCTATTCCGGCAATCTCAATGACCTCGTTTCTGCGCCCCACCTTAGGTTTAGCCGGAAGAAGCATGGTCAAAGTTGCGCCCAATACTAGAAATGGCACGATTCGCTCAAATACTTGAGGAGGAAAGGAGAGCAATAAAGCTGTCCCAATTAAGGAACCGACCACGGAGATGACAATCAATGTTCGATAGGAACGAATGAGATTCTTTACAGCACGTTGACCGCGGGGAATGGCAAAGAAATTTGCACTGGATGTTCCTAAGGCGTTGGTGACTGTTGCGTCCAAAGGGTGAAGCCCGAGGGCAAGCATGACTGGGTAGGAAATTATCGAGGCACCGCCGGCCATCCCATTGATTGCCCCCACAAGGAAGCCTGTCAGGACCACCAGTATGAAGCTAAGCATCGAGAAGGCTCATTAGAAATCGGAGCATACCTGTAGACTTTCATCAAGTCAGTAATTTTCAGGCAAGAAAGGGGTAACCATGGCCAACAAAGAGCAGAAAAGTAATCCAAACCAGAAGAAGGAACCAAAACTTTCTTTGAAAGAAAAGCGTGCGAAGAAGCAGGAAAAGAAGGGCAAAGACAAGTAACTACATTCTCGTCTTAGTCATTGCCTTCTGATTCAGGCGCATCGTCTTGATGTGAAGTTCCCGGCGCAGGGCTGGGTATGCCGATAGGCGGCACTACCCCGCCCGTTGGCGTCACTTCAGGTGTTGGAGTATCAGAGGGTTGACTGCTTCTGTTCTCTCCATTTGAGTTATCACCTGTCGGCGTGGACGAAGGAGTGTTACTTACTTTGGTTTCCCCCTCGCCAGACTTCCCTTTTCTCGTGTTCTCCGGTTGAACGACAACTGGTGCGTTAGCTGCTTCAGTATTGCCGTTATCAGAGTTCTGGTTCGATGCCGCAGTATTGCCATTCTCGGTGTTACTGCCGTTATCAGACGTGTTTTCAGGCGATGGCGTGGATGTCACGCCTGGAACTGTTGGTTGCTCGTTGACGTTATTTGACTCAGGAGCCGGGTTGGAATGACCTCCGGTTACAACGTGTGTCACAGATCCGACAACATCTTTGACGAACTTCGCGGTGTGATGTGCAACCGAGACGAGTGGTGCAGGACCTCGTCCGGTAACGGCCGCGGCAGTCAATGTAGCCGAGACTAGGATTCCTGCGGCAATGATCGACGTGATAGCGGTCCGATGTGATTTCGATGTTTTCTTGGCAAAACTGCGAACATTTTCATTTATCGCCGAAGGCAAGGCCGGTGGGACCATCCCTTGCGAAAGCTCAGGTACTTGCCCCAAGAGCTGAAGTGTCTTTTTCAGCTGCTCGAATTCTGAAGCGGAATCGCTCTTGAGGTTGGCAACTAATTCTTCGCTCTGCTCGATCGAAAAAGGCTTCCGTTCCATCATCTTCGATCACCGCCTTCTAACATGTCATTGAGCTGTTTCAAACCTCTGTGAGTGAGTACTCGCACATTTCCTGGCTCTTTCCCAACAATTTCTGCAACATCAATGACGTCAAGGTCTGCGACGACTCGAAGCAGAATTACTTCTGCATAGTCCTGAGGCAGGCGTTTTATCAGATCCATGACTTCGACCATTGTTGAGTTCTCGCTTGTCCAATCTGTCTCGTTTAGTTCAACTGACGTTCCTTGCCGTTTCTTTTTCCTTGCTAAGTCTGTCGCTGCATTTCGTGCAATTGCGTAGATCCATCCTTTGAATGCCGCCGTATCTCCTTGGAAATTTCCGATAGAAGCGGCGATCTTTATCCAAACTTCCGAACAGAGATCTTCTGGTTCGTTCGTGAACATTGCCAGATATCGCACCATCCGGGGTTGGAAGTGGCGCCAGAGGGAAGTAAACGCCAGGTCACTTCCATGAATCGCTTCTTCCACGAGTTGGTCGTACTTTTGCGCGTCGACATGAGCCGCTGTGGTATCTCCACTTTGGCCCGATGAGTTTGGCGCTAAATCTGGCATTTGCTCCTAACAAGTCCTCACACCAGAGGCTAACCATGGTCAGCCTCTGGTGTGGGCCGTAAATCTTCTCTAATCGTTCGAATCACCTTGTGACTGGTTGGAGCCTTCGTTTGAACCCTCTTGCGACTGGCCCGATTGCTCGTTCGAATCGCCATGATGTTTCGTCATTGGGTTGACGATACCCGTGGGGCTATTGGGAGTTGGCGTTGGCGCTGGAACTACTGGAGCTGCGACGACCCCGGGAGCGTCATCGTCGTTGGAATCTCCAACCTCATTGTTTCCGTCATCACCCAGCGCCATTGTCGCCGTCGAGGTGTCCGAGGGAAGGATTCCTGAGGGCGGAAGGATCGGTGGCAGCGATGCCTCGACTTTGCCGGAGCGATTCAGGACCGAGTGGAGAGCGGCCCAAGAGTTGGCTTCTTTCACGCCTTTGAGGTAACTAGCACTTGCGCTGCTCTTAGCCGAGTGGGACTTGTGGTGGCCTTTGCTCATGCTGGCGGCTGAGATCGATACAGTCGAACCCGTAATCAAGACCGCGCCGACAATAATGGCGGCCAACTGGTGTTTCTTCATATTCATCTCCTTCAAGTCTTCCTTCAAATGTGTGGTTACATGCTCCAGAACGACCAGGAGGAGCCTTCCGTTACAGAGATTCTGGGATATTTTCCCTCCAGTTAGACTTCGAGTACCGATTAGAGAGCTGTATTGAGGAGAGCCACATGATGGATCAGCCCTCAGGCCTGCGCGAATTTCCGGCAGGGGTCTTCTCGGACCTTCTGGAAGGTAATAAGTACTTTGTCAGAGATTTCGCCGGGAGCATGTTAAGCGGTGCCGCCGAAAAGGGACTGGCGATAGTCACGTGCATGGATTCACGGATCAGCCCTTTGGAGCTTGTCGGAATGAGTTCGGGCGATGCCAAGATCTTACGTAACGCCGGGGCCCGAGTAACCGAAGATGTTCTGCGAACACTCGTTCTTGCCACATACCTCTTGGGCGTCAATCGAATATTGATCATGCCTCATACGGACTGTCGGATGGCCCAGAGCGAAGAGGCAGATATCCACGCGACCATTGCGCAACAGTACGGAGTCGACACTCGCAGTTTGGAGTTTCGCACAGTCTCCAATCAACGTGATGCGCTTGCCACCGATGTCACGCGGGTTCGCTCGTACCCGCTTTTACGAGATGGCGTCACAGTGGGCGGAGCAATTTACAATGTCGCCACCGGGGCGTTGGAGCCAGTGGATTGTTAAAAAGTTTGCAACTTCGAAGCATCATTGCCCTGGCAAATCTATTGGGGGCTGCTTCGCGAATTACCAAGCGCGGCAGCGGCGTTATGGTCACGGGGCGTACAATTTTGAAACTTGCGCCGAACGCTGTCTCTATTCTTGCTCGCGATCGGAAAGTTCTATTAATTTCTGGGACAAATGGCAAAACGACGACAACTTCTTTGATCTATCACGCGCTCGCGACGAAGACTCAGGTGGTAAGTAATTTCACCGGTGCCAATCTTTTTGCAGGGTTGGCTGCGGCGTTAAGCAGAGAATTTGCAGCGCCGATTGCCGCTCTTGAAGTTGATGAGATGGTGCTGCCTTGGGCAATCAATCAGACGCGCCCTCAGATGGTCGTACTTCTCAACCTCGGCCGCGATCAACTAGATCGCCTATCGGAAGTCCGCGTCGTTGCGCAAAAATGGAAGGAGGCTGTAAAGGGCCTTCCTCAACATTGTCAGGTGCTGGCCGATGCCGATGACCCATTTGTCACATGGGCAGCGATGGATTGGTCGGAAGTTATCTGGTTTAGCAGCGGCGCAATCGGACACATTGACGCTTCTACCTGTCCGGCCTGTGGCGCAATTTTGTATTGGACCGATGCCGGAAGGGATTATTCCTGCAGTTGTGGTTTTAAGAAACCTACTCCTGATTGGGTTTTACGCTCTGGGGTGCTGCACGGTCCGAAGAATCAGAGCGTAAATGTGCAGAGCGCGATCCCCGGAGCTGCCGCAATCGGCAATGCGGCACGGGCAATTGTTGCCGCCGCAAGTTTTGGAATTTCTCTGCAGGAATCAGCTGGTGCCATCTCAAAAGTGTCCACAGTAGATGGTCGCTTTGGTGCACTTCAGATAGGAAAGACCCGCTTTCGTCTGCTCTTGTCAAAGAACCCTGCCAGTTGGAGAGAAACACTTCAGACAAGTGCGACTGGTCCTGCCTCTGTAGTTCTTGTCGTTAACGCCAACACGCAGGACGGTAAGGACACTTCATGGTTGTGGGATGTTGATTTCTCACCTCTTCACGGCCGACATGTGTTGGTGACAGGGGAACGGCGATTGGATGTGGCTGCACGTTTAACAGTTAATGAAATCGCACACGAAGTGGTGGAGAGCGAAGTCGCAGCCGCGGGGATCTTCGGCGCGGTTTCCGCCGATGTTATTGCTTCATATACCGCCTTTCATCGACTAGCTAAATCGGTGAAACGAACATGACCTTTACCCTCGTACATCTCCTCCCCGAACTACTTGGTACATATGGCGATCGTGGCAATGTCGAGGTGGCCAGTTGGAGGCTGAAACAACGGGGCATTGCCCACGATGTCATCACGATAGGAGTCGGCGAGAAAGTACCAACCTCTGCCGATCTCTACTTCCTAGGCGGCGGTGAAGATGATGCCCAGATTGCCGCCCGCGAAATTCTGGCCGAACATGGCGCTCTCCAGAAGGTGCTGGATCATGGTGGTCACATTTTTGCAGTGTGCGCGGGGTTCCAAATATTGGGAAGATCTTTTCCAGCCTCGGGCAATCGCACGATTGCCGGACTGGAATTACTGCCTATTGAGACTGTTGCCGTACCACGCCGTTCCGTAGGTGAAGTTGTATCGGAGGCCACAATTGCGATGGCAACGCTGACAGGTTTTGAAAATCACGGCGGGCAAACCAGTTTTCTAGACGACCTCCAGCCACTTGGGCGCGTTTCACGTGGTGTCGGAAATAGCGAAGAGAGCCGAGTCGATGGAGTGATTACCGAGCAGATTGTTGCGACTTATATGCATGGTCCTGCACTTGTGAGAAACCCCGAATTGGCGGACTGGATCCTTGCCCGAAAGTACGGGGAACTGGAGCCGTTGCAGGCAGCTATCTTCAACGAACTTCATGCCGAGCGATTGGCAGGTAACTAAGTTGGCTCCGGGTTCCTCCTGCGCACTGGCGCGCGTGTAATCGGAGCGGATAGATCGCCCAGGAATTGTCGGATGATTGCTTGCGCTAATTCTGGTTTCTCTTTGACGACAAAATGCGATGTTCCAGGAACGATCGCCAATTGACCTTGCGGAATTGCCTCGTACATGGAACCCGTGTGTTCAATACTAAATAGTTCGTCGTCGCCAGCCAGAATCAACGTGGGGCATTGAATCTTGCCGAGATCATCCAGGGTCAATGTCGGTTCGGAGTTCCAGATGTTTCGCATCCGACTGACTTTGTTATCCAATGTTTCTGGAGCATCTGGTGATCGCCTCGCATATTCTGCTCGGTCCTCGTCGGTAATTGGCCACTCGGGTATTGGCCCGCCCCCATTTTCAAAGTGGTAGTTGGCACCGATTGCGATGATGGATCGGACGAGTTCAGGTCTTTGGATTGCAACCATGAGGGCGATGATTCCTCCATCACTCCATCCAATGAGATCTGCCGGCTCTTTCACGACATCCTCAAGATAAGCAATGGCCTCAGCAGTTTGAAAAGCGAAGTGCATGCTTCCGGGTCGGTCCTTGGTTCTGCCTTGTGCGGTCCGGTCGTAACCAAAAACATGGTGTGTATCTTCAATTGCCGGAAGTAGGTACGTGTCCCAATCCTCAGTAGCGCTCAAGCCACCGTGAAGAAGAACCAGGGCCGGGCCATTATTGGCCCACTCGCTATTCCATATTTGATGGCCGCGCAGGTTGATGTAGCCGGGCATCTATTGGGAATCCATGATGTGTCGATTGCCTCGATCGTAGGTGAGGTAATTCCACATCCAGTCAGCCAGAGTGAGCACTTTGTTGCGACCCCCTAAGAGATAGAACAGGTGCAATGTTAACCAGGCAAACCATGCAGGAGCCCCGACTAATCTCAACTTCTTCACCTCGACGACTGCCTTATGTCGTCCGATTGTTGCCATAGATCCCTTGTCCTGGTAGATGAACGGCAGTGGTTTTTCGCCAGAAGTCACTCGGATGATCTGTTCTGCGACCCACTCACCTTGCTGCATTGCCACAGGCGCCACCATCGGCAAGTATCGACCGACATCATTCTTTGCCCCGGCAATATCTCCAATGGCCCAGATATGCGGATAATTCTTAACTTGCAGGGATGGTTCCACGTCAATTCGGGTGGATGTGATCGGCAGATTGAGATGGATTGCTGCCGGCTCGCCTCGCACACCTGCGGCCCAGATTGTCACTTCTGAGGGAACGCTCCCTCCATCTTTCAAGAAGATTTTCCTAGGCTTTACTTCTTGGACGGCAGTATCGACGAGAACTTTCACTCCGAGTTTCTCCAAGTCCTTCTGAGTCCGTTTTGAAAGTGAGGGCGAGAAACTGGGCAAGAGGCGCGGGCCGGCTTCGATGAGGTAGATATCGACATGGGCCGCCGCATGGCGCTGATCCCGCATGAGTGGGCCGCGCACGAGTTCAGCCATCGCACCTGACATCTCCACGCCCGTTGGACCGCCACCGATAATGGAGACCGATAGCCGAGTCTCATCTTCGAATCTGCAGAGATCTTCAAATCGTCGCATCACCTCTGCGCGAATATTTACCGCTTCCGCAACGCTCTTCATCCCAAGGGCGTGTTCGCTGACCCCCTGTATGCCGAAATCGGTGGTGGCAGAACCCAGGGCTACTACTAGGTGATCAAATCCGATTACCTCACTACTATCCAATTTCACTTCATTATTGCGATGGTCAATTGATAAGGGCGACCCCATGCGAAATGCAATATCCGTCTTTCGCAACGCACCACGAATTGGATACGCGACGTGGTCTGCGGCCAGACCGGCAGTTGCGACTTGGTAAAGAAGCGGCAAGAAAGTCTGAAAATTATGGCGATCCACCAGCGTGACGTGAGCCTTATCGGCCAGCGCTTTAGCCGCAGTAAGTCCACCGAAACCCGCGCCGAGGATCACTACGCGTGGTTTCTCCATGGTGGTTCCTTCCTTCGGTCTCTAATGTCCAAGTCTAAGGTTTGAAGAGTCATCTCGCCGACAATAAATTTCCGGGGTCTTTGAGGCGCACGTCAATTTCTTCACGATGTGAGCGAAAGAGAGGTTGCACCCACGGTGACTAATACGCCGACATCGACCAGGGCCATCAGCATGATCAGTGGGAAACTAAATCGTTTCGGCAATGTAAATAGTAAGAAGATTGCCAGGAGGGCGACAGGTATCAAGAACGGCTCGTGCGTGACGGAATTTAAGATGATAGAAATCAGAACGAGAGAACTTCCCGTAATCAGCAGGCTGACTCGAGTTCCGAGCAGTTGTGGCATCCCGAGCACTCCAGTTACCCGATCTTCTTCCATGTCTTTGACCACATTTGAAAAGTGGGCTGCTATTCCGAAAATTGCCCCAGCGGAGATCAGCCAGAGTGGAGCCGTGGACTTTTTACTTAAAACAATAGAACTGGGCAACGCGGCGAAGGCGATGAGATACGGCAGCGGAGACAGCCACATTCTTTTGAAGTAGAAGTTATACGAGATACCGCAGGCAACTCCCAATAGATGCACCATTCCTCCGCGGATTCCGAGCGGACCAAAGAGCGAGAGAATTATGCAAAGCACTAACGAGAGATAGGTGGCACGTTTTACTGTGCTGGCTGCAATTTCTCCGGTAGCAATTGGTTTGTTGGATCGATGTTGGACTCGATCATCTGCTGCATCCACCAAATCATTGGTCCACCCGATTGAGAGTTGGCCGGCGAAGACGGCGAGTGCGATAAGAAGAGAGGAGCCTTCTTGCCAGAGCGGTAGCGCCAGCAAATACGCTATTAGCGTTACCAAGAGGGATGGTCCCAGGTGGGAGGTACGCATGAGACGCATGCGGATATCTTCTCGTACTGTGGCAGACTTCCTGCTATGCATGAGTTCACGCCCCAAGTTCAAGGCCTGGCAGATGAAGTATTGGCTTATAGCTTGCACCGTCTGAAGAGCGATCCGCCCCTTGATGGTCCTCGATCGGCCGAAGAACTCTTTGCCGCCGTTGGCAACACCATTACCGCCAAGGGCCTTGGGGGACATGAGGCGCTAGGTGTTTTCACCCAAGTCCTGGCGAAGGCGTGCATCTCCACGGACCACCCGCGGAATCTGGCATTCATTCCCTCGGCTCCCAGCGAATATGCAAACCTCTTCGACCTCGTTGTCGGCGCCAGCGCTCTTTATGGCGGATCGTGGCAGGAGGGAGCAGGGGCGGTCTTTGCTGAAAATCAAGCTCTCCGTTGGCTATCAGACTTAAGTGGATTGCCGGCGAGCGCGGGCGGCGTCTTTGTGCAAGGCGGGACAATTGGAAATCTCTCAGCTCTGGTTGTGGCCCGTGCCGAAGCGCGCAAGCGCTGGCCAAAAATAACTCGGTGGGCAATAGCCTGTAGTCAAGAGGCACATTCGTCGATTGCATCTGCTGCTCAAGTTATGGATGTCGAACTCCTATCTATTGCACCTGATGCTGAAGGCAAATTACGCGGTGCAGATGTCGCTCGCGAAATTGATAAATTTCATGCCACAGAAAATGCACGAGTCTTTGCCGTTGTTGCAACAGCAGGCACAACAAATTTGGGCACGATAGACGATCTCTCCACCGTTGGTGCTATCGCAAAGGAACATGACATCTGGTTTCACGTGGATGGCGCTTATGGACTTGCGGCAATCTGCGCCCCAGCGGTTCAACATAAGTTTGTTGGTATCGAAAAGGCCGATTCATTTATTGTGGATCCACACAAATGGCTCTTCGCGCCCTTTGATGCATGTGCGTTGGTTTATCGCAACCCGGAATTGGCTCGTGCGGTACATACCCAGCATGCATCGTATTTAGAGACTTTGCACGGTGATGAATCGTGGAATCCTTCTGACTTTGCCATTCATCTCACCCGCAGAACACGCGGTTTGCCATTCTGGTTTTCATTGGCGGCCCATGGCACTGATGCATATGCCGAAGCGATCGAAAAGACTATGGAAGTTGCCCGCATCGCCGCGGAAAAAATTCGCCAGCACCCTCGACTGGAACTTGTCAGAGATCCAGAACTTTCCATCGTCGCTTTTACCCGACCTGGTTGGAGGGCGGAGGACTATCAACGCTGGAGCGACACCTTGTTGGCCGATCAGATTGGATTCATCCCACCATCCTCACATCATGGAGCCCCAATTCTCAGGTTTGCCATTGTGAACCCTTGGACCAAGGTGAGCGATATCGATGCGATCTTGGCAACACTCTAAATCCCACAATTGCCCCCGATCTGGCTTAGGCTTGGTCATATGGACGAGAGAGCGGTAACAGATCTGGCTGGACAGAACTCAACATTGAGCGATCTTGAGCAGCGAATCCTCGAATTCGAGCGTAATTGGTGGCGGTACGCCGGGGCCAAGGAGAGCGCTGTGAAAGAACTCTTTGACCTCACCCCACCTCGCTACTACCAGTTGCTCAATGACCTCATCGACCGGGAGGATGCCCTGCTGGCCTCGCCCATGCTGGTCAAGCGCCTGCGTCGACTCCGCCAGGCTCGTATGAACGCCCGTTCCCACGCCCTCTAGTTCCCCGCCTGCTCTTTACCCGTAGCCGCCAGTTTGCCCGAGGCCGAGCCCTGCTCTAGATTTAGCGTTAGCACTCTAGGGGTGTGAGTGATAAATACCCCCAACTACAACATAGGAGCAGATCAACTATGGCAAAGCAGATTGCCTTTAATGAAGAGGCCCGTCGTGGCCTAGAGCGTGGCATGAATATTCTCGCCGACGCGGTCAAGGTAACCCTCGGACCCCGTGGACGGAACGTTGTTCTGGAGAAGAAGTGGGGAGCCCCCACAATCACCAACGACGGCGTATCGATTGCAAAAGAGATTGATCTGGAAGATCCGTGGGAGAAGATCGGTGCCGAGTTAGTTAAAGAGGTAGCGAAGAAGACTGATGACGTCGCCGGCGATGGCACAACCACCGCAACCGTCCTGGCTCAAGCCCTCGTACGCGAAGGTCTGCGCAATGTCGCGGCCGGTTCCAATCCGATGGCACTCAAGCGCGGTATCGAGAAGGCAGTTGAAGCCGTTATTACAGAACTCGTTGCAATGTCCAAGAAGGTTGAATCAAAAGAGCAGATTGCTGCAACAGCATCTATCTCTGCTGCGGACACCACAATTGGCGAGATGATCGCCGAGGCGATGGATAAAGTCGGCAAAGAGGGAGTAATTACTGTTGAAGAGTCCAACACTTTCGGTCTCGAACTTGAGCTTACTGAAGGTATGCGCTTCGACAAGGGTTACATCTCCCCCTACTTCGTTACCGATTCAGATCGCATGGAAGTCGTTCTGGAGGATGCGTACATTTTGATTGCCAACTCCAAGATTACTAACATCAAAGACCTTCTTCCCGTTCTAGAGAAGGTCATGCAATCAGGTAAGCCTCTAGCAATCATCGCCGAAGACATCGAAGGCGAAGCACTTGCAACTTTAGTTGTTAACAAGATTCGTGGAACCTTCCGCTCTGCTGCAGTAAAGGCTCCAGGATTTGGTGATCGTCGCAAGGCAATGTTGCAAGACATCGCCATTCTTACGGGAGCGACGGTCATTTCTGAGGAAGTCGGATTGAAACTTGATCAGGCAGGATTAGAACTTCTGGGGCATGCCCGCAAGGTTGTCATCAGCAAGGACGAAACCACCATTGTTGAAGGTTCTGGAGAGGCCGATCAGATCAAGGGCCGTGTCACACAGATCCGCGCTGAAATCGAAAAGAGCGACTCCGATTATGACCGTGAGAAATTGCAGGAGCGACTGGCCAAGTTGGCTGGTGGCGTTGCAGTAATCAAGGCTGGAGCAGCAACTGAAGTTGAACTCAAGGAGCGCAAGCACCGGATCGAAGATGCAGTCCGTAATGCTAAGGCTGCTGTCGAAGAGGGCATTGTCGCCGGCGGTGGCGTTGCACTTTTGCAGGCAGCCAAGGTCGCGTTCTCCAAGTTGAAGCTGGAAGGCGATGAAGCCACTGGCGCCAAGATTGTCGAATCAGCAATCGATGCGCCTTTGAAGCAGATCGCAATCAACGCCGGACTTGAAGGCGGAGTTGTGGTTGAGAAGGTCCGTCACCTCGAGGCCGGTTTCGGTCTCGATGCTGTGACGGGTGAGTATGTCGACATGATCAAGGCCGGCATTATTGATCCAGCAAAGGTGACGCGCTCTGCATTGCAGAACGCAGCCTCAATTGCGGCACTCTTCATCACTACTGAGGCAGTAATTGCCGATAAGCCAGAGAAGAAGTCAGCAATGCCTGCTGGTGGTCCTGGTGGCGGAGATATGGACTTCTAAATCTCTTCTCTTAATCAGATAAGGACTCCCGATTATTTCGGGGGTCCTTTCTGCAATTCGGAGGAACCATTGTGGGTATCTTGTGGGTTTCCAAAGATTGCCTCCCTGCTGCAAATGCCCTGCCTACACTGATCCTCTAAAACGATAGGGGATTACATGTCGCGCACGAAGGTATTTCACTCAATGATCATCGGAGCCTCGGCACTCGCCATGGTTATAGCGGTTTCACCACTTGCTATCGCTGCAGGTGGAAACCAAGGTAAAAGCGGCAGTCATGGAAATAAACTTGGAATTTCGGTGCCAGGTTTTATGAGTCCTGCATTTCCTGGAAATTTCAAGGGCGAAAAAGGTCTTGAGAATAAGAGCACGAAGCTTGAAAATGCAGGCAAGGCTCTTGAAGCCCAAGCTCGCGCATTAGCGAAGAAGCAGATGGGCAAAAAGAAGGGATCGGCCAATCCAGCCATCGCTGCTGCGCAAGCTGTCTATAAGAGCGCGCGTGACAATGCGATCACCGCATTCCAGACGGCGACTAAAAGCGCGCGAGATGCCTACCAAGCGACCACGTCACCAGCGACGGTAACTCAAAAGGCCGCCTATATCGCTGCTAAGACTGCTCTCCAGACTGCTCTGGCTAGTGCAACAACCGATCAGGCCAAACAGATCGCCCAGGATGCCTACGAAGCTGCATTGAAAACCGCTAATGATGCCTTCAAGGCGGCGACTGTAGGTGCCCTTGCCACTTATAAAGCAGCAGTTACTTCTGCTCAGCAGGTTCTCAATACGGCTCTGCAAGCGGCAAACCTCGCATTCCGACAGGCCCTGGCTGCTGTTCAACCTATTCTGCCGGCACCGAGTGAAACTCCAACGCCCACTCCAACGCCCACCGCGTGACGATAACTAGGTAAATCAAGCGATAAGGACTCCCGATTACCTCGGGAGTCCTTTCTGCTTTACCCTTGCCCCATGGCATGGTTAAAGAAATCGGCACAACCCATCTCCTTTGATGCCCTCGATATTGCACGTGCGGCGGCGGAGTTGGAAGCAGGCGAGAAGAATCTCGTGGGCGCCTCAGTATCCGTTGATTTCGATGACGACGCTCGAATTGCCAGTTATCTTTTCGAAGCTTTCTTACCCGGCTACAAGGGCTGGCGATGGGTTGTCACTGTCGCAAGGGTCGACGAGAAGAGCGATCCAACCATCTGTGATGTCGTAGTTCTCCCGGGGCCAGAATCACTTCTAGCACCTGAGTGGATTCCGTATGTAGATCGTATTCAACCCGGTGACATCGGTGTCGGCGACATAGTCCCCTCTTCTTTAGATGACATCCGATTGGTTCCGGGCTTTGCTGCATTGCCGGGGGACGAGGAATTGGATGCGGTACAAATATGGGAGCTGGGTCTGGGTCGCCCACGAGTGATGTCAATCGAAGGCCGCGATCAAGCCAGCCAGCGTTGGTACACCGGCGATCGTGGACCAGAGACGCCCATTGCGAAAATGGCACCAAAACCCTGTGTTTCATGTGGTTTTTTTCTTTCTATCTCCGGTTCACTCCGTGCGGCGTTCGGTGTCTGTGCCAACGCGATTTCCCCAGAAGATGGGCGGGTAGTTTCGGTAGACCACGGCTGCGGAGCGCATTCCGAGGCGACGCTTTAAGCGCTAATTCCTATTCTCCTGCACAGTCTCTTAGGATAAACTCTTCCTCTGCCCGCAGCCTGTGGCCCACACGAGTTGAGATGTAATTCAAAGGAGCGTTGACGTGCCTACTGGTCGAGTGAAGTGGTTCAGTCTGGAAAAGGGGTTTGGCTTTATCGCCTCCGACGAAGGTGAAGATGTTTATCTGGCTGCAACCTCACTGCCCACCGGAGTGACGTCGGTCAAGCCCGGAACTAAATTGGAATTTGGCGTGGCCGATGGTCGCCGTGGACCTCAAGCACTCTCGGTCCGCATTATTGACGCCCCTCCATCCTTGGTGGCAAATGCGCGGGCTAGCCATGATGACCTTGCCGCGATGATTGAAGACACCATAAAGATATTGGACAAGGTCAGTAATGGTCTGCGTCATAGCCGTTACCCGACTGCACCTGAGGCCGAACGGTTAGGCAAGGTTCTGCGTGGCATTGCTGGCCAGCTCGATAACCAGTAGCAACTTCTCGCTATAGGTCTCCTCTGCGGGCTCGGTGGATTGTGTAACGAATTCCGATTAATCCCAAAATGACACCCGCGAGGCAGGTCCAGAGAATTTTTGTTTGAGCATTTACAGCCAGGGCAATTACACCAGCGACCAACCAGAGCACGGTTCCCACAGTCAAGAGCGAGACAACCGATCTCACATTCTGAGCCATGCGCTGATGATAGCCCTCGGAGAGTACACATAAAGTGGCGATAGGGTGGGCGCATAGGGAGCCTCTAGATGCGTGTGAATGAAAGTGGCAATTGGCGTTCTTTCCGCCATCGCAATTTTCAAATTCTCTTCGCCGCTAATGTAATATCCAATATTGGATCGTGGGCCCAACGAATTGCTCAAGACTGGCTGGTCCTGCAATTAACTCATAACAATGGCACCTACTTAGGCCTGGTTACTTCGCTGCAATTTGCGCCCGTACTTTTTTTCAGTCTTCATGGCGGCGCACTGGCTGACCGATTTGAAAAACGGAAAGTCCTGATGCTGACCAACTTAGCTAGTGGACTGTCAGCCGGCGCCCTGGGGGTCCTGGTTGTGATCCATCAAGCGAAGTTATGGCACGTATTCGTAATGGCGTTCGCTCTCGGTGTGGCTGGCGCTGTCGATGCTCCTGTCCGTCAGAGTTTCAATGCTGAAGTCGTCGGTCAGATCGATGTGGCCAATGCTGTAAGCCTTAATTCCGCGAATTTCAATGCCGGACGCCTTATTGGCCCCGCGCTCTCGGGTCTCTTGATCGCTGCCTTTGGAACTGGACCTTCCTTCCTAATAAACGCAGCGTCGTACTTATTTGTGATTATTGCTCTGATGAATTTACGAAAAAGTGAATTCTTCCCCCAGCCTCGAAGCGCGAAAATGGGAAATGTGAGTGAAGGCCTCCGCTACGTGAGGGCCAGGCCAGATCTGTATGCAATCATGATCGTGGTCTTCTTTTTGGCCACTTTTGGCCTTAATTTTCAGATTTTTAACGCGCTTATGGCTACAAAGATCTTCCATCGGGGCGCAGCCTCATTTGGATTCCTAGGTACTTTCATTGCAATTGGATCCTTGAGCGGTGCGTTGATTTCTGCCCGCCTCGAGCGCTTTCGAAAGGCGATGTTTGTTGTCTACGGAAGTCTGCTTTTCGGAACTTCAATCCTGATTCTGGCTTTTATGCCCACGTTCACGCTCTATGCAATCTGGCTTCCGGTCTGTGGTTTTACGGCTCTCATCACTCTCATTACAGCAAATTCGTTGATGCAGATAAATTCCGACCCCGTGATACGTGGGCGGGTCATGGGTATTTATCTTCTCGTATTTATGGGCGGGACCCCCTTTGGTTCACCACTTCTTGGGGTCATGTCCGAGCGCATTGGCGTCCGTGCAACTGTGGCCATCGGCGGTTTAGTTACCATCCTCGCCGGGCTCTTCGTACTTAAGCGCTATCGAAATCGGGTTGCAGTTCCAACGGACTTCTCCGTTGAGGTGATTTTACCGCCTACGGATGACGATAAGGGCTCGCCAGCCAGAATGATCATCTCACAAAACCACACTCATCCACTTTCGGCAGAGTGAGGGCATAAGGAGTGGTTACATGCGTGTAAATGAAAATGGCAATTGGCGCGCATTCCGTCATCGCAATTTTCAAATCCTTTTCTCGGCCAATATTATTTTCAATATTGGAAGTTGGGTACAGCGCATTGCGCAAGATTGGCTGGTACTCCAACTCACCCATAACAATGGAACATATTTAGGTTTAGTTAGTGCTTTACAGTTTATGCCGGCGCTCTTCTTAAGTCTTCATGGCGGAGCGCTGGCCGACCGAGTCGACAAGCGCAAAATCTTGATTGCAACCAATGCGGGAGGAGCGCTTTCTGCGTCGATTTTAGGACTTTTAGTAATTACCCATCAGGTCCACCTCTGGCATATATTCCTGCTGGCTTTCACTCTCGGCGTCGCCAGTGCCGTTGATGCACCCGTCCGTCAGAGTTTTGTCGCGGAAGTTGTCGGCCATACCGATGTTGCCAACGCCGTGAGCTTGAATTCTGCAAATTTCAATGTGGGACGCCTCATTGGTCCTGCTCTATCGGGTGCGTCGATTGCAGTTTTCGGTACGGGGCCTTCCTTTCTTATGAACGCATGCTCGTACATCTTCGTGATCATTGCCTTAATGAATTTGCGGAAAAATGAGTTCTTTCCACAACCCCGAAGTACGAGCATGGCCAATGTGCGTGAGGGACTGCGTTATGTGAAGGCTCGACCCGACCTATACGCAATGATGATCGTCGTCTTCTTTTTGGCCAATTTCGGTCTGAATTTTCAGATATTTAATGCGCTTATGGCCACCAAAATATTTCATCGTGGTGCAGCCTCTTTCGGATTGTTGGGTACCATCCTTGCCATTGGTTCATTAACTGGTGCGCTAATTTCTACCCGACTCGAACGATTCCGAAGAACCATGTTTGTCGTATACGGAAGTTTACTTTTTGGGATCGCCGAAGTAGTACTGGCTGTAATGCCGACATTCACCCTCTACGCCATCTGGTTGCCCGTCTGTGGCTTCACAGCCCTGACAACATTAATTACAGCAAGCTCATTGATACAGATTAATACCGATCCTGTAGTGCGAGGGCGGGTGGTGGGAATTTATCTTTTAGTCTTTATGGGTGGAACACCATTTGTTTCACCGCTGTTGGGAGTGATGTCACAGCAAGTAGGAGTGCGCCTCACAATTGTGGCAAGCGGCGTGGTCACCCTTTTATCAGGACTCTACGTATGGCAGCGCTACCGGCATAGAGTGGAGGTGCCCACCGACTTCTCAATTGACGTCATATTACCGACCACTTACGATAAATAAGACCAGCAAACCAAAGAGCGTCAGCAAAGTTATTAGCCTTCTCGTCTTATAGTTCATTTCGAATCCTTCGCTATCTCTGGGTGAGAAGGAATGACAATAATCGTGGTTAGAGCGAACAAAATCAAAACTGGAACCATGAGATACGCCCTCGAGATCCCTAAGTGGTCACCCAGTACTCCAAGAATAAAAGGAGCCCCGGCAATTGCCCAGAAGACGCGGTTACGGCGCAGCGTCATTCCGTAATTTCATGCTAGTTAGAGGGCGTTTACAACATATTCAATCGACGCTGTGAGGGCATCGATGTCGTTTGGCTCTACGGCAGGGAACATGCCAATGCGCAATTGATTTTTTCCCAATTTGCGATATGGCTCTGTATCCACGATCCCATTAGAGCGAAGAGCCGACGCAATTTTCGCTGCATCGATGGAATCGTCAAAATTAATAGTTCCAACAACCTTCGAGCGCATTGATGGATCGCTGACAAAGGGCGTCGTGTATGAGGTTTTCTCTGCCCATCCATAGAGACGTGCGGCGGAATCTGCAGATCGGCCGGATGAAAATGCCATACCGCCGTTTGAGTTCATCCATTCAATCTGCTCGGCAAGGAGGATTAAAGTCGCGACGGCAGGTGTGTTGTACGTCTGGTCAAGACGGCTGTTTTCAATCGCAATGGTGAGGTCGAGGAAAGCAGGAGCCCAACGGCCACTGGATTTGATTTTTTCCACCCGTGCGATAGCGGCCGGGCTCATAATCGCCAGCCAGAGTCCGCCATCTGATGCAAAAGATTTTTGTGGAGCGAAATAATAGGTGTCGCATTCCTTCACATCGACTGCCAGTCCGCCAGCTGCGCTGGTGGCATCGACGAGCACCAATGCGCCATCAGCACCTTTGGGACGGATGATAGGCATAGCAACCCCGGTGCTGGTTTCGTTCTGGGTCAACGCATAAACATCAATTCTCTCCTGCGTTATTGGCAATGGATGCGTTCCTGGCTCTGATGTGATGATGGTGGGCTCGCCGATGAAGGGAGCCTCTTTGGCCGCCGCGGCAAATTTTGAAGAGAACTCACCGAAGACCAAGTGTTGGGAGTGATTTTCGATCAGGCCGAATGTGGCAATGTCCCAGAACGCAGTTGATCCGCCATTTCCGAGGACTACTTCATATCCTTCCGGAAGTTCATAGAGGGAACGGAGTCCTTCTCGGACTCGATGCACGACATTTTTGACCGGCTTCTGCCGATGGGATGTACCTAAGATCGCTGCACCACTCTGTGCCAGAGCCGCGAGGGCTTCAGGGCGAATCTTGGATGGGCCGCAACCAAAGCGACCGTCGGAGGGTTTGAGGCTATTGGGGATTTTGATCTCTGCATTCACGGAGCGAAGACTACGGGTAGTAGCGGGTGATCTCCCACTTGGGTTCATCCGGAGCAACTGTGATGATCGGCTCATATCGGAGTCGATCATGCAGGCGTGAATATCGCCCTTGCCAGAACTCGATACTTGTCGGCATGACACGGTAGCCGCCCCACTCTGACGGCGTCGGGACGGGCGTTCCTTCTGGCCATTTCTCTGCCGCGGCCTGCCATCGCTCCTCTAACACCTGCCGTGATGCCAGAGGTGCTGATTGGCGGCTGGCCCATGCCCCCACCTGGCTGGCCCAGGGTCGACTGGCGAAGTACTCCTCAGATTCACTCCGTGAGATTTTCTCGGCCTCGCCGGCGATCATGACCTGTCGTTCCATGGCGTACCAAGGGAAAAGCAGGCTGACGCGGGGCTGGGAGTGGATCGCTTTTCCTTTTCGAGAGGAATAGTGAGTGAAGAACGTGAACCCATGGTGCGACACGTCCTTAAGGAGAACGGTCCGCGAGGAAATCTCGCCATCGTGATCAACGGTCGAGAGAACCATCGCGTTGGCTTCGACCACGAGTGGGTTTGCGTGTGCTTCGTGGAGCCATTGCGAGAAAGCCAGAAATGGGTCGGCGGGTAGTGACTCCAACCCCATGTGGCCGTAAGACCTGCGCATCGCGGCAATCTCTAGCCGAGTGAGTTCATTTTCCATACATGTATCTAACGTCACTTTACTTCCCTCCGCATCCCTCCTGCGGACGAGCGCCTACTAGGGGATGATGGTCTGCACCGCTCCGCAAGTGGGGCAGAATTACCTGTATTCGTTGCATAGAGCAGCGAGAGAAACGAAAGATGAGGGTGAATTGTGTCTGACGATTTCAAGCCCGGCCTTGAGGGTGTTATTGCTTTCGAATCAGAAATCGCAGAGCCGGATAAGGAGGGCAGCGCCCTTCGATATCGCGGCGTCGATATTGAGGACCTTGTAGGTCGAGTCTCATTTGGAAACGTATGGGGACTTCTTGTTGACGATGAATTCAACCCCGGTCTACCGCCAGCCGAGCCATACTTGCTCCCCGTTCACACGGGTGATGTTCGGGTAGATGTGCAGTCTGCAATTGCCATGTTGGCACCAGCATGGGGTCTTAAGCCACTCCTTGATATTTCCGACGAAGAGGCTCGTAACAACCTCGCTCGTGCCTCTGTCATGGTTCTTTCCTATGTCGCTCAGTCTGCGCGCGGGGGAGCGAAGTTGATGATTCCCCAATCGGAAGTTGATAAGGCGCACACTGTCGTAGAACGGATGATGATCCGCTGGCGCGGCGAACCAGATCCATTGCACGTCCGCGCAATCGACGCTTACTTCGTATCTGCTGCTGAGCACGGTATGAACGCATCTACCTTTACCGCCCGCGTGATCGCCTCAACTGGGGCAGATGTTGCTGCGGCACTTTCGGGTGCGATCGGTGCAATGTCCGGCCCTCTTCATGGCGGTGCACCATCTCGCGTGTTACATATGATTGAAGAAGTTGAAAAGACAGGTGATGCTCGCGGTTATGTAAAGGGCCTTATGGATCGCGGAGAACGTTTGATGGGCTTTGGTCATCGCGTCTATCGCGCTGAAGATCCACGCGCTCGCACACTCCGTCGTACCGCACTAGAACTTGGGGCTCCTCGTTATGAAGTGGCCCTTGCATTGGAGAAGGCGGCTCTTGCAGAGTTGCACGAACGTCACCCCGAGCGAATTCTGGAAACAAATGTTGAATTCTGGGCGGCGATCATTCTTGATTTTGCGCAGGTTCCAGGACATCTCTTCACATCAATGTTTACTGCAGCTCGTACTGCTGGATGGAGTGCACACATTCTTGAGCAAAAGCGGACCGGAAGATTGGTTCGCCCTTCAGCTCGCTATATTGGGAAGGGTCCACGCAAACCGGAGAGCGTTAAAGGCTGGGATGACACGGTAGTTCAACTTCATAAGTGAAACTGGCAAAGAGAGTCTCACGCTTGAGAAATTTCAGTAATCAGATTCCTTCATAACAATCTAGTAAAGTCCCTTAAAAGATGGGGCTTTTCGCTTGACGCTACTGACTTAAAGCGTTGGAATGGCCTCGCTGACACTTTTGTGCAGCATGGACTATTCATGGAGGAATTAATGAATCGTAAGCGTATGGGCCTACTTGGTGTTATCGCCAGCGCGGCACTCGCAATTTCAGTGGTTGTGGTTCCTGGCGCACACGCTGCTGGTAAAACTCTCGTCATTTGGGCGGACGCCGATCGTACGCCCGTAATCCGTGCCGCTTCTGCTGCTTGGGCAAAAGCGAATCATGTAACCGTAAACGTTGTTTTAAAAGACTTCGGCAAAGTGCGCGATGACTTGATTACGGCGGCACCAAAGGGCCTTGGTCCTGACATTATTGTCGGCGCACATGACTGGGTGGGACAACTCGCGGCATCTGGCGTAATCACACGTCTGTTTGCAACAAACACGTCAGCCTTCGCACCGTCATCGATTGCTGCATTCACTTACAAGGGTGGCTTATACGGCATTCCGTATGCAATTGAAAACGTTGCGCTCTTCACCAACCTCAATGTTGTTTCAGCTCCACCAAAAACTTTCGAAGAACTTGAGAGTACCTATTTGTCTCTCAAGGCCGCGGGAAAAATCAAGGGTGGACTTCTAGTTCCAGCCGGCGATTCCTACCACCTCTACCCACTTTTCTCAGGTCTTGGCGGTTACATCTTTGGTAGCCGTGGGAAGTTCTTGAACACGAAGGATATTGGGATTGCATCTCCAAAATTCCTGGCAAATGCATCGAAGATCGATACTTGGACAGCAGAAGGTTTGATCGATAAGGGAACTGCTTACGACTTCCAACTTTGGTATGACAACAAGGCTCCTTACATGATTACTGGTCCTTGGAACTTGGCCACTGTTAAGAAGTCCGGTATTCCTTATGCCATTACGGCTGTTCCTCCTATTGCTGGAAATCCTGCTCGTCCGTTCGTCGGTGTTCAGGGATTCATGATGAGCAAGTTTGCCAAGAACAAGATCCTTGCTCGCGATTACTTAACCAATGTCATCGGTTCCAATGATTTCCAGGTAGCTATGTACAAACTTGGCTCACGCCTACCAGCGCTACTTTCAGCAGCGGCCCTGGAATCTTCCGACAAGGATGTTGTCGCATTTGGTCAGTACGGTGCTACCGGAGTGCCAATGCCTAACGTCCCTGAGATGAATTCAGTCTGGGGTGACCTTGGAAACGCTTGGACAACAACTGTTCAAGGCAAAGCAAAGGCAGCCGCTGCGTTCACGTTGGCAGCAAAGAACATCAAGAAGACGCTTGGCTAGTATGAACATTTACCGAAAGCAGAAAAAGCTCTCGGTAATGATTTAGAAGGTATTGTGGAGGCGCATGAAGTTGCGCCTCCACAATACTAATTAGTGCTTTTCAATTTTCTATTTAGGAGTCCAAATCATGGCGTCATGGAGCACGAAGGCACCAGGACTCTTCGTCAAGATTGTTTTTCTTGGGACACTTAATGCATTTGCCCTTTGGGCCATTCCGATTTTACTTTTGCATCACACTAATCTTTTTGCCGCCTATATGGCAGTTTCTACCCTCGTACTTGATTATGTATTCCTTAGTCGCAAACGGATCGCCGCGAAATACATTGCCCCTGGTGTTGTCTTACTGATTCTTTTTCAGGTTTATCCCGCCCTTTATACCGGCTACATCGCTTTTACGAATTACTCGACCGGTCATATCCTGGATAAGGCACAGGCGCTGGACGTCATGATTTCGAACTCTTACCAACAACCTGAAAATGGTGGGATATACCCCATGGTTGTCACCACCGAGGTTACAACCAAAACGCTCACGTTGATATTAAAGAATCCAGATGGAACATACTCTGCAGGAAATTCTAAAGGTTTGACTTTACTGCCCACTTCGGCCGTTACGGTCGATGCTTCTGGCAATGTCAAATCAGTCCAAGGATTCAAACTACTCTCTGATGCGGAAGTTCAAGCTCGCATTGATGCCCTGCAATCACTGCATGTTCCTGTGGGAAAGAGCGCTCGAATTGATGTTGCTGATTTTTCAACAGCACAAATGACTGCACCTACTCTTAAATACGATCCGACCACAGACCGAGTGACTGATATTGCCACGGGAACCCTCTATCATCCGAATAATAATGGCTCCATGGTCAGCAATGCTGGCGATGAACTAGAACCAGGTTGGAGCACCAACGTTGGGTGGAGAAACTTCACGGTTGTTTTCACAGATGCGCGTTACCGCGGACCTCTAGGTCTGGTTTTAGGATGGACATTCGCCTTTGCCATCTTGGTTGTTGGGTCTACTTTCTTTATGGGTCTATTTCTTGCATTGGTGCTTAACCACCCCAAATTGCGGCATAAGAAAATTTATCGATCTCTGTTGATTGTGCCTTATGCAATGCCTTCAGTACTTTCGATATTGGTTTGGGCAGGAATGTTTAATCAGGATCTGGGTGTGATTAATCGAATGTTTGGTGTATCTATTCCCTGGTTATTCGATCCGTGGCTGGCCAAGATTGCAATTCTCATTGTTCAGCTCTGGCTCGGAACCCCTTATATGTTCTTAATTGCTACAGGTGCAATTCAAGCTTTGCCAAATGACATTGTTGAGGCGGCAGAAGTCGATGGCGCTTCTGGATTTCAAGTGTTTTCGAAGATTAAGTTGCCCTTGGTGTTGCTCGCCATGGCCCCACTACTAATTGCTAGTTTTGCCTACAACTTCAGTAATTTTGGAGCAATATATTTATTGACCGGTGGCGGTCCGACTATTATCTCTTCAGGAGGAATCGCTGGGCACACCGATATTTTGATTTCATACACATATAAACTTGCATTTGCGGCTGGCAAAGGAAGTAATTACGGTCTTGCAAGCGCGGTTTCTTTCCTTAACTTTATTCTGGTGGCCTCAATTTCTGCCTACAGTTTTAAGAAAACCAAGACTGCGGAGAATCTCAACTAATGACTACTACACCAGTTAAAATTGCCCACCGCCGCATGACGGCGATGGAATGGACTCGCCAGTTAGCATGGCGACATCTCGTTGGGATTCTCGCCGTGGCCTTTGCTCTTTTTCCACTGATTTGGATGGCGTCAGCTGCGTTTGATCCGCTGGGTTTGGTGGGCGCACAGAAGTTAATTCCCGCTCACCCAGGACTTGGCAATTTCCGAAGACTTTTCGGAAACGTTGACTATCCTTACGCGATTTGGTTTCGCAATTCAATTTTGATCGCTGGTGTTAATGCAATTCTCCAACTGGCGATAGGTGCATCTGCCGCATATGCTCTCAGTCGATTCCGATTCAGGGGCCGCAAAACGACCTTGCTCTCTATTTTGATAGTGCAAATGTTTCCTCAGTTGCTTGCGGCTGTTGCACTCTTCTTGATGATGGCAAAGATTGGTGAATCAATTCCATTTCTTGGTTTAGGTAGTCCCTTCGCACTTATCGCTATTTTTGCTGGAGGTGCATTGGGAATTAATGCATGGATGTTGAAGGGTTTCTATGACACGATTCCTAGCGAAATCGATGAATCGGCCAAAGTAGATGGGGCATCTCACGCGCAAATTTTCATGAAAATAATTTTGCCTTTAGCACGCCCAATTTTTGCGGTGATTGGCCTACTTTCCTTTATTGGCACGATGAATGAATTTTTGCTGACGTCAGTCATTCTTGGCGGAAATCCGCACGCCATAACTTTGGCAGTTGGAATGCAGCAGTTTATCGATGGAAAGTATGACAAGAACTGGGGGCCATTTGCGGCGGGCTCATTAATTGCGTCCATTCCGGTGATAATTGTCTTCCAATTCTTACAGCGTTTTATCGTTTCGGGTCTTACCGCCGGATCAACAAAGGGTTAGCGGTACCTTCTATGACTCAACCTCATCACGATGGCAGCGATTTGTATGTCAGTAATTCCGCCCCAAAGGTCGGTGATGAAGTACGGCTTAAAGTTCGTATTCCAAAGGGAGATAAAGCTCAGAAAGTCTGGGTTCGTCTCTTTCACGATGGTGAACCCCGAACTTTCGAACTCAAGAAAGGCAAGGCGTCCACTGTAGAAACTTGGTGGTCGGTTGACATAGGGATTATCAATCCAGTCACTCATTATCGATTTTTGTTAGTGGATAAAGTAAATTATCGGTGGCTCAACGCCATTGGAGTATTTAATCGCGATGTCGTTGATAGAGAAGATTTTCAAATTATCGCGAAACCGAAGTATCCCGATTGGCTAAGGAGCGCGATTTTCTATCAAATTTTTCCCGATCGATTTGCTAAATCAGGTGTCCAGCGTGAACTTCCTCAATGGGCTGTGCCCAGAGACTGGAACTTGCTTCCCACTGGGCGAGGAGCCAATACGGCGGTTGAGTACTACGGTGGCGATCTTGATGGCGTTACGCAACATCTCCAACATTTAGAGAATCTAGGTGTTAACGCAATCTACTTCACCCCACTCTTTCCCTCACGGAGCAACCATCGTTACGATGCAACGAGTTTTGATCATGTTGACCCGCTTTTGGGCGGAGATGAAGCCTTCGTTAAATTCTCATCTGCGGCACGAAGACGTGGTTTTCGGATTATGGGCGATCTGACAACCAATCACTGCGGCATAGGGCATGACTGGATTCAAACATCACTTAAGAACCCAGATGCGAAAGAGCGAGATTTTTTCTTTTGGGATAAATCAATTCATCATGGTTATGTCGGGTGGTGGGATCAAGCATCGCTCCCAAAATTGAACTACCAGTCACAACTTCTCCGCGAAAAAATGTATTCAGGTGCAGACTCAATCGTAAAGAAATGGTTAAAGCCTCCTTTTAATGCAGATGGCTGGCGTATTGATGTGGGGAATATGACTGGTCGCTACCGTGCCCAAGACTTTAATCAAGAAGTTGCTCGTGGTATTCGTACGGCGATGGACGAAGTAAACCCAGACGCGTGGCTCGTCGCTGAAAACGCTGATCACGCGCCATCAGATCTCGATGGTTTTGGCTGGCATGGCAGCATGAATTACATTGGTTTTACCCGACCAATTTGGGGCTGGCTCAACAAGTCAGCCAAATTTGCCGATAATTTCTTGGGGCTACCTGTGCCTATTCCATCCTTTACTGGCGAGGCAATGGTCGAAATGATGCGTTCCTTTTCCGCCGGAATTCCCTGGCGGTCATTGACGGCCAGTATGTTGTTATTGGATTCTCATGATACGGCACGATTTAAAACCGTAGTAGGCCGTGACAAAGCACGACATATCGCCGGCGCGGCAATGCTACTTACGTATCCAGGCGTGCCGTCAATTTTTGCGGGAGATGAAATTGGCCTCGAAGGTGAATGGGGAGAGGATTCGCGCAGAACTATTGATTGGGAAAACACGAAGACGTGGGATCAAGATTTATTGGCAGAGTTTAGAAAGTTGATTGCAGTACGCAAAAATTCAGATGCTCTATGCAATGGTGGGCTCCGATGGATCGATGTAAAGTCAAATTCCGTGGCCTACCTTCGTGAAACCGAAAAGGAAAGTGTTCTTGTTTTTCTCGCACGCCGCGCTGGACGGTATCAAATCAATCTCAAACCGTACGGATATACGGTCAAAGAAACACTGTACGGGCCCACCGCTAAATCAGGACTCATTACACTCTCAACAAAAAATGCCATCAGTGGAATTTGGTCTTTGAAGTGAGATTAAGACGCGCACTTTTAGTTTCCGCTCTATCCGCGGTAATCATTGCCGGAACTATAGCTTCTGTTCACGCAGATGGTCTCACTTCACTTTCAAGTCCTGTTGCTCGTGGTCCGCAGAGCAAGGAATCTGTGTACTTCGTGATGACTGATCGATTTGCCAATGGCAATACCTCCAATGACGAAGCAGGAATCGGTGGTGGTCGCCTAGGAAGTGGCTTTGACCCAACTGATCCAGGATGGTGGCACGGAGGAGATTTTAAAGGTTTGACGGAACACCTGCCTTACATCAAGGGTCTTGGTTTCACCGCAATTTGGATTACGCCGCCAGTAAAGCAACAGTACATTCAGGGAGATTCAGCCTCCTATCATGGTTATTGGGGGGTTGATTTCACCACCGTTGATCCGCATCTGGGAACCGAAGCCGATTTTCGTAATTTGGTAGCTAAGGCACACGCATTGGGTCTCAAAGTGATTATTGATGTTGTCGCAAATCATACAGCTGATGTCATTAAGTATAATTTTGGTCTCACAAATTACCGAGATACATCATCGTATCCATACCGTACCTGTACTGGAAAGGCATTTGATCCTTCAAAGTATGCTGGCTTAAAAACCTTCCCCAAGCTCTGCGCAGCAAAATCATTTGCATATATACCTCACGTTCCCACCGCGGACGCCAATATCAAGAAGCCAGCCTGGCTCAATGACGTCACCAACTATCACAATCGTGGGGATTCAACTTTTAGTGGTCCATCTAGTCTGGATGGCGACTTTTTTGGGCTAGATGACCTATTTACAGAGAAACCAGAAGTTGTAAATGGTTGGATTTCCGTTTGGTCAAGTTGGATAAAGAAATTTAATGTTGATGGTTTTCGCATTGATACCTTCAAGCATATAAATCCAGAGTTCTGGCATGCAGTAATTCCCAAGGTGTTGGCAGTTGCCAAGAGTGTGGGCAAGAAGGATTTTCCGATTTTTGGTGAAGTAAATGATAGCGATCCCTACACTCTGGCCACATATGTCGCCGAACACCAAACTCCAAGTGTTCTAGATTTTGCTTTTCAGAAAGTTGTTTCGGATTACGCCCGTTACGGAATGCAAGCCAGCAAACTCGCAGATCTTTTTAATGCTGATGATGCTTATACGACCAACACCACGAGTGCATATGGCTTGGCTACCTTCTTAGGCAATCATGATATGGGTCGAATTGGAATGATGCTTAATGATTCAAACACTGGCGGCGAAGCGGATGTCCTTTTGGAGCGAGCGAAATTGGCTAATGCATTGCTCTTCCTATTGCGTGGTGGGCCAATTCTCTATTACGGGGATGAGAAGGGAATGACTGGCAGTGGAGGAGATAAAGCTGCCCGACAGGATATGTTTGCGACGCAAGTGGAGGACTGGAAAACTGAAACTAGAATTGGTGGCCCTCCCATTGGTAATGCCAGTTCCTTCGATGTTCATAATCCACTGGAAGATCAAATCACCCAATTGCAGGGAATTATCAAAGAGAACCCCGCATTACGCAATGGCACTCAACAGACTCGTTTTGCTGACTCCAGTATTTTTGTAGCCAGTCGCTTTGCGAACAAACAGGAATATATAATTGCCTTCAATGATGCAGGGACCGAACAAACGGCATCATTCAATGTCTCGACTTTTGGCGCTAATTGGCAACCTTTGGCGGGAAGTTCGGCTGAGATGACTATATCTGTAAACAAGATGTCAATAAAGATGCCAGCGCGTTCCTATGTGGTTCTTAAAGCAGATCGGCGTTTTGTACCGAAGACCAAACTTTCAATATCGCTTCAGACTCCAACGATTGACTATTACACACCGCAATGGTTGTCCATGACAGCGACTATTCCTGGTAGTGATTTCAATGAAGTAACTTTTGTTGCAAGAATTGTTGGCGGATCCTGGAAAATTCTTGGTACCAGCGATCATCGAACCTTTACCACAGGGATGATGGATGGAGGGACTTACCGAGTGTTCTTGCATCCACGAGACTATAAATCAGGTACAAAGATGGAGATAGTTGCAATCGCCAAGAGTATGAGCGGAGAAAAGGTCGCGTCCAAGATTCAAAAAGCCACGATTCAATACTAAGTTAGCCTGCTAACCAAAATTCCATCGGTTGGTCAAGGTACTTCGCCCAGGATTTTTCGTTGTGGCCAGACTTTTCGAATTGGCGTGTCGTGAAGTCGTGATTCTTGCGCCACCCAGCCTCTAGCATTTTCTGATCGGCATATTTTTGAAATGGTCCGTAACTCGCATCATGGCCTTTTGTGCCATAACTCATCCAAATCTTGTGGGTGCCAGGTGCTGGCAACGCATTTATTAGGGCATCCACCAACGCATTGCCACCTACAGGCCAATGAGTTGATAGAGCCAGGCACGCCCTGAAGAAGTCAGGGCGTTTTCCTATCGCATAGAGAGAGGCCAGGCCTCCCATACTTGAACCGATGATGGCAGTGTCTACTTCCGCCAAATTCATGCCTAACTCTTTGCAGATTGCCGGTGCAATGCGATCGGTAATCTGCTGCAGGTATTCATTGCCCTGCAATTGGTGGGGGGCAATAGAGGTGTCCATGTTCTCCGGGGCGGGGATCCCAGCTTGATAAGGATCCTGAGGGGCCAAATCCAAGATGCGACCTAAAGGGTTCTTCTCGCTTGAACTATGGAAAACTCCGATGATTGCTGGGGGAATAATTCTCAGTTTCTCGCTGACACGTATCGCAGATTGTGCCATCTGCCAGGTTCTCCGATGTGTCGCAGTACGACGATCAAAGACATTCTGTCCATCGTGTGCGATGAGGAGATGTTCAGCGGGGGTTTGCGGACTCCAATAGTCCACGGTTCGCCCATCAAAACTTACTCGTTGAACAAGTCCTGGGACGCCACGAATTTGAAAGCGTTCTACTCTCTTCATAGTTTCTAAACCCCGCTATGCACGACGAGTATGTCCGTCACACAACGAAGTTGGAGAATTGCCATAAATCATCGTGGTCATAAACCCGTCCATTCCAATTGCGATACAGATCATTACGGTGCATGAGTGGATCCCAGTCGGCCGCCTCTGAATGGAACCCACCCCAGTATTTCTCTGCAAAGGAGAGTACTTCTTTCCAAGGAAGGTCATCTGGGACCAGAAGCCCGCGATCCGGATTCTGCATAGCCCATGCAACTGCCGCATAAACCGCACTTGCTACCTGAACCGTTGTGGCAGATTGATTGGGTATCAACTTCCGGGCATCGTGAATAGAGAGCAGGGAGCCAGTCCACCAGGATTTGTACGCGTGCCCCATCACTAGGACTCCCAAGCGATCCTCTCCATCAATAATTTCATCGTTCATGATCCGCTGGTTCTTCTGCAGATCCCACTGACGCATCTCGAGTTCGCGCATAGAAGCAATCGCGGCATCGGATGGACAGTAGGCATAGTGCACTGTGGGACGGTAGATCGCTTTCTGGCCATCCCATACTGTCAGGTGATCTGAGATGGTGAAAGCCTCACCGTGGCGAACTAACAGGCCGGTTGTTTCTGAGTTGGGAACCCATGAGCGAACCCACTTGGTCGCGCCCGCCTGCGCAATGGCTATCTGATTCTGCGGTCCGCCTTCATGCTTATAAGCATTGGCTGGAAGGGTCTTCTCATGGGTTCCCCAACCCAATTCGGCCGGGGCGATACCTTCTTCGTAGAAACCTTCCACACTCCAGGTGTTCACGAACTCACCGATAACTTTTGGTTTATCAGCAACTTGTGTGTCGCGTTCGGCAATATGAATTACCTTGACCCCTAGGGACTGCGCCAGAACTGGAAAGTCTTCATTTGTCAGAGCCTGTTCGACTTCTTTTGTAGCTTTTCCTTCCTTTAGCGCGCGAGTTGCGATATCCACCAGCGCTCGCTTCACCAAATGCGAGACCAATCCAGGATTTGCCCCATGTTCGACAATCGCAGTGGGACCTGCATGGCTCCACCCTGCTTTCATCTCACGGATTCTCATGTGACGTACGTATAGGGTGCGCGATTGCACGCTCCGTTCGGGACCTCCGGAGTAAGGCTCCCACTCCTCTAAAGAAGTATTGACGTAGATTACTCCGTGATCATGCGCCCATTGGATCATTGCGTTGGCATCGATATTCCATGCCAAATCGAGGAGAAAGTCACCTTCGGAGAGAAAGCGACTTAAAAATTGGTCTAAGTTCTCTTGGGTCAACTGGTCTTGAACGTAGGTTGCACCTGCATTAATGGCCTGCTGTACTCGCGATCTATTGTCTCTCTGATCCACAATCGTCATCTGTTTAGGTTCGACTAAATGCTCTAAAAGTAGCGGAATGGTGCATTGGGCTACAGAGCCGGCGCCTAAGACGAGAATACGATTATGGAAGGATTTGGACAATTAGACCTCTTCTGCGAGCGTGCTAGGAATTTTTGCCGCGCAACTTGAAATCATAGAGCAGAATCTGAGTGCTAGTTTCGGCGTGGCTCTGACCAGACACCGACTCCTTCGCGCTTGGCTTGGTACATCGCCTTGTCAGCGCGGCGCAGGAGATCAGTGCCGCCATCATTGGCGACGTGACCCACGCTGACGCCAACTGAAATCTCATGTTCTGCTATGGAGAAGGGATAACTCAAGGTTGCTCGAAGCGCACGAGCGGTTTCGATTGTTGTCTCGTAGTCACCTCTGACTACCGCGCCAAATTCGTCGCCTCCCAACCGGGCAAGGAGCGAGCCCTGTGGCAATGCCCGCTCAAACCTCAGAGAAACTTCTTTGAGCAGTAGGTCTCCAACTTCATGCCCGTACTTGTCGTTGATTGGTTTAAATCCATCGAGGTCGAGTAGCAGAAGTGCATCCAGCGATTTCGGTGATTTCGATAGGAGATCGAGCTCTGCGATAAAGCGACGGCGGTTGGGTAATCCGGTGAGGTCGTCTGCTCTGGCCAGCAGGCGCTCTTCATCAATTGACCGCGCATCACGTAGCGCAATAGTGAGGCGAATGAATGCAAGGACGAGTGTCGCGATTGCAGGAATTAGGATGTATCGAGGCAAGTAGCCTGGGCGAAGAATAGTTATCGCAAGGCAGGTTGCGCTCGCCATTACAGAAACTGCGATGAAAGGCGGTGGTAGAGAGTCTGTTGATCTCGCCTCTCTACGGTGATGCCAGAAGCCCTCTGCCAGAACAATGATGCCAAGTAGCCAGAGATCGTCACCAAGAGAACCAAGTACATATCTATTGTTGAGCGCCAGCCAGAGAAAATAAAAATCGGCTAAGAGAAAAATCGATACTCCCATCGCAATTATCGAACTTTGCTTTGAAATTGGCGCGGTGGCGAATAGGGTCAAGGTTAAAGCCAGAAGAATCATGTCTGCGACTGGAAATGCGACTGCAAAGAAATTCTTGACTATGCCGCCTTGTGAATTTGTGAGGAATGGGTCGACGAGAAAGACCACACCGACGCAGGAGAGCCCGAGTCCTAGAATTGTTGAATCAAGTACTCTGACCGAACTCCATCTTTTGCCAAGTACGCGAGCAAGCCCTACAAACATGGATGGATAGAGGAGCAGGTAGAAGGTATTTGCCAGTGTTGATGTGAACCTTGGCATTTCGTAGAACGCCGATGATGTCGAGAGAATCGAGCCAGCGCTCCAAAGCGAGAGCGCACATGCGATGGCAACTCGGCTGATTCTGTCATTGAAGGTGGGGGATTTCAGAACCGCCACGGCGCAGAAAATTGCTACCGCGTGGTAGAGGATTACATCCGTCAGAAATTGTGGAACTGGAAGTATTAAACGAATCAGTACGTGAATCAGGAGAAGTAAAGGAGCGAGCGCACGAAGGAGTAGGCCAAATCCCATTCTTCACAGTAAAACTATTGCTTTACTGTGAAGAATAGGGATAGCCCTACAAGGAGGTTCTTATAGACCCTTAGCGCAAATCAAATTACGCATCGATAGAGTTTGAGCAACTCCGGTCTTGGTCTGTGCTAATGCTGTAACGGTAGACGCACGAGTCGCTTGCATAAGTGACACTGTCTTACCGACTTTGCGATAACCAGCGCTGGCGGCCTTATCTGCGCCGATAGCCGAGGTCAGAGATCTCATTGAGAGCAAATACGTCTGCTGGACGGTCAACTGAGTCTTGGCGATTATTTCGGCCTTGGCGGCCGTTGACAGCGCAGCTAATTCTGCTTTGAATTGAACTAATTTATCCTGCAATGTTAGGACGGTTGCATCAAGTGCATCTGCCTTTGCTAACGACGCAACTGCATCAGCTTTCGCAGCAGTTATTTTTAGGTCAAGGGCTTTGAGGGTGGCTGGCATTGCTTTCGCCAGGAGAAGATACGAGGCATTCTCTTTCAAGTAACTGGCCTGGGTATCCAGGCAGTCTTTGGAGACCCACGTGTATTTCGTCTTGTTCACAATCGGATTTTTCGTGCATTTGTAGATTGCGCCACTGACCTTCGTGGTCTTGTTGATCTTCGCCTTCGGGCACAAGACCCCATTGCTGATCGTGGCTGTGGCGGCACTGGCAGAGGCGGCAACCAGGGTGCTGCTCAGCATGAAACCGATAATCGAAGCGGTGAGTACTTTGCGAAACATTAGTGACCTCCATAGGTTATGGGGCAATCGTACCTGGAGTACCTGCGCTATCGCGCGTTAGATCAGCATATAAGCGTGGAATTCACCGAGAACCCACAGGGAACTACTGCTTTTTCTCTCTCGGTCGCACTCGAACATTCATTCCCATCTTCCGGACTAGCGGACGGGGACCATACCTCATGATAAAACTTAAGGCTAGGTATTGCCTCCCAGGTACGGATATCGCTTTGCCTTTGGCGGCGTCACCCCACGCTTGGGCAACCACGCGATCAGCATCCAGCCACATGAATTTGGGCAGACCATTCATCCGCATCCGTCCACGTTGATGAAACTCGGTGCGAGTAAATCCAGGACCGAGTGCAAGAATTTTTACGTTGGTCCCCTTGAGTTCGGTATGTAGGGACTCACTTAAGACCGTCAAGTAGGACTTTGCGGCGCTATATGTGCCACCGGCAATCCAGGCAGCCACCGATGAGACATTGATAATCATTCCATCATTGCGCGATCGCATCACTGGTAATACCGCGTGCATCAGGTGCATCGGTGCTTTGACCAGAACATCTAGAAGTTGTTCTTCAGTCTCTGCGTCGCTTACGAGAAAACTTTTGTTGATTCCGAATCCCGCATTGTTTATAAGAACCGCAATTGGGTTGTCGAGGTTGCTAACTCGATCGACTACCGACTTCAAACCTTGAGTGGTGGCTAAGTCGGCAGAGATAATTTCACATGCCACTCCGAAGTCACGTTTGAGAGATTGCGAGCATTCAGTGAGTCGGACTTCGTTGCGGGCGACGAGCACAATGTCGTAACCCTTTGTTGCTAATAGCCGGGTGAAACTCGCGCCAATTCCCGACGTCGCCCCAGTGACGAGCGCGGTTTTACTCATGACGCCTCATCTCCAAAACGTTAGAATAAATTATGGTGCTGGCGGTGGATCTTGGACAATCAGGCGCGCGCTTGCGCTGGAGCAATGGTGAACATTCATCCGAGCGAGCTAAAGAGGCTCTTGAATCACCTCTGGATGTCCTCCGCGATATTTTCACTGAAGTCACCTCCCGCCGTGGAGAATCGATCCACGAAGATATAGCCGCACTGAGTTTGACTGGAATCTATGGTCGCGTTCCTGATCCAGAGCCATATGGGGAATTAGTTGCGGAATTCTTTGGTGCAACGCAGGTCGCGGTGATCGACGATGGCCTGGCCGGATATGTGGGTGCCTTAGGAAGCGAGGATGGAGTTGCACTTTCTGTCGGAAGTGGGGTCGTTGCAGTCGGTGGAAGGCGCGGAAAATTCTCACATGCGGATGGGTTGGGTCATATTTTTGGGGATGAAGGCGGTGGCTTCTGGCTCGGCAAGAATGGATTGGAACGTGCCCTTGCAGCGCGACAGGGGCGAGAGTCGGATCCCGCCCTCCTGGAGTTTCTCAGCAATGAAGTAGCCGAGTTCGATAATTTATTGAGTTATACGGGAGCGGAAGCGCAATCTCTCTGCATCTCAACGGCCCAGAAATTACTGGAGGCAGCCGACTCACATATCTCTAGTGCGATGGCGATTCGCGACAGAGGATCGGAGCAATTAGCAAAAACAGTTGCTGCTGCATGGAAAGGCACGGGTGGAATGCCGAACGAGGGATTTTCCCTGGCGTTGCTTGGGGGAATCACCCGCAACCGCAGTTATGAGGAATCTATTCGACGTAAAGTCTCTTACCTATTGCCGCAGGCTCGTCTTTTCTCGGCTGTTGGAAATCACCTCGATGGCGCAGTAGCAATCACGACATCTATGAAAAGTGATTCTTTGCCACTACTTCGTTGGTGGCGAAAGGCGTAACTCTGCAGGTGCCCCCGACGGTACGACCGGTTTTCGTGGGTAAACCGCGTCCACCTTTCGATACTCAACCCCTTGGTTGGGGCGTCTGTCCTCCTCGCCGAAGTTTGGCCACATCGAGAGGGCCCGTTCGGCTTGTGCGGTAATCGTCAGAGAGGGATTGACCCCAAGATTTGCAGTGATTGCAGAGCCATCCACGATATGAAGTGTTGGGTAATTCCATACTCGATGGAACGGGTCGATCACGCCTTCGCTTTCTGATGCACCGATCACACATCCGCCGACAAAGTGGGCAGTAAATGGGGCATTGATGAGATCGCCAATGTGGCCACCGGCCATGCCGTGATATTTGGCAGCGATATGTCGTGCGGTTTCATTTGCCGCCGGTATCCATGTGGCGTTCGGCCGATCTTCATCATTTTTTGAGGTGAGGTGCCAACCAAAAATTCCTCGCTTGCCACGAATCGACACCGCCGAATCGACGTTCTGCATGACGAGGGCTATCACGGTTCGCTGACTCCACCGACGAACATTGAGAACTCGTGGCAGCAGCATTGGCTGGCGGATGACCGCACGGAGCCATTGATGTCTTCTGCCTTTTGCGGAGAAACCATCAGTCATGATTGTTTGGAGAAGTCCCATTAAGTTGCTGCCTTTCCCATAACGAACAGGCTCAACGTGCGTGTGTTCATCGGGAAAGAACGAGGAAGTAATTGCCGAACCTTGGCTGAAATCGATATTAGTGTTGGGCATAGTGGCACCGACCAGGGACTCGCTGTTGGTGCGCGAAAGATCTCCCAATCGATCAGAGAGGAGGGGCAGGACGCCGGTGTCCTTCATCCGGTGGAGCAACTTCTGGGTGTTGTAGGTTCCGGCGGCGACAATTACCTGGGCTGATGTAAACATTTGCGGGCGATGAAACCATCCGCCCGTCTTCTGGGTTGTGATAGTCCACCGTCCATCGGAACCGTGGGCAAGATGAGTGACCGTTGTCATCGGATAGACCTTCGCGCCGGCTTGTTCAGCCAGCCCGAGATAGTTTTTGGGCAGAGTGTTCTTGGCGTTGTGGCGACAGCCCGTCATACACCCGCCGCATTGGATGCAACCCGTGCGATCTGGTCCTGCACCACCAAAGAAAGGGTCACTCACTTCGTCCCCGGGTGCACGGCCGAAATAAATTCCTAATGGTGCCATTGTGAATGTATCTGCGACCCCCATTGCCTCGGCCGCCTCTTTCATCGCCTGATCACTTGGTGAGAAGTAGGGGTTCTGCACTACACCCAACATTCGTCGGGCTTGGTCAAACCATGGTTCTAATTCATCCTTCCAATTGGCAATCCCCGCCCACTGCGGATCTAAAAAGTATTTATCGCCGGGCTGATACAGCGTGTTGGCGTATACGAGCGAACCTCCTCCGACACCTGCCCCTGCAAGAACAAGAACATCCGGGAGCACATGAATTCTCTGAATTCCATAGAGACCCAATCGTGGCGCAAAGAGAAATTTACGCAGACGCCATGAGGTTTTGGGGAAGTCTTTATCGGCGAATCGTTTGCCGGCTTCGAGGACCGCGACTCGATACCCTTTTTCAACCAGACGAAGTGCGGCAACTGAACCACCGAAACCTGAGCCAACGATTACCGCGTCATACTCGGGCTCCATGGGATTAAATCTCTATTCCGCTCGCATCTTCTTCGCGGATAGTCCAACTCGTTCCATAGGACTCTAGAAGATCCAAGAAAGGTTTGGGTTCGAACCATTCAGGTCCGTTTACTCCCGATGGCTTCCATATGCCCTTGTGAATGAGTTCCATTGCGATCATAGGGTTAACCGCTGTCTGCCAGACAACCGCCTGATCGCCGTATTCCTTCATGGACCAGGCATTGTCGACCACGTTGTAGATGTAGCAGGCGTAAGGCTTGCCTTTTTTATCCAGACCTTTCACCAGCGTGCCAGCGCAGGTTTTTCCGCGCATCCGCTCACCCAATGTTGCGGGGTCCGGCAAGGATGCTGCGAGCAGATCGCGTGGAGCGACGGATACACCCTGGACCTCAACGCTCTCTTTTCTATCCATTCCCAACATGTGAATGGTCTTGAGAGTTGTGATGAATTCTGCGCCAAGGCCGTATTTGAAGTTGACTTTCTTGGCATCAACTTTCTGAGGTATGAGCACGACTTCCTCATGCTCGACATTGACGCACTCCACCGGCCCAATGCCTTCGGGGAAATCGAAGATTTCTATTTCACTAAAAGGTTCGGTTGTAAACCAACCTCGTCCGTCTTCCCAGACCAATGGTGGGTTGAGACATTCCTCGATGGTCGTCCAAATCGAGAATGAGGGTGCAAAGTCATAGCCCTCAACGGTGAGGTTGGATCCATCTAGGACCGTGATGGAATCAATTCGGCTAAAGAGATAGTCAGAGGCGTACCGAGCAAAGACGTCGCTCATGCCGGGTTCAATGCCCATGCCGACCAGGGCGTAAATGTTCCGCTCGCTCCAGTTCCAATCCCGTGCAAACTGTTCATCACCGAGCTTTACGCCGGTTTCGGAGTCGGGGTAGTGGGGGTGCGGCCGTGAAAGCGACATGGCCATGTCGATGTAGTTGGTGTCCTCGATTTCACAGGCCAGAAAGATCGGCATGACAAAGCGGGGGTCGACAGCATTGATCACAACGTCTGGGTCGGCTTTGCGAATCAACTCGCGGATATCTTCCAACTCGGCAGCATTAACCTGCGCGGCCGAGAATCGTGAGTCTTTTACCCGGGCAACTGCTTCTTCGGCACGGGACAAAGTTCTATCTGCAATTACCATTTCCGTGATAAACGAACGGCGCGATGCGATATTTGCGATTGCCCTGCCAACGCCGCCCGCGCCTATTACTAGCGCCTTCATTGTTGGCCTCTCATGAGGGTATTACTCCCGGTCAGTTAGGTTGCCAATGGTAGTCATTTGCAGTGCTTCTGCCAATATTACGCATGAATTATCGTGCATTTTCTACTTTCACTGCAGGTACCCTTACCTATGTTTGATATCAATTGATTTACACGTAAGTGCGTCCTCGTAGCTCAGTGGATAGAGCAACCGCCTCCTAAGCGGTAGGTCGCCGGTCCGACTCCGGCCGAGGACACATCGTTTCTTTCAGAACTTAACTGAAAATAATGGTGCGCTCACCGACGAGAAAAATCCTATCTTCTGCATAAAGTTTCACGGCTTTGGCAAGGACTCGCCGTTCTATATCGCGACCTAGGGCCACCAACTCTTCCGGTGTTGCTGCATGGGTTACATGCGCAACGTCCTGTTCGATGATGGGGCCTTCATCCAGGTTGGCGGTTACAAAGTGGGCAGTGGCGCCAATGACCTTCACACCGCGGGCATGAGCTTGGTGGTAGGGCTTAGCACCTTTGAAACCTGGCAAAAATGAATGGTGAATATTGATTACCTTTCCTGGCATGAAATTGCAGAACTCGGTCGAGAGTATCTGCATATAACGTGCCAGCACCACGAAATCAATGTCAAGAGTTTTGACTTGATTCTGAATGGCCTTTTCTTGGGCTGATTTATCTCTGCCTGCCAGTGATTCAAATTGAAAACCATGTCCTTCCACAAGAGAGCGCAACTGCTCGTGATTAGACATCACCAGCGGAATTACTATCGGTAGTTCGCCAAGTTCGAGCAGGTAGAGAAGGTCACGGAGGCAGTGACTCTCCTTGGTCACCAGGATCAGGGCACGCTTTTTCTGATTGGCGGGTCGAAGCTGAAATTGGGGCGCATATCCAGCCGTTGCTTTTATCAATATTTTATTGGCTTGTGTGGTCGTGAGTTCTGTTTCAAATCGAGTACGCATCACGAATACCTGAGTTGTCGGATCCGTGAACTGTTGATTTTCAATGATGTTGCCTTGGCATTCCAAGATGGCCGAAGTCACGGCGTGCACGATTCCTGGCTGATCAAGGCATTGTAAGGTAACGATTAATTCCATGCGGGGAGAGTAACGGGAATTAATGGGTAAGCGTAAATCGCTTCAGTGCCTGCGGTGCCCACCAATTTCGTTCTCCAAAGAGGCGCATCAATGCCGGAACCAATAAGGCGCGAATGAGTGTGGCATCCAGCAGAACAGCGAATGCGACGCCGAATCCCATTGATTTGATCGGCGTAATGCCGCTGGTAACAAATGCAGCGAAAACTACTGCCAAGAGCATCGCCGCAGCGGTAATGATTCTGGCTGACCGCTGCAAACCTGTCGCGACTGACTCCATGTTGGATTTACCAGCAAAGTGCTCTTCCCGGATACGAGAAAGCAGGAAGATTTCGTAATCCATCGAAAGTCCAAAAACCATCACGGCAACGAGGATTGTAGTTCCAGTATCCAGAGTCCCGGTTCTCGTGAAACTTCCTACCAACCAATGGAGGTGGCCATCGATAAATATCCAACTCAAAATTCCTAACGTTGCGGCCAGAGAAAATCCGTTGAGAACCACTGCCTTGATGGGGAGAATGATGGATCCGGTAAAGACAAATATCAAAATCAGAACGCTAATCGCAATCCACCCCAAGGCCCAGGGAAGCGCATGTCCGATTCCATCTTGTGTATCCGTGAAATCGGCGGCAGCTCCACCGACCAGCGTTCCGGCTGGCGCGGGAAGAATGCGGATTGCGTGGATGAGTTTTTCTGCAAGAGTCGTTCGGGAAGCCATTGCCTGAACCGCGGAGATCCGCAAATCAGATCCACTGACTTGTGCGGGATTCAGATGGACGACGCCATTTACTTGGCTGACAAGTTTCACGTATGCGGCCACTTCTGCTGGCTTCTGCACGCCCCCGGGAATAATGATTTCGATCGGACTGCCTTCTTGACCAGGGAAGCGATTGGTGATCATTTGCGCACCCATGGCAGCTCTATTGGATGCCGGAAGGGCTCTCGAATCGGTCTGTCCAAAAGCAATGCTTTTAATTGGAGCGGAGATGATTGCCAATACAATCAAGGAAATGACGACTACAGGGACAGGGCGACGCATGACAAAACGGGCGGTTGCGGCCCAACGGCCATCTGCTTTCGGGACCATGGCACTCTTTCGTACGACGCCCTTATCGACCTTGCTTCCGATTATCGCCAGGAGGGCGGGAAGCGGAATCAAAGCCCCGGCTACAGCAAGTGCAACAACTGATACACCTGCATAGCCAAAGGATTTAAGGAAACTTAACGGGAAAAGAACCAGGGAGCCCATCGTGACAAAGACGGTCAGACCGGAGTAGAAGACGGTTTTACCAGCGGTCAATACCGTAGTGATGACGGATTCTTCAACACTCTTCCCCGCATGTAGTTCTTCACGAAAACGATTGACAATCAAGAGGGCGTAATCAATTCCAAGGCCGAGGCCCAAACCCGTGATCAAGTTGAGGGCGAAGATGCTCACGCTCGTGAAGAGAGTGAAGATGTAAATGAGCAAGAAGGCACCCAAGATCGCGCTGACGCCGATAACGAGAGGCATGGCAGATGCGACCAAAGCTCCAAAGACGAACGCTAAGAGGATGAATGTCAGCGGGATTGAAATCGCCTCAGCTATCGCCAGATCTTTCGAAATTTTGGAATTGATTGCGTTTCCAATAGCACCTGTGCCTGTGACGTAAACAGTCAGCGAACCAAATTTGCCGTCAAATTTCCGCGCAATGGACTTTCCAGTATCGGTGATATTGCCAAAATTAGTCTTACTGGTATAGACAAAGAGAAAAGCGGCTTTGCCGTCGCTCGACATCAACGTTGGCGCTTGTCCGGCGGACCAGTATGAGAGTGTTCGTGCTACACCCGGAACGGCCTTCACTTGAGATTCGAGTTTCATAGCAGTGGCTGCAACTGTTGGATCACTAACGGGGAGCGAACCAGAATCCACAATGAGGACAACACCGGGATCCTTGACTTGGAAATGGTCCGTCAGATACTTAGCTGCCTTCGCGGATTCACTTTTAGGATCTGAATAACCTCCGCTATCCATTCTCGAGAAGGAAAGCGATCCGATTCCGCCAGCGGCTAGAACAATGAGAATGAAGATAATTAGGGTTGATTTACGTCGTCGAACGACGAGATGCGCAATGGCATTAAACACGGGGACTCCACATGTAAGGGATGTACCGATTATCAACCGCGCAATTGAACATTGTCAAGATTTGCAGGAGACTGCTGTGATGGAATTGCGCTAAGAATAGAGAAATTATGAGTGAAATTTTACCGATTGCCACACCCGACGAAGAAGATCCTCGCGAGGACCAAGAGGAGGAGAAGCGCCGAGAAGAGGAGATCCAATCAGATAAGCCACCACACCACGATTAGATCGAATGCGGGTGAATACTTCACTCAGTCTTAGCTACTGGAGCACTTGCGATCGCGGGGGGAGTTTTTGGAGCTGTGAGTTCCTTCGGTGGAGCAATACTTGATGAGCTCGAACTCTTGGAATCAGTTTTATAAAAGCCAGAACCCTTAAAAACTACACCGACGGCCGAGTAGACCTTACGAACTTCTCCGTTACATTCAGGGCAGTGGGTAAGGGAGGAATCTGAGAAGGCTTGGAAAACCTCAAATTCATGGTTGCAGGCGGTGCACACATATTGATACGTCGGCATCCTGCATCCTATTCTTCGGTAGGGCCACAATTGGCATAGAAGTAAGTCTAAAGAAGTGAGACCATAGTGGCGAATTACGCCAGATTTGAGAGGGGATTATGAGGATACGCAGTGCCCTTGTGGCTAGCGCTGTTGCGGTTCTCTCGATTCTCGTAGCATCTCCTGCTGGAGCAAATTCGCTGGTGAATTCTTCTCCGATCAGCGGCTCATCGCTCTCCTCTGCACCCAGCGCGGTCACCCTCACAACACAGATTGCGCTCCTGGATGTTGGAAATTCTGTGACTGTCACCGATCCCAAGGGCGCGCGAGTCGATGATGGTGCGCTGACGGTATCTGGCGTAAATGTGATTATTGGCTTGAAGCCGTTAACGGTCAGCGGAAAATATACGGTCAAGTACGCCCTCTTATCCAACAATCAAGTCCCTCTGCAAGGGGCTTTCAATTTTACTTATGCCGCACCCAGCGTCATTACCTTGCCCACGCCTTCGTCGACTTCAACTAGTTCCAACGCCGTAAGCAGTAGTTCTGCCACATCTCTCTTTGTCATTGGCCTGGTATTCGCGGCATTTGTTGTCTTTGTTCTGCTGGTTCTCTACACCAGAAACATATTCAAGAAGAAATGATGCTTATGGCGGTGGGCCTGCCAGCCGCAGGACCATTCGTGAGTGCTTTGACAACCATCAGCAAGTTCATGAGTATTTCCTCGAGCATTGCGGTAGTTGGTTCTCTATTGGCCATGGGGTTCCTGCTGGAAGATGATCACGGCAGACTCTCGCCAGCCAGTTTAAGAATTCGGGTCGTCGTTCTATGGTCTGGAGTCATCTGGGTAATTTCAGCCATTGCCAACATTCTTCTTACTCTTGCCAACATTCTCGGTGAGCCGATTACCTCTGTTTTCGATGTGAATACGATCCGCTCTTTCATCTTGCAAATCACTTTAGGCCAATATCTTTTCTTCCAGGTAATTGTTGGCGTAGTGGTGATTGTCTTCTCGACCCGACTCCAACGAGTAGGTGGTGCCAATCTCCTCCTAATCGCAACGATCATCGCGGTTATAGCGCCGGTCTTCCAGAGTCATTCGGCCTCGAACGGGTCACACGCTCTGGCAATCGGCTCCCTCTGCATCCATGTTGTGGCTCTGGCACTTTGGGTCGGTGGGGTTTTTGCTCTGGCTCTTTTAGAACCGGAAGACCGCGCCACAGCGACTCCACGCTTTAGTCAGTTGGCTCTCTGGGCTGCAATTGCAGTTGTTGCCAGCGGGGCCGTAAATGCCTGGACTCGATTGAATTTTGCCTCAGCTTGGCATACGAGTTATGCCTTGGTGCTCATTATCAAAGTAGTCCTGACCATTATTCTGATCACTATTGGATACCAGCATCGACGTAATCTTGCCGGAGCCAACATCACTCCCATCAATTGGTCAAAGTTTTCCAAACTCATTCTGGTCGAACTTTCGATCATGATCGTGGCGCTGGCCCTGGGTTCTTGGCTCACCTCCAATCAGCCCCCGATACCTGACCCCTCTCAATTTAATGCGGCAGTCACCTTGGTGGGAATACCCATGCCCGCAGTTCCCAACCTCGGCCGTCTCCTCTTTTCCTTTAACCCGGACGCATTGTTCATTGGCTTATCGATTCTCGCATCCGCGCTTTATATCCGAGGTATTTTGATTTTGAAGCACCGCGGTGACAAATGGCCGGTTGGCCGAACGATAGCCTTTGCGGCCGGCATAGTGGCATTGAATTATGCAACAAGCGGTGGGCTGGGCGTGTACGCCTACTTTGCTTTTTCCTATCACATGATCTCGCACATGATCTTGGCAACGATTGTGCCAATTGGGATCGTGCTATCTGCGCCAATTACTCTGGCGCTTCGAACGCTACCTCAGGGCAGAACCGGAAATGAACGAGGCGTGCGTGGCACATTGGTAGCCGCACTTCACTCGCGCGTGGCCGGTTTCATCATCAACCCGATAGTTGCCCTTCTTCTCTTTGATGGCACTCTATTTATTCTTTATTTCACATCCCTCTATGGCGGAATGATGCAGAGTCATACCGGTCATTTCTTTATGGATGCGCATTTTATTATCTCGGGATTTCTCTTCTTCCACGTCATTATCGGGGTGGATCCAAATCCTAAGAAGGTCCCTCAATTGGCGCGAATTGTGGTTCTCTTTGCGGCCATGGCAATACATGCCTTCTTCTCTGTCGCGCTCATGTCATCTACAACGCTGCTCGATGGCGGATACTTTGCACAATTACATCGCCCGTGGCACACAGATCTGCTGGCTGATCAGCGTCTTGGCGGTGCTATTGGCTGGGCGATGGCGGACATTCCTATCCTGTTGGCATTGGTTGCGACATTCATCCTCTGGATACGCGAGGACACTCGGGAAACTCAACGAATTGATCGAAATG
>DASVIG010000059.1:0-3242 GCA_036382195.1 Candidatus Nanopelagicaceae bacterium
AGTCAGTGCCGTAGATTTTCCACAACCGGTAGGTCCCACCAATGAGACAAATTGCCCTGGTTCTATTGACAACTTGAGGCCCGAAATAGCCTGATACCAATCGCCTTTGGGGGTACGAAATCTCTTTGAGACATTATCGAATACAACGCCGACTCCATTTGTCATGGCGTGAGAGTAAATGGGGCTCAAGAGAATCAGGGGTTTATCGGAATACTCGCACTAAAACTCTTTAAGAGGTGTTTTGCTAATTTATCTCAGGAAACAAGGAGCGACATTTAAGCGCAAATAGAGCAGAATCAGGAAGCACGATTTCCGGCTGGGAGGGGTCTCTATGGTCAAATATCGCAAGTTCTTGCTGCATCTGGGCACCAATCGCATCTTGATCGTCATCATCGCCGGAATATTGGGATTCTACTTAGCATTCAATGCAGTGCGTTCAGTACAGGACAATCAATACGGTAAGCGTGCACTAGCAATTGCTAACGCAACTGCGGCCATTCCGGAAGTTGCCGCTTTGTTGGTGCAAGGCGACCCAACTCATAAGTTGGCTCTCATCGGTGAAAGTATCCGCAAATCAACAGGTGCAACTTATGTGGTGATTGCAGACAAGAACGGCATCCGACATTCCCATCCAAATCCGCTATTGATCGGCTTTAGGCTCGATGGGCAGTTATTTGCACTACAAGGGAAGTCCTACACCACCATTAACAATGGAACACTAGGCAGATCTGCCAATGGAAAGACCCCCATTTATGATGCACAACATCGGATCGTCGGAATGGTTTCGGCCGGTATTTTGCAGAGCACCTTTGCTGGGGAGAATAGATATCTCAAGCAGATCTTCTGGGTCTATGGCATGGGAATCATGCTCCTTGGTTTTCTTATTTCGGAATTCTTGGCAAGAAAATTAAAAGGTCGAAGGCTGACCCTTGAACTTGAAGAAATCACTACCAAGTTTCAAGAGCGAGATGCCATGCTTCATGGCATAAAAGAGGGGGTAATAACACTTACAAATCATCGGAAAATTACTCTGATCAACGATGAAGCAAAAAGACTCCTAGGCGTCGATTCCTCCGCGTTGGGGAAGCAGATTGAAGTCATTATTCCCCCAGGAAGGCTATTGGATCTTCTTAAAGGGGACATTCTTCCGGGCGATGACGAGATAGTACTGACGGACAATTTCTCCTTGAAAATTAGTCGCAGATCTGTCCGCCAGATGGGAAGGGATATCGGGTCAGTAATCACCCTGCGGGATCGAACTGAGCACATCGGACTCATGCGAGAACTCGATAGCGTAAAGAACCTTACGGATGCCCTCCGTGCGCAGCAGCATGAGTATGCCAACCGCATGCACACTTTGAATGGATTGTTGGAGTTGAAGCGGTACGACGAAGCCTCGGATTATCTAGGTGAAATCTCTTTAATTGATGCGATCTTAGCTGAGAGCCTCAGCAATACGCTGGCTAATCCGACAGTCACCGCATTACTTATTGCCAAAGTGGTCATAGCCCGTGAGCGGGGACTCGATCTGGATATAGATGCCGCGATCTCAATCGATGATTTGGCTATCGATCAGAATGCATTGATCACTGTGGTCGGAAACTTGTTGGATAACGCAATTGACGCTGCAACGGGATCACCCCGTGGGCAGGTCGAGATCAGTTTCACGGCGGGACTTCCGGGAAGAAAAGTAATACGAGTTCATGACAGTGGTGCGGGACTTCCCGAGGAATTTCCTCATATTGTCTTTGAGGACGGATACTCAACGAAGACGCCACGGGCAGAAGGGCATCGTGGTCTAGGACTGGCTATCGTGCAGAGATTGGTGAAACAAGTTCAGGGAGTAATTCTTGCCTTCAATGAAGAGGGCGCGACTTTTCTGGTAGACCTCCCGGTGGTAGCAACACCTGCGTTGGCGGGAGAAATTTAAGTGATACGCACTCTCATAGTTGAGGATGACTTTCGAGTTGCAGATATTCATGCCGCGTATGTTTCACGGGTCGCTGGCTTTGAAGTTATAGGCAAAGCCCATACCGGCGCGAGCGCTTACGATCTCATCGTCGCCGAGAAACCGGATCTCGTGCTTCTGGACTTATATCTACCGGATGAAAATGGTCTCGAACTTTTCGCCCGCCTGCAACAGTTACCTCGGGAAGCTAAGACAGATGTCTTTATCATTACGGCGGCCAGAGATTCTCAACATGTTCGTGAAGCTCTGCAACTCGGTGCCGCGAATTACATAGTCAAACCCTTCACCCATCGGCAATTGGCAGAACGCTTGCTTGCCTACCGTGCTGCGCGAGAACGTTTCAAAGATGGTCGAGAAGTCTCACAAGCCGACGTCGATAGAGTTGCAGCATTACTTCGCGGAGCGAGAGTGACAACAAGTTCGAGTCAGGATGCCAAGAATCCAACAGCAGATTCCATCATGAAATTCATGCGCGTTCAAAATGCCTTGGTCTCTGCTAATGACATCTCCGAGGCACTGGGACTGAGTCGAGCAACTGCGCAGCGATACCTCGCCAATCTAGTGGAGAGTGAAACTTTGGAATTGGAATTACAGTACGGAACAACCGGTAGACCAATCCATAGATATCGAATCCGTACCCTTTAGTTCTGACTGACACCTCACTCGCCACCACTCCGAAGGTGAAAGAGTGTAAATGTGAGTGGAAAGACATCCGCCAGAATTCACCATTATTCGGACAATTGCCCAATTGAAAGAGATCAAGGCTTGCGATTTTTTTGCAGTGGAGGAGACTCGAACTGCAAACAAGTTATGTTCGCAAGGATATCTAGGAGTCAAAATGACGTCATCACTTTCAGGAAAAGTTGCATTTGTTACCGGCGGTGGATCTGGTATTGGCGAGGCTTGCTCCATCTCATTGGCTAAAGAGGGTGCAAACGTTGTGGTTGCCGACAGAGACTTAGTAGGGGGTCAACGGGTGGTCAATGCCATTGTTGGCTTCGGCGGGAAGGCTTTGGCGCTAGATCTGGATGTTGCCAATGATGACGCTGTTGAAAAAGCGATCGCAGACACTGTTAATAAATTTGGTCGACTGGATATCGCGGTAAACAATGCCGGAATAGGTGGGGATCAAGCACCAACTGGCGATCAAAGTGTCGCAGGTTGGCGGAAAGTTCTATCTATCAACTTGGACGGTGTCTTCTACTGCATGCGTCACGAATTAGGCGCCATGAAGAAATCGGGTGGAGGCTCGATTGTGAACATGGCCTCGATT
>DASVIG010000060.1:0-15894 GCA_036382195.1 Candidatus Nanopelagicaceae bacterium
GGTAGCGACGGAGCGTCAATACAGAGGCAAAGATCGAAACGACCAGACCTGTACCCAGAAGATATGCCGAAGAGAGCCAGACGTCGCTCCAACCAAAGAATTTAGTAAATGACAGCAGCGGCGCTACTCGACTATCGATCACACTTTTGAGGCCGGCGAGCAAGCCGGTAGCAATGGCCCACCCCAGAATCGCTGAAATTACACCTTCCAATAGAAAGGGAAGTTGTATAGAGAAAGAAGTGGCGCCTACCAATCGCATCACACTCGTTTCTCGGCGCCGGTTGAATGCGGCAATTCGCAAGGTATTGCTAATAAGTAGCGCTGCCGTAAGCACCGATGCAAGTCCCACTAGAAGCGCACCATTGCGAAGGACCCCCAGAAGTCTGAAGAACTTCTCCAAAATAGTCCGTTGATCCTGTACTACGTCCACCCCGGGGCGGCCAGAGAATGCACTAACCACAACCGGAAATTGCTGAGGGTCCTTCAGCTTCACTCGGAAAGACTCCGGCAATTGATCAGGAGTTACATTGGAAGCAATCGCCGAACCTTTGAACCGCTCTTGAAAACGTTGAAATGCCTCCGCTTGCGACTCATAGTAAACGCTGGCGACCACCGGCAGGGCTTCTAAGTCCTGCTGAATTTGGATCCGCTGATCTGCAGTAACAACGCCTCCAGAACACGATGGCGATTCAGAGAGGGTGCCGCAAAGGTACACCGATACTTCAATCTTGTTATACCAATAATCTTTCATTGCGCTGACTTGAGAATTAGAGAGGAGCCCGATCCCTAATAAGGAGAGTGAAATAGCAACAGTGATGACAACTGCAAATGTCATGGTGAGATTACGACGAAGACCGATTCCGACTTCGCTCAATAAAAACCGTGCGCGCATCTGGCTTCTCCCTTAACCCGTATAACCGTAAACGCCGCGAACTTGGTCACGGATGACATGTCCGGCATCTAATTCGATTACTCGCTTCCGCATCTGATCCACAATTCCAGAATCATGGGTCGCCATAATCACCGTTGTACCTTCGCGGTTAATCCGGTCAAGCAATTTCATAATGCCGACACTTGTGGCCGGGTCAAGGTTTCCTGTCGGCTCATCTGCAATAAGAATGGCTGGTCGACTGACGTATGCGCGGGCAATGGCAACGCGTTGCTGTTCACCACCAGAAATCTCACTAGGTCGACGATCGCCCTTGTCTTCCAAGCCGACGAGTTCAAGAACTTCGGGGACCTCGCGATTGATCTCTTTCTGGGAGTAGCCCAGAACGTGGAGCGTAAAGGCAACATTTTCGAAGATTGTCTTATTGGGAAGCAGGCGAAAATCTTGAAAGACCGTTCCTACTTGACGCCGAAGCGCAGGAATCTTATGGCTCGACAATGAGCCCAAGTCTTTTCCTGCCACATGGATGGTGCCTGCCGATGGGTACTCCTCGCGCAGGATCAATCGTAGGAATGTGGACTTTCCCGATCCGGAGAGTCCCACTAAGAAGACGAACTCCCCTTTGGAGATTTCTAGATTCACGCCATCTAGAGAAGCCTTTTCCTGCCCAGGATAAAGCTTGCTGACATTCTCAAAACGGATCACGAGACTCCAAAAAGATCGGAACGGTTATCAATTATCCTAGTTTATGGAGAAGAGACTGCCGGGCAGGGAAATATAGGCCTTTTCACCTGCTTTTTTTGTTGAGGTACATCACGAATCGGCCTTACCCAGGGTAATTATTGGGAAATGCTGGGAGCACTGCTGCGCCGCCAGCGAATTCCCGCCTCGATGAAATCATCGATCTCACCATTTAAAACGGCCGCGGTATTCCCCGTTTCGTGATCGGTCCGTAAATCTTTGACCATCTGATATGGGTGCAGTACATATGACCGCATTTGATTGCCCCAAGAACCGCTGTTATCTCCTTTGAGCGCATTCATCTTGGCCTGCTCTTCTTGGCGGCGCCGCTCCAGTAATTTTGATTGCAAGACAGCCATGGCAGTGGCCTTATTTTGAATTTGCGATCTCTCATTCTGACAAGAAACAACTATTCCCGTGGCCATGTGAGTAATCCGGACCGCAGAATCCGTTGTATTTACCCCTTGACCGCCCGGACCCGATGATCTATACACATCAACCCGAATATCTTTATCGTCGATCTCAATGTGATCACTCTGTTCAACCACCGGCACGACTTCTACTCCTGCAAAGGAAGTGTGGCGTCGACTCTGAGAGTCGAAGGGCGAAATTCGGACGAGGCGATGCGTTCCCTGTTCGACAGAGAGTGTGCCGTAAGCATATGGAGCACTGACTCGAAAGGTCGTGGACTTAATTCCTGCTTCTTCGGCATATGAGGTTTCAAGGACGTCAACCTTAAAGTTGTGCCGCTCGCAATAACGTAAGTACATACGCATGAGCGCCTCTGCCCAGTCGGCGGCTTCGACTCCGCCCGCCTCCGAACGGATGGTGATCAACGCATCACGATCGTCATACTCGCCGTTGAGAAGGGTCTGTACTTCCAATTCACTAATCGCTTTTTTTAATGAGTCCAGCTCGCGCTCAGCATCGGCCAAAGCAGATTGATCTGATTCATTCTGGGCCAACTCAATGAGTATCGGAAGGTCCTCAACCCGTTGGCGCAAGTCAACCAGGCGCTTTATTTCACTCTGCACCCGAGAGAGCCGGCTAGTCACCTTCTGGGCATTTTCGGGGTCGTCCCAGAGATTAGGCACTCCAGCAGCTTCCTCGAATACTCGGGCATCTTCGCGGAGTTTCGGGAGGTTTAGAACCTTTTCGATGGAAGTAAGCGTGGCATCTATGGCGGCAATCTCTAGATCGTATTCTCGCGCAGCCACGGGGAAAGGATACCCATTAATTCGCAGCGCGATCACTCTCTGCCGTTGCACTCGCATGAAGCTCCAGATCACTAAGAGATGAGGCTGGCAATCTAAAGGGAAGTTTTGCGTGGGCCGAAGTGTTCACTTTAACGAGATTGCCAGCACAGTAAAAATCCGAGAGCCAAACTTGTTGCAACTCTGGTCGGCGCATCTCTTCACTACTTTGCATCCATACGGCCAACTCTTCAATTGCTCTCGCGCGGGCAGAGGGACAATCAATGGGTATGTCAACCCCTGTATCGCCGCGGTAATAGGCGCTTCGGTCAAGACTCTGCGCGGCCCGCAAAGCAGCCGATTCTGTCACGTGCACCAAGGAACGTTTCGCCACCGTTATCGCCGCGATGTCCGTGATCAGAAATAACATCGCAATTGTGATAAGAAAGAGACCCATTGTTAAAATAGAAATCGAGCCACGTTCTGCCTTCAAGATGTTCTCCGTGTTCTCCTCTATCACCCCCATCGAGAACGGACGGGGCTTCGAATTCAATAAATTCACTGCCAAGGAGACACATATTCCTGGGCAGACACATGCACCTCTCGGTTGGATATCGGCAATTTAAGGCGAATGTCAGCCCGCACGCGCTCGCCCGGTGTAAGACAGTCGAAACTTGAACAAGAGAAAGTAAGCGCCATCGAGGAAAGTTCATTTTGGCTAAAGCCCAAACGTTGGCCGCCGTATTGCAGAACAACGTTTGCCCGCTGCTCGGCCGCCTCTAGGTTCTCGCTGGCGACATATGCCCGGACAACTTCGCGCACCAACGACCGAGCACTCATCTCCTTGCCGCTCACTTCTGCAAATTGAGTGATGTAGAAGAAGATCGGCAGAAAGAGCGGAACTGCTAAGAGTACAAATTCCACCGCCGCACTGCCCGATTGGCCCTCTGTTTTTGTCATTTTTTGAGGAAGTATCTGGAATTTCATGGTTGGTCTTCCATGACCGCCATACCGGTGACCTCGGTAGAACGCGCCTTCTCCTCATTTAGAAAGGGCAAACCGGGAAGAATTGCGGGCAACGTTCGGTGATGGCGTGTGATAAGAAGGCGCAGCGCATTACCAGAAAATCTCGAAGAGAAAGAAACTACTTCATCTTCGCTCGACACCACTGAGGTGATCGCCCCCGAAGTTGCATCAGTTTGGGCGTAGGCCAAATCAAGGTTTCGATAATTGACGGCGACAATCAATCCAGCTGCGATCAGGAAAAGCACCATCAACGGAATGAGCACGAGGGAGCTTTCAACAACACCTTCCTCGTTACGCCAGAACTTCTTAACGAATGCCATTCATCGAATCCAGTGAATTGCGGAGAATTGCTGATAGACGAGGAGCAGCAATTGTCCATATGGCTGTCACCAAACCAGTTGTCATCAAGACAACCAGCACCCAGCCGGGAACATCGCCACGTTCATCACTGAGAAACTTTCGCGGGAATTTTGACGCCAGCAGATTTCTTGCCTTTGACCGCATTTGTACCAATATCTGCAGCGAAAATAGCCAGGCTCGATCATAACCGGCTCTGACTTCATCAAAAAAACGCTTCAATAACTTCACGGTTGAGACTCCTTCACGATGTGAAAGACGCACGGTGCGCCCATCAAGAGGATTCTTGAGCGGAGCGGGGGTGGTTGTTTCTCAAAGAATCAATAGTGTGCACATCCTCGGACGGTGGTTATCGCCTAAGCCGCAAAGAGGTTGAGATGTATCACGGACGGCCAGAGGGCAAAGAGAATAGAGACAGGAAGAATAAGGAAGACCACCGGCACCATCATGGAAGTCTCCGCTTTACCCGCCTTATCCATCAGGTGGTTGCGTTGGATCTGCCTCGCTTCGGCGGCGTGTCTGCCGAGCACATCAATCAATGGAGCACCTCGCAGCATGGCTGTGATAAGAGCATCAACAAATCGTCGGATAACAACTGATTCAACGCGTCGGCCCAAGGCGTCTAGGGCAACGTGAAAGGGCATGCCTGAACGGACTGAAGCGATCACCAGACTGAATTCATCTGCCAATTTCCCATGCGATCGCTCTGCTATTCGCGTCATCGCCCCCAAGGGGGTCTCCCCGGCCGAAAGGGCCAGAGTAAGCATCTCGATTATCGCTGGGAATTCACTTTCAATTGAAGATCGGTACTGAGAGACTTCCCTGCTCAACTGCTGGTCAATGTAGAAGTAAGTCCCTGCACACGTAAGTGTCGCTACCGCAGAAACAAAGAAGAATGAGCCGTGCAGAGCCAAGACAAGTGCAAATGCGATTGCCGAAAGTAAAAGGACCCGACTTATCTGGCTTAGGCGAAAACTCTCGTACTCCTTTTCACGCCCCACCTGAGCCAGCCGTTGACGCACTTTCGTTCCATCCGGCAAGTGCCTCAATATCTTCTGCAACCGAGCGCGAAAATCATCGGGTTGATCTACCTCATCATCGAAGTAGAGAAGAATTGCTCCCATACCTGCAAGAAGAAGTGGAACTATCAACGCCCTTGCCGACATCAGATGGCCGCCTTAACCAAAGACCCGCGGGGTTTTAGGCAGCCGTCCCAGACGCCCCATCCAGAAATACGCCACTACGGTAAGGAGGATTCCGACGCAGAGAATTGCGATACCGCCGGGTTGAGCAAATGCTTGAGCAGTCCCAGGTTGGCTCGACAGTAAAAGCAGAAGTAGCCAAGGTGCAGCAGAGGAGAGATGCGCGGAGTTTTTAATCCACCCATGCTTGATGTCAATTTCCTTGCGCAAGGCAAGATCTTGGCGGAGAAAATCTCCTAACGTCCGAAATATCTGCAACAACTCTGAGCCACCCAGAGACTTGGCTATCAGGATTGCCTCAAGAATCTGATCGCTGCCCTGTGAATTGAAACGAACTTTCAACTTAGCAGTTGCCTCGGCAAAATCCCCTTTAGCCAGAAGGTCCTGATGAAAGGTGAGGAAAGCAGGGCGCAATGCCTCGGGACCTCGATTGCTCAATCCCACCATTGCCTCAGAGAGAGATAAGCCAGAGTGAATTCCAGAAATGAGGTGGTCAATAACCTCCGGCCACACCTGCATCATGGACGCCTCACTTCGAGTTGCCTTGTTACGAACATATGCCCAAGAGATAGCAATCGAAAAAAATGAGAACGGTAGCGTTATGACTAGCGAATCGGTCCATAGAATTACTAGCACCGTCACCGCACTACAAGACACGGCACCGTAGATAATTTCATGACGGTATCGAACGAAAATGCGAGGCATCAAAGAACCTGAGGACTTTGGGTTCGCCCGATCTTTGCGTGAAGGCTCATTACTCAGCACTGCTAATCCCATCCCACAGAGCGAACTTGCCACTAGCCCAATAAGAAACGGCTGCCCGACGATTGCTGTTAGTCCGGCTAAGGAGGCAGCAATATCAATCATTCTGGCCACCAATTTGATAATGGGACACCAGCGATCGCATATTTCTCTGGATGCGCGAGCGTCCCCAATCCACGCTCATATCTATCGCCGATCCATCGCCACAGTGTCTCAACCTCAAGACGATCATTTTCAATTCGGCCGGTAACGATAGAAACCTCTGTAATACGCCTCAGTCCAGAATTATCAAGGGCAACCTGGACAACTAAATCGATTGCAGACGCCACTGTCGGACCAATGAACTTCTGGGAAATATTCTCTCCCGCCAATAGAGGAAGGGTCTGCAACTTTACAATCGCATCGCGCGCAGAATTTGCGTGAATTGTGCACATGCCCGGTAAGCCAGAATTCAATGCAATTAGGAGGTCGAGTGCTTCGGCTTCACGGACTTCTCCGACGATGATCCGTGACGGTCTCATACGTAGTGATTCTTTGATCAAGCGTCGTAAAGGTATCGCGCCCTCGCCTTGTAGGTTGGGTCCGCGAGTCTGCAAACTCACCACATCTGGCAGGTTCGGCTTGAGTTCGAATACCTCTTCAATGGTGATCACCCGTTCTTGAACTGGAATTGCCGAAATCAGTGCGTTAAGCAAGGTAGTTTTCCCTGCCTGCGTGCCTCCGCTGACCAAAATGTTGACGCCTGCACGGACGGAATTTGCCAGCAAGGTAGCAATTTGCGGTGACATAGCATCTCGCATCGCTAGATCTCGCAATGATAGATTTTGAAGCAGGTGCTTACGGATATTAATAGCCCAATGCTCGGGAGTTACTTCAGGAATAGCGACATGCAGCCGACTTCCGTCCGGCAACCGCGCGTCAACAAAAGGGTGTGATAAATCAAGCCGCCTTCCGCTCCACATTAAGGCGCGTTCAACAATGTTTCTGACTTCTTCTCCAGTAAGTAGAAGATTGGTCAATTCATTTTTCCCCGAACGCGCAATAAAGATCCGTTCGGGAGTATTGATCCATATTTCCTCTATCTCGTTGTTGCTCATGAAAGGGGCCAAGGGGCCAAAGGTGATTGCAAGATCGGATGCCGACATGGAGGCGAATGTAGATGTCAAATTTCTTGCGGAGGACGGAACTTCTCCTGAAAGTGGATTACTCTTCCCTGCACAGTTTACGGACGGTAACCATCTCATTACCCCCCACGGGAGATGAGTGGTTGAAGATCAAGGCGGTTGAGAAGTTCGAGCGAATTCTCATGTGTTCGGGCGGTGACATATGCCGATGTGAATTCAAGATATTGAGTACCGCTTTCTCGGGTAATCGCTTCATTTTCGGTCAACCATTCCGCAGCTACGCGCTCTATTACTCGAACCGCAACACTCTCGCCACCTCTTATCAATGTAACAAACTCACACTCACCGATACGCACCAGGAGATCCTCACTTCGGCAGACACGGGTGAGGGTTTCAGAGAAGTTGAGCAGAACTAGTGAATACCTCGACTCGCTACCTTCGCGATCCTCGCCTTGCAGGATCATTTCTGGAACCAGAGATAGCCGGATAAGTGAAAGCCGCTCTCCACTTCGGTTGGACCTCGCTATTTCACGGTGCAACTCCTCGTAGAAGCGCGGGGGCGCGGCAAGGCGCGTGAGCGAATCCTTTACCCCATCGTGTGAAAACATCATCGCCCGTCATTAAGGAAGAGGTTGACATTGCTATCGTTGCCTTCATGAATGTTGCCAATAAGGCCACTCGCCGGGCTATCGCGGCAGTACTTCTTCAAGTTGAAGCGGCGGGGGTATTAGCCCTAGGGGTATTTCTCATCGTTAAGAGTCTTACCTCTGCCCCCGAAGCACCTGGCGCACTAATCGCTGAGGTCGTCTTCGCCCTCCTTGGAGGGCTTGGCTTATTAGCGGCAGCCCGTGGATACCGCAGAAGTCGGGAGTACGGGCGAGCGCCCGCGGTCTTGGTTAACCTCATCGCCCTGGGCCTGGCCTATTTCCAGGTCGGCGCACATCTTTGGGTCGTTGCAATCCCACTTGCTCTTCTAGCGTTAGCGACCCTAGTTGTCGTCCTCTCCATCATTCCTGAGTAGTCCAGAGCCTTTGCGCCCTATTCCCCAACCCCAGATTCACCGAGATTAGGCTGGAAAAACCCGTTTATCTGTCCGAAATATGGTCGATATCCGTTTGGATTTATGGCTCCAACATTGAGTCGGTAGGCTAAGCGGGCTTCTAGAAGCGCATAATTGAAAACGAGTGAGAAGGAGAGCGCCAGTGTCGGCATCTGAGTCCGAGACTCCACATTCCGGCAATTCTGCTTTTGGCGATCAGTTCGGGGCAAACGAGTGGCTCGTCAATGAAATGTACGAGAACTACTTGGAGGATCCATCCTCGGTCGACCCCGCCTGGCATGCATTCTTTGCTGACTTCAAGTCGGGCATAAAAACCAGCACACCGCCAACTCCGGCAGTTACTACGCAGGAAGTTGAAGATGTACCTCCTACTCCAGCGGCTGCACCTCAAGTGGCTGTTCCGCATCAACAAGAGGTTGTCCGTCAATCAGTTCTCAGTACGCCGACACCCGCCGATCCCATCATCAAACCTGTTCCCGTTCTGGTCACGCCGACGGCGGCATCAGTTGAACCGTTGCGTGGGGTAGCAGGGCGCGTCGTTCAAAGCATGGAAGCTTCACTTACCGTTCCTACAGCAACAAGTGTCCGTGCCATTCCGGCCAAATTGCTAATCGACAATCGAATTGTCATCAATAATCACCTCAAAAGAGGGCGCGGCGGAAAAATTTCCTTCACCCATTTGATCGCCTACGCAATGATCAAAGCGTTGCGCGCGATGCCAGAGATGAATTCGTTTTTCACCGAACTCAACGACAAACCTGCCATCGGACATCCCGAGCACATCAACCTTGGAATCGCGATCGATCTGACGAAGGCCGATGGCTCGCGACAACTACTTGTTCCATCGATTAAGGGATGCGAAGGCTTAGACTTCGCCCAGTTTTGGACGGCTTATGAAGACACGGTCCGCAAGGCACGCAGTGGCGCCCTTACCGTGGAAGATTTTGCCGGTACGACCGTATCTTTGACCAACCCCGGCACGCTCGGCACCGTCCACTCGGTACCACGACTTGTCGTCGGCCAGGCAATGATCCTGGGTGTCGGCGCAATGGATTACCCAGCGGAATTCCAAGGGTCAAGCGAGGAAACCTTGGCCCGCATGGCTATCGGCAAGGTTGTGACGCTCACCAGCACCTACGATCACCGCATTATTCAAGGAGCACAATCAGGTGATTTCTTAAAGCGGATCCATGCAATCCTGCTGGGTGAAGATAATTTCTATGATGAAATTTTTGCCGCGCTTCGAGTGCCTTACGAGCCAATTCGGTGGGCAAGTGACATTGAATTCGCACGAGATGAAGAGATCAATAAGACCGCACGCGTTCAACAGTTAATTCATGCCTATCGAACTTACGGCCACCTCATGGCGGACATTGATCCCCTTGAATACAAGCAGCGTTCGCACCCCGACTTGGACGTTGTCACACATGGGTTGACGCTCTGGGACCTTGAGCGAGAATTCGCAACCGGTGGTTTCGGCGGCAAGACGTTTATGAAACTCCGCAAGATTCTGGGAATTTTGCGCGACTCGTACTGCCGCTCTGTGGGCGTTGAATATATGTACATTGAAGATCCAGTCGAGCGCATATGGATTCAAGAACGAGTCGAACTTGGCGTTCCCAAGATGCCGCGAGAAGAGCAACTTCGCATTCTCCGCAAACTCAATAGCGCAGAAGCCCTCGAATCATTTCTACAGACTAAATATGTCGGTCAGAAGAGATTCTCACTTGAAGGCGGCGAGGCAGTTATTCCGCTACTAGATGCGGTCATCTCCGCAGCTGCAGACGATGGGCTGGAAGAAGTGTGCATCGGCATGCCGCACAGAGGACGCCTCAATGTACTGGCCAATATTGCGGGCAAGTCCTACGCGCAGATTTTCCAGGAATTTGAAGGTCGTTACGCCAAGAATGCGGTGCACGGCACAGGAGACGTCAAGTACCACCTCGGCACCGAAGGAATCTTCACCGCCGAATCCGGTGCGCAGACCAAGATCTATCTGGCCGCCAACCCTTCGCACCTTGAGGCAGTTAACCCAGTCCTAGAAGGTGTAGTACGCGCAAAGCAAGACCGGCTCAATCTCAAGGGCGCCTTCACGGTGCTTCCAATTCTGATCCATGGCGATGCGGCATTTGCCGGCCAGGGTGTAGTGGCTGAAACACTCAGCCTTTCGCAACTGCGTGGATATCGCACGGGGGGAACGATTCACGTTGTCGTCAACAACCAGGTTGGATTCACGACCGCGCCAAGTGCCTCGCGTTCGTCAACATATGCAACCGATGTTGCCAAAAGTATCCAAGCGCCGATCTTCCATGTTAATGGGGATGATCCAGAAGCCTGCGTGCGCGTTGCCCGTCTGGCCTATGAATATCGCCAGAGGTTCAATAAGGACATAGTCATCGACATGATTTGCTACCGCCGTCGCGGTCACAATGAGGGCGACGAGCCAAGTTTCACCCAGCCAATGATGTACAAGTTGATCGATGCAAAACGCTCCACACGTACTCTCTACACCGAAGCACTCACCGGCCGAAAAGATATTACGGTTGACGAGGCCGAGGAAGTTGCCCGTGATTACCAAGCCCAAATAGAGGGCGTATTTGCTGCCGTACATAACCTCGAACCTGACATCGACCTGACTTTTGCACCACCGGTAGCGCCAGCCCCAAGCACAGTCGACACCAGCATCGATGAAGAGTCTGTACGCAGAATCGCCCAGACGCAGATATCGGTTCCTGAAGGGTTCAACGTCCATCCAAAACTTCTACCGCAACTCATCAAGCGGGCCGCCAGTATTAATGACGGAACTATCGACTGGTCCATGGGCGAGACTCTCGCGTTTGGCTCTCTTCTGCTTGATGGCATGCCCATCCGTCTGGCGGGACAGGACTCACGTCGAGGGACTTTCAGCAATCGTCATGCCGTCATCATCGACAAAGAGAATGGCAGTGAATGGACCCCACTACGAGGTCTCATCTCCGATGAGAACCAGTTCTTCGTCATCGACTCCCTTCTCTCTGAATATGCAGCGATGGGATTTGAGTATGGCTACTCCGTGGCGCGAGACGAAGCGCTCGTGCTGTGGGAGGCGCAATTCGGCGATTTCGGTAATGGTGCTCAAACTATCGTTGATGAATTCATTTCTTCCGCGCTGCAGAAGTGGGGCGAGCGTTCAGGGGTTATTCTCTTGCTCCCTCATGGATATGAGGGACAAGGTCCAGATCACTCCTCGGCCCGTATCGAACGTTATTTAGCACTCTGCGCTGAACAGAATATGACGGTGGCTCAGCCTTCTACCCCCGCTTCGTATTTCCACCTACTGCGCTGGCATGCTAAAAATCCAGCGCAACGTCCACTCATCATCTTCACTCCGAAATCAATGTTGCGCCTTCGAGCTGCGGCATCAGCGATCACAGATTTCACAACGGGACATTTCCAGCCAGTTATTGGAGATGACTCAGTCACCAATGCGTCACGCCTCATTTTCTGCTCTGGCCGCGTGTATTACGACTTAATTGAAGAGCGCGAGCGGCTGGGCGAAGAAAATACTGCGATCGTTCGCGTGGAGCAGTTCTATCCGCTGCCAGCACAGGAACTAGCTGCAGAGGCCGCTAAACATCCTCACGCAAATCTGCTCTGGGTTCAGAACGAACCCGCCAACCAGGGGCCATGGCCGTTTATTGCCCTTAATACCTTGGAAATATTTGATGGACGTGTCTTGCGTCGTGTTTCACGCCGTGCAACTGCCAGCCCGGCAACCGGCAATCATTTTGTTCACGAGGAGGAAGAGAAGGCATTGCTCATGGAGGCATTCACACGTTAAGAACTTCTCTGCCCTAATAAATCTCGCAATATTTACAAAGGTTGCTGATTGTTATGAAAGAGTGATGAAGTTCCCGCTGTTGCATACGGCTTTCAGTTGAATTGAAATCCGTAAGGGAATACGTTTCAGGACAGTTGAACCATCTGCATTGAACAGGGAGTGATCTACGTTAATGAGCACATCTCCTTGGTGGAAAGACGCAGTCTTCTATCAAATATATCCTCGCTCCTTCTTCGACAGTAACGGAGACGGCGAGGGGGATCTACCCGGGATTACGGCACATCTGGATTACGTACACGATCTGGGAGTCGATGCAATTTGGCTGAGTCCGTTTTACGCTTCGCCCAATAAAGACGGCGGTTACGATGTTGCCGATCCGCGTAGCGTGGATCCGCGCCATGGCACCTTGGCTGATGCAGCGGCACTTATTTCTCGTGCACATCAATTGGAACTAAGAGTGATTGTCGATGTGATTCCCAACCATTTCTCCAGTGAACACGCCTGGTTTAAAGCGGCATTGAACTCCCGGAAGGACTCCCCCGAACGGTCACGTTTCCATTTCTATGACACGGAAGACCCTGCGACACCACCAAATAATTGGATCTCCCTCTTTGGAGGATCTGCGTGGACTCAAGTGGCCGATGGACAGTGGTATCTACATCTTTTTGATTCATCTCAGCCCGACCTCAATTGGGCCAATGCGGAGGTCCGTGCGGACTTTGAAAAGACCTTGCGTTTCTGGCTTGATTTGGGGGTCGATGGTTTCCGCATTGATGTGGCCCACGGTTTGGTCAAAGAGCAGATGTTGAAGAACCATCCTGATCCGCAGGGACTCAGCGATGCCCTCCGTCTGGATGTCGAAATGGATGCGGAGAAGCGAGGGGCGCTGCTTTCTACCGTCCCCTACTTTGATCGCGATGGCGTCCATGAGATCTATCGGCAGTGGCGAATTCTGCTGGATTCCTACAACCGGGACGCCATGGCCGTTGCAGAAGCATGGGTTCATCCGCCAGAGCGTGCGACAAGGTACGTGCGAAGTGACGAGCTTCAGCAAGTCTTCAATTTCGACCTCCTTGTCGCCCCCTTCAATGACCAGGTCCTCTTTGACTGTATCGACCGCACGCTCAAGATCATCGGCGGTGTTGGGGCCTCACCGACATGGGCGTTAAGCAACCATGACACACCGCGTCTGGTCTCGCGCGTCGGAGAACGAGCTGCACGAGCCATGGCGCTCTTTACCTTCGGCCTACCCGGCTCGTGTTATGTCTTTCAAGGACAAGAGCTAGCGCTGCCAGATGCCGAATTGGCAGATAGCGATCGACAGGATCCAGCCTTCTTTCGAACGCACGGAGTTCAGAAAGGTCGCGACGGAGCACGGGTACCGTTGCCGTGGAGTGGAAAAGAAAGTCCCTTTGGTTTCACCAGTGGAAAACCGTGGTTACCCATCCCTTCACAATGGATTGACCTCACCGTAGAGTCAGAGAGCAGGAATCCTTCCAGTTCATTGGAGATGTACCGCGCAGCGATGGCACTGCGTAAGAATCTACTTGGCGCTCAGAACGATTTCCGTTGGACGCGCACACCGGATGGATCCGGATTACTCTCATATATGCGCGGCAACGTAGAGATTTTTCTCAACACGTCAGACTCTCCGTGCACATTTTCAGCGCAAGGAAAACTCCTCATCTCATCTGACAATGCAATCTCATTCCACAATGCGGAAATCACGCTGAGCGCTCGCGCATGTATCTGGGTTGAGGTTCGATAACTCTCTGTTACCAAATCGTTGTCGGTTACATGGCATTTACAGTGTTCCACCTGTTGCAGATCCGATTGCCTGACAGCACAATGTGGATAAGCGGGACACAGGTCTCATCGGAGGTCTGAGCCGCTCACCCCCCAAGAAAAATAAAGAGGAAATATATGTCGATTAGTAGAAAAAAGTTGCTTGCCGGCGTCGGCATAGCAACGCTTTCGCTTGTGACAACGTTGGTAACAACTATTGCGCCAGCTAATGCTGCAATAAATTGCGCCAAAGTTGTAGGTACTGGCTATGCGCACGTCAAGGGCAAGACAGTCACCATGTTCACATCGATCCTAGATCCCGAGCTTTCGAAGTATCAGAAGGCTCTGGCTTCTTTCACAACCTGTACCGGAATCAAGGTGAAGATGGAAGGGTCGAATCAATTCGAAGCCCTTCTTCCGGTACGCGTCAAAGGTGGTAATGCTCCAGATATTGCGATCATTCCTCAGCCAGGTCTTCTCGCACAGATGGTTGCAACAGGCAAAGCCGTCCCAGCACCTGGTAAGACACTTGCGAACGTAAATAAATACTGGAGCCCAGGCTGGAAGTCCTATGGCACAGTGAAAGGCAAGTTCTACGCATCACCTAACAGCGCAAACATGAAGTCCCTGGTCTGGTATTCACCAAAGCAATTTGCTAAGGCGGGATATCCGGTTCCAACTACCTGGGCCCAAATGTTCACTCTCGCAGACAAGATGGCTGCGGCAAACCAGACAGCCTTCTGCGGCGGCATCGGATCCGGTGGAGCCACTGGCTGGCCGGCAACTGACTGGTTGGAAGAGGTCGTCGTCCGTCAATTCGGCGCCAAGGTCTACGCCGATTGGATCTCACATAAGGTCAAGTTCTCTGATCCCAAAATCATTGCTGCCATGACGACCGTCGCCAATTGGATGCAAAATCCAAAGTACGTTGGCGATGTTCCAACCATCGCAACAACGACCTTCCAGGATGCAGGTCTCGGTATTCCAACCGGATCATGCATGATGCTTCAACAGGCGTCGTTCTATGCTGCACAATATCCAGCCGGAACTAGTGTTACCAAGAATGGCGATGTGTGGGCCTTCTACCTGCCTGGCATCAACCCAGCAGTGAAGACTCCAGTTGAAGGTGGCGGAGAATTCTTCGCTGCATTCTCAAAGCGCCCTGAAGTTCAAGAACTTCAGAACTACCTCTCCACTCCTCAGTGGGCAATTAATCGTATTGCTACTGCTGGTCCTGGTGGAGGCTGGCTCTCTGCAAACGCTGGTGTTCCATTGTCGGCTTACAAGAACCCGCTCGATCAGCTCTCCGCAAAGTACTTGGCAGACAAGAACTCGACCTTCGTCTTCGACGCCTCGGATGCTATGCCTGCAGCTGTTGGTGCGGGAACTGAATGGACTCAGTTGACCGCGTGGTTTGCCGAAGGCAAATCAACGGCCGATGTTGCCAAGGCAATCGATGATTCCTGGCCCGCTAGCTAATTACCTAACCGGTAATTCACTTGAACAGAAATAAGTAACACAAGTAGCGTGGTTGGTGGGGATTCCAAATATTGGATCCCCACCAACCACTTTCTCTTATGCTCATTCACAAACCTTGCTAAACTTCTGAAAATTTCGATTGGGGGATACCGTGAATTCCTTCTTATCGACCAACCTCCCAAAATTCGGACAGATTGCGATAGCTCTTCTGGGTTTTTTTGCTATTTTGTTGGCGATCTTTTATATCGCAGGAAGGGCGAACGGACGCAAACAACGCCCCATCGCGATTTTGGTTTTTCTTGGTCCAGCCATGATTCTGCTCCTTGCCGGACTAATCGTGCCCGCAGTTCAAACAATTCTCTTTAGCTTCAAAGATGCCAACTCCGTTAAGTACGTTGGTTTTCAGAATTATTCTTGGATAAGCAAGAATCCTGATATACACAAAGTCTTATTTAA
>DASVIG010000061.1:0-9106 GCA_036382195.1 Candidatus Nanopelagicaceae bacterium
ATGGTCTTGTCCAAGGCCGCATTGTTATAGCCCAGCATCATATTTCCACCATCACTCTGGAACAACGTTGCATTACCTTGCTGAGTCAGAGCGCTCTGGCTCCAGGCAAAGTATTCAGCGTCATAGGTACTGGAGTCGAGAACGCTACTCCATTTTACAACGCCTGGACCGGTGACTTTAAATCCTGCCAAGGCTTCGTTCGCCATAACTAGAGCTGCCTCAGATGCTCGGCGGGTGTTGGTTGGCGTACCCCAGAGCAAGTTGATGTTCACGACTGGATTTGATGCACTTGCACTTGGGTAATACTTCTTAACCAGGGCCAGGGCAGTAGCGTTCCGATCGGCTTGGGTGCCTGTTATGTATTTACTCACTCCGCTTGCAGCCACAACAGAGGTGTAACCAGCCTGTCCTGGGTAGAGAAGGAGCGAGTTCATCAAGACTGCGTTGGAGTTGATCGGCTTGATCAACTTGTCCACTATCTCTTGCCGTGGGTAGGCAAGGAGGAAGGCGGTACGTAGATCCTTGGCTTTTGCCATGGAGTCAGCTGTAGTTCCATCGGCAAACGGACCGGTGTAAGTAGCATCCTTTGATCCGGCAGCGTTAGCCACGCGCAGGTCAATATGCTCATAGGTCGCGCCGGAGTTACCGATAACAGTGACACCCTTCATGGCCTTGAGTTGAGTAACAGAATCAGCTGTTGGCTGACCCTGGTAGATGTCTGCTTCCTTGTTGGCAAGTGCCTGAGCTGCAGCTGTTCCATCGCCAATGACCTTGAACACAACGGTGGTAATACCACTGGTAGCTGGACCCGAGTTGTACTTGGGATTGGGGGTCAGGGTTACCGTCTGGTTTGCGACTGCGCTCTTAACTAGATATGCGCCGTTGCCTACAAGGAGCAATGGGTTGGTCTTAGCGTCAACAGTCTGGATGTTGTAAGAGTTGCTCCAGATAGTACCCATCTTCTTCAACGTAGCGGTGTCGTAGCTTCTAAAAGCCTTGAGGAACTTGACGTTGTAGATGCTGTTGTGGGCTGCAGTAGATAGCTTCTTATCTCCCATGGCCAGGGCGTAAAGGGTGTGAACTGGGAATGGTGCAGGCCCAGTAATTGCCCAGTCTGGAATGGCAGAGTCGTAAGTAATGGTTACCGACATGCGGTCGCCACTCATGACTGGAAGACCCTTTACATGTGAATCATAGGTTCCACCGTAATTGACGGAATTGAAGACTGGGGCGGCCTTCGAATCTGTTGGATCACCCAATCCCGCCTTCTTGGAATACGCACTGCTGTTGATTATGTGACTTAGCAGAAGATCGACCGCTGTAATCGGCGTGCCGTCAGACCATAGACGCCCTGCCTTGATGGTGTACTTAACCTTGAATGGTTTTGTACTTATAACCGAGTACGTTCCAAGGGCGGTGTTATCTACCAATGACGGTTGGTTGTTGTAGTAGTTGAAGCCCATGCTCGTCATATACGCAACGTCAACATTGAAGGTGAGGTTGGTATCTGGAGTAGCGGGGTTCAGGGACGTCAAGGCGTTGCTCTCGATAAGAACCACGGTGCTTCGGGTTGCTGCGACGGAAGGAGAAATAACTCCCACCATTAACCCAACAGCTGCAGTAATCGCGAGAGTAGCCCGCGAGATGCGTGTTACTTTCATTAGTGCTCCTAAATGTTCCTCAAGTGTCAAACATGCATAACATGGGAAGTCGACCGACCCCACGGCAGGCAAGTTTCTGTGACGTCAGTCTGCCCTATTTATGCAATGTTTTTCAAGAGTCTTGCATCACGAAATGGTTACAGAGTTAGCGAGAATTGGCCACAAATTGTTATACATATCGCGGGTTGGCCACAAATTGTTATAGAGATGGAGTGCCAGGTCGTGCCATGTTAACGGGGGAAATCACCAGTGTTAACTCGAAAAGGCAGGCAATTTGACTGTTCTCACCGCACCGATTAATTCGCCGCTGTGGTCCGAGCCTCCTCTATTCTCTGGGTCGTTAATTTCGGAGTTGCATAGAAGAAGAGAATCAATCCGAGGGCAGATGCAATAAGAAAGGTGCTTCGCAGCGCCCATTCGCGACTCATGAAATGTGCATTGACGGTGACGATTACACCGCCGAAAAGTGTCGCAAGGGGAATTGTTCCCCACGCGAAAAGCCGATAGACGCTATTTACTCGGCCCAGCAATTCAGATGGGATGATGCTCTGACGTAATGAAACAGTGATGACATTCCATAGAATCGCCAGAAATGTTTCTATCGCCATAGCAACCCAGACAACTTTCCACGAACTCGTGAGGCCTGTCACGGTTGTCAACACCGGCATACCTAACAGGGCCAATGCCAGAGATCGTCCACTTCCGATCTTTTCTGTCACTTTCGGTCCAAGAACCCCTCCGAGAATTCCTCCTACCGCCCCCGCGGTGCCGAGTATCGCAAAAATAAAGACAGAGGTGTGGAGCACCTCCTGGGCATAAAGAATGTAAATCGCTCCGACGATAGATCCACAGAAGTTCAGTAGCCCCAGAATGATGGCCATTTGGCGGAGCAAATTGTGGTGCCACAACCACGTAACTCCCTCTTTGATTTCTGTGATGAAGGAACCCCGTGGAGTCTCAAGCGGAGCCGGCCGGAAACTCCCAGCTAAAGTGGCGATTAACCCTGCGCAGAAAAAGAATGTTGCCGCATCGAAAAAGAAGGGCAGTGCCATCGCAATCCCCAGGAGCAAGCTTCCCAGTGGTGGGCCTAGGAAATTGTTTGTCACTGATTCAGCTGACCACATCCGACCGTTTGCTTTTTCCAATTGCTTTTCTGAGACCACCGAAGGCATCATGGTTTGTGCACTGTTGTCGCGTAGAACTTCCATCAGCCCAAAGAGAAAAGCAGTTATTACCAAGAGAAGATAAAGCTTCAAGTGTGTTGGATGAAAGTGAGTCACATTCTTGAGGCTCGGGAGATGAGATGCGCTGAAGTACACGCCGATGCCGACGATCGCAGTGAGAATTCCGCGTAAGAAATCCATGGCAACAATGATTTTGCGCCGGTCATATCGATCCGTAATTACCCCGGCGGGCAAGGTGAAAATAAGCCACGGCAATCGTTGGGCGAGAGGGACCAACGCTATCAACATGGGCGATCGCGTCGTTGCCGAGGCTAACCAAGGGTACGCAACTGTAGAAACTCCATCACCTAAATTGGAGATAGCCGTTGCCGACCAGAGTTTCCAGTAGGAAATACCCAATTTCTCCGTCGGCACGGGGACAGATTACAGGAAAGCTCCAGCTTGGTTAGATTACGCAGGTGACTTTCACATTCGATCTTGCCTCTGAAATCTCAGATCGCAATGGCGCGCAAGGACGCACGGGGCGAATCACGACGCCACACGGGGTCATTGAGACGCCCGCGTTCATCCCAGTGGGCACGAAAGCCACGGTCAAATCAGTGCTACCAGAATCGATGAAGGCTCTTGGAGCTCAAGCCCTTCTTGCCAATGCATACCATTTATATCTGCAGCCCGGATCCGATGTCATTGATGAAGCTGGCGGGATTGGAAAGTTCATGAATTGGCCGGGGCCGACCATTACCGACAGCGGAGGTTTTCAAGTTCTCTCACTTGGAGTCGGGTTCAAAAAGATCCTGGCGATGGACGCCACGACTTTTCGTGATGATGATGTCATAGCCCACAAGAAAGAGAGATTGGCCCACGTCGATAACGACGGAGTGACTTTCAAGTCCCATCTGGACGGTTCGATGCACCGATTTACCCCCGAAATCTCGATGCAAGTGCAACACCATATTGGCGCGGACATTATCTTTGCCTTTGATGAATGCACGACATTACATAACACTCGAAAATATCAAGAAGGCGCAGTAGACCGGACGTCCGCTTGGGCCATTCGATGTTTGGATGAACATAAACGGCTCACTGACTCGCGTGAGGACTCTTCTTATCAGGCATTGTTTGGCGTAATTCAAGGTGCGCAGTATGAAGACTTGCGACGCAAAGCCGCCAAAGACCTCGGGGGTATGTCATCGTCAGGTATTTCCTTCGATGGCTTTGGCATAGGTGGGGCACTGGATAAGGAATCCCTCGGAACAATAATTTCCTGGGTGAACGAGGAACTCCCCCGCGACAAACCCAAACACTTGCTGGGCATTGGCGCACCCGAAGATCTCTTCACTGGTGTTGAAAATGGAATTGATACCTTTGATTGCGTCCTACCCTCGCGCATCGCCCGCACCAGCGCGGTCTATACGATGACGGGCCGCTTTAACGTTTCCAACGCCCCCTATCGTCGTCAGTTCGTTCCGATTGACGAGGCTTGCGACTGCTATACCTGTGCAAATTTCACCCGCGCCTACTTGCACCATCTCTTTAGGAGCAAGGAAATACTCGCCGCGACCCTGGCCACTATCCACAATGAGCGTTTCATCGTTCGATTGGTGGATCAGATGAGAGAGGCCATGTTCAACGGGGATTTCTACGAATTGAAACTGGATTTCATGGGTCGCTTTAAAACGGGAACCATCAACTCGGAGTAGGAATTATGGGATATCCGCAGCTTCCCCTATGAGATTCCAACCCCCGGGGACCAGGTCGATTCCCTCATCCGGGCCCCAACTATGGGCAAAATAGGGATGGAGTTTGGTCGGGGCTTTCAAAATGGGGTCCAGCAGCTGCCACGATTGCAAGACCGAGTCAATGCGGGTAAACCTGAAGTGATCACCTTGAAGGGCGGCATCGAGTAGCCGCTCATAGGCCTCTTTCCGCTCCCCTAAGGCAGCGGCAAACTCCACTGTCAGATCCACCGATTCGGTGACAAGTGCCGGGCCAGGCGCCTTGGCCTGGAGCGTGATGTCGACGCCATCGAGGACTCCGAGCCTGAAGCGGACAATATTGGGGAGAGGTTTAGAGGTCCCCGGGACGGTAAAGAGTAACCGGGGCGGCTGCTTAAACTCGATGACCGCTTCCATAGTGGTCTCTGCCATCTTCTTGCCAGTGCGCAAATAGAAAGGTACGCCCTCCCAACGCCAGTTATCAACGAAAAGTCTCATGGCTACAAAGGTCTCGGTATCTGAATGCTCGGCCACGCCGTCTTCTTCGAGATAGCCCACATACTGTCCGCGAACAACATCCGCTGGATCCAACTCACGAATCGCTGAAAGCACTTTGATCTTCTCGTCCTGCATCGATTGAGAGGAGAGGTCGATCGGCGGTTCCATCGCCAGCATGGTCAGAATCTGAATCAGGTGATTTTGTAGAACGTCTCTTGTCGCCCCAACTCCGTCATAAAATTTTCCACGCCCCTCAATTCCAAAATTCTCAGACATGGTGATCTGCACGCTGGCAACATAGTTGCGGTTCCACACCGGCTCAAAGAGCGTGTTTGCAAAACGAAAAACGAGAAGATCCTCAACCGACTCTTTACCCAGATAGTGATCAATACGGTAGATCTGATCTTCGGGCAGGATCTTTTTCAGGGATTCATTAAGGGCGATGGCACTAGAGAGATCACGGCCGAATGGTTTCTCGACAACTACTCGGGCGCTCTGCGTTATTCCGACATCGGCGAGGCCTTGGGTCACGGCTGCGAACATATCGGGGGCAATAGCCAGATAAATGACCGGTAATTTGAATGCGGCCAATCCATCGCGCAATTTCGCAAAGGTTTCAGGACTGCGGTAGTCGCCGACAATGAGCCGCAATTCATTGAGTAAATTCTTCAAAACATTTTCATCGACATTCTTTATTCGCTCCCGTACAGAACGTTCGGCATTGGCGCAGAATTCACTCTGCGTCCATTTGGAGGAGGCAACCCCAAAAACCGGAATCTCCAACTCCCCCGCTTCCTCCATCTCATAAAGGGCTGGGAAAAGTTTCTTACGTGCCAGATCTCCTGTAGCGCCGAAGAGCACCAAAGCATCAGCGCGCATGATCAACTTTGTTTGGGTTTTTCATTGTGACCGCCAAATTTATAGCGCATGGCACTCAGAATTCGATTGGAGAAGTGATCGTTGCCTCGAGAGGCAAAGCGCGAATAGAGCGAAGCGCTTAGCACGGGGACAGGCACGCCCGACTCGATTGCCGCTTGCACGGTCCACCGCCCTTCACCGCTATCGCTTACCTGAGTGGAGTATTCACTCAATGTAGGGTTTTCATAGAGAGCTTGCGCAGTGAGGTCCAGAAGCCATGACGCTACAACGCTGCCGCGACGCCATACTTCGGTGATCTCTGGGATGTCCAGGTTATAAGCAGGGGTCGCATCCTTGGCGGCTTCGAAAATTGCCAGACCCTCAGCAAAGGAGGCCATCATCCCATATTCAATTCCATTATGAATCATTTTTACGTAATGTCCGGCGCCAACCGGGCCACAGTGAAGATAGCCGTACTCACTTGTCGACGCTTCACCGCTTCGACCTGGTGTCCGATCCGCCGCAGCAACACCGGGTGCCAGAGCGCGAAATATCGGATCCAGTTGCTCAACTACAGTTTGCTCGCCACCGATCATCAGACTGTATCCGCGTTCGAGACCGTAGACACCACCACTGGTGCCTACATCCACGAAGTGAATCCCATGCAAAGCCAACTTCTGTGCGTTGATGAGATCATTGCGATAGTAACTATTTCCACCATCTATCACTGTGTCGCCAGGTTCGAGATGCTGGGCCAGCGCTTCAATCGTCGAATCGGTGACCCCTGCTGGAACCATCACCCAGACCACTCGAGGTGCGGGAAGTTTGCTAACTAAATCCGCGAAATCGCTGGCACCAATGGCGCCTTCTTGAGCCAAGACTTTGATGGTCTCAGAATTGAGGTCATAAACAACGGAAGTAATTCCATGGAGAGCCAAGCGACGAACTATGTTCGCACCCATTCGACCGAGCCCGACCATCGCAAAATTCGGTTTTAACGGCGCAGACATCCAGCCTCCACTTCAGTTGGATATCTATTCTAATGGTTCGGGTTGGCCGCGTCGTCTAGAAAAAGGAGAGTCTCATGCCTACCATGTACAAAAGAGGCAGGAACTACTTTGTCTCGTGCAAATATTTCGATAACTGCAAGTCGTTTGTTCTCGCCCGCCGCCAATAACCAGACGGATTCAGATGCATTGATCTTTGACATCGAAAAGGTTAGGCGTGATGGTGGGGGTTTAGGCGAATCGCGCACCGCAATGACATCACTGGTTTCGCTGGCATTCCACTGGTCGGGAAAAAGTGAAGCCACATGCCCATCTGGCCCCACACCCAACAGTGTCAAGTCCATGGCGATAGCAGAGACGGCAGCCCAATATTCTATTGCAGCAGCATCTAGATCCATTGTCATGTCGGACGATGGCGCCTCGTGAACATGAATCGCACCCTGTGAACGCAAGTACTGATTTACCAAACGCGCGTTCCGCTCTTCGCTCACTTCCGGGACAAAGCGCTCATCGCCCCACCAAATATGTAAGCCGGTGAATTCCGCCGGGGCGTGATTCCAAATCGCGATCAATTGTTCCGTTATGAGAGTGCCTGTCGTCCCACCAGTTAGCGCTAGATGAAATACGTTTCGCAACGAAAGACCGATACGGATCCGCTCGAGTACCAGTTGGACCACTGAGGCAACGAGTTCATCAGAACTTTCATAACTTCTGATCTCCGGGTCGGGCCGTCGCGATCCGCCAGAAGCCTTCTCGCTGGCGGCGCCATAGACTTCAGTCATGTCAAAAATATACAGCGGTCTTCTTGAGGGCTGGTGGATGTTTTTTGAGACCTTCTGGGCGCTGGTACTCGGGTTTACGCTCTCTGGATTGGTGCAGGCGTTTGTCTCCAAGTCGCAGATGAAGAGCGTCCTTGGCGATCATCGCCCTAAAACGGTGGCTCGCGCCTCTTTTTTTGGAATGGTGAGTTCCTCCTGTTCTTACGCGGCAAGTGCTTTAGGAAAGAGCCTGTTTAGCCGAGGCGCAGACTTCACGACCTCCATGGTCTTTATGTTTGCGTCGACAAATTTAGTCATTGAATTGGGACTGGTCCTCTTGATCTTGATTGGCTGGCAATTTGCCGCGGCAGAATTTGTCGGCGGAGCAGTGATGATCATCCTGCTCACCATCCTGATTCCGCGGTTGGTGCCTGAGTCTCTCATCAGAACGGCCCGTGGCTCCCTAGAAGAGTCAAGCAATTCACACGTGAACGGGAGTTCATGGAGGACCAAGATTGCCTCGCGCCAAGGTTGGAAAGATGCCGCCGGGTACACGATTGGCGATTTCATCATGCTGCGGAAAGAGTTAATCATTGGCTTCATTGTGGCCGGACTCGCTTCGACGCTGGTTTCCGTTCATATATGGCAAGCACTCTTTCTCACTGGACATGGGTTCCTCTCGGCGGTGGAAAATGCCATTATCGGACCTTTTATTGCTTTCATTAGTTTCGTCTGCTCTGTCGGAAACGTTCCTCTTGCAGCTGCCCTCTGGCAAGGTGGGATCACTTTTGGTGGGGTAATCGCCTTCATCTTCGCAGATCTGTTGGCGTTCCCTCTTGTAATGATCTACCGAAAGTACTACGGGAACAAACTTGCCTTGCGTCTCTCCCTTATTTTCTGGCTGGTCATGAGTCTCAGTGGGCTCATCACTGAGGGGATCTTCTCGCTCCTTTCCCAAATTCCACATCACAAAGTGGGCGTAATGGCCGCCGCACATATTGGCTGGAATTCCACTACGATCTTGAATGTTCTGGCCATCATTGTTCTAGCAACGGTGTATTGGCTCTATAAAACGAAAGGCTCACCCAAGATGGAGCAAGAATTCGCTCAAGATCCAGTGTGCAAGATGCAGGTAAGAATCGCCGATGCCCCGGCCAAGACCGAGCACGCGGGGAAGATGTACTACTTCTGCATGCCAGGCTGCAAGGAGTCCTTCCTGAGCGAGCCAGCCAAATACCTGTAATAGACCGTAATAAAGAGGAGTAGCGTGAGTGCTTTCACGCTCGGTCCGCCCGCGTGACTGAAATCTCATCGACGCATCTTTCGGCTGAGAGGTAGCACCGCTTACGGAATAGACCCTTTTTGACTACGGGTGTACTTTCATTGAACGGGTTCTACGCCCCCCTGGCGCATAATAACCAAACA
>DASVIG010000062.1:0-9806 GCA_036382195.1 Candidatus Nanopelagicaceae bacterium
TAGAGCAGAGTCGCCAAGGGCGTCTCCAATCGTGGGATGAGAACTTGCGTTTCAGGATCGCCAAAACGGACATTGAATTCAATGACGCGCAGACCATGGTTGGTCAGGGAAAGGCCGGCGTAGAGAAGGCCAACAAACGGCGTTCCTCGTGCTGCCATCTCTGCGATAACCGGTGCGAGGACTTCGCGGTGAGTCTGTTCAATGATGTCGCTGGGCGCCCACGGTAAAGGCGAATACGCACCCATGCCTCCCGTGTTTGGTCCTTTATCTCCATCCAAGGCGCGTTTGAAATCCTGCGCCGGTTCCATGGCAAGAATAGTTTTGCCATCCGAGATACCAAAGAGCGATATCTCTGGACCATCGAGGAACTCCTCAATAACAACGCGCTTGCATGCAAGGGCATGATCCAAAGCCTCTTGACGGTCATTAGTGACAACAACGCCCTTGCCCGCGGCTAATCCATCGTCCTTAACAACGTAGGGCGCGCCGAACTCATCTAACGCTTTTTCAATATCAACCCGAGTCGTGCAGGAAACGCTTCTTGCAGTCGGAACCCCGGCATCTCGCATGACTTCTTTGGCAAAACTCTTGGAGCCTTCCAGTTGCGCCGCGGCTTTAGACGGACCGAATGTTGGAAACCCTGCTGCTCGCAAGTAATCGGCAACACCATTCACAAGCGGGACTTCTGGGCCAATCACGACTAGATCTACATCCAATTCCTGCGCCAATTCAACAATCGCGGCATTATCGGTAACAGAGAGTGGATGGACGGACGCTAATTCAGAAATGCCCGGATTTCCTGGGGCGCAATGTAATTCGGTAACAACTGGATCGGCGATGAGCCCCTTCGCTAAGGCGTGCTCTCTGCCACCACTGCCAATCAATAAAATCTTCACGTCAGCACCTTCTCGAGGCGAGCCTTAACGTCGGTCCACTCGGACTTCAATATTGAGTAATACATCGAGTCCCGCAGTGTGCCATCTGGGCGAACCTTCTCAGCTCGGTGAACTCCTTCAAAAGTTGCGCCTAACCGTTCAATTGCTACTTGTGACCTTCGGTTCAGGTTATCGGTCTTCAACGTGACACGGTTATAACCCTGGACTTCGAAAGCCTCTGTCAACAGTAGAAATTTTGCTCCCGTATTTACTTCCGTACGCCAGAATTCACGCGCATAGATAGTGCTCCCAATTTCCACGGTGCGGTCGGTCCTGCGAATATCCAGGAACGAAGTGGTCCCAATTACTCGATCAGATTCCAAGTGAACTACTGCGTAAGGTTGGCGAGTACCGGCGGCATATTCTTCGAGGTATCGATTGAGAATCGTTGACATCTCCTCTAAAGAAGTCGGGGTTGCCACCAACATCCAACGCCATGCCTCAACATCATTACCCAGTTGCGCGAAAAGGGCCTGAGTGTGGTGGGTCGTGAGCGGTTCGAGGCGAACTGCACTTCCCACCAGGGTATTCATCGTTAAACAAATTCCTTAACAACAATGGTTTCATTTCGGCCTGGACCAACACCGATAGCGCTCATCGGCGCACCCGAGATATTCTCAAGGAATTTCACATAACTTTGGGCGTTCTTGGGGAGATCGGCAACAGATCGCGCCTGCGAAATGTTCTCACTCCACCCTGGCAAGTATTCGTAAATGGGTTTTGCATGGTGAAAATCAGATTGCGAAGCTGGCAAATCTTCTACGCGCTTGCCATCGATCTCGTAAGCAACGCAGACTGGAATCTTTTCCCAGCCTGTCAGGACATCCAATTTGGTTAAGAAGAAATCGGTGAGGCCATTGACTCGAACTGCATAACGAGCAATCGGAGCGTCGTACCATCCGCAACGACGTGCACGCCCGGTCGTAACCCCGATTTCGCCACCAATCAAGCGCAATTTCTCGCCATCTTTATCCAAGAGTTCAGTAGGAAATGGCCCCGAACCCACGCGAGTGGTGTAAGCCTTCACGATGCCAATGACGCGAGTAATTTTCATGGGGCCAATTCCTGATCCGGTACAGGCTCCTCCGGCAGTTGGATTGCTTGAAGTCACAAATGGGTAGGTGCCATGATCAACATCTAATAATGTCCCCTGAGAACCTTCCAATAGCACATTCTTACCAGCTTCCAACGCCTGATTAAGTATCAGTCCAGTATCGGCAACGAAGGGGCGTAGGGCCTCGGCGTAGGCCAAATACTCATTTAGTACATCATCGACTTCTATGTTCTTGCGATTAAATACCTTTATAAGAATCTGATTCTTATCGCGTAATGCTCCCTCTATCTTCTGACGGAGAATCGATGGATCAAATAGGTCCTGCACGCGGATTCCAATGCGATTGATCTTGTCTGCATAAGCTGGACCAATTCCTCGGCCAGTCGTTCCAATTTTGGAATTGCCCAAGAAGCGCTCGGTTACTTTGTCTATTGTGCGGTGATAAGGCGTTATCAAATGCGCATTGGAGCTGATTAAGAGTTTCGAGCAATCGATGCCACGCTCTGTTAGACCTTTGATTTCCTCCAGTAGAACACCGGGGTCGATCACCACGCCATTGCCGATGACCGGAACGACGTTGGGACTCAAGATGCCCGATGGCAGTAAGTGCAGCGCATACTTCTGGTCGCCAATGACGACTGTGTGCCCAGCGTTATTGCCCCCTTGGTAGCGGACTACATAATCAACACGATCACCCAGTAGGTCGGTGGCTTTGCCCTTGCCCTCATCGCCCCACTGAGCACCCAGCAGAACAATTGCAGGCATGAGTTAAGCCTTTCTCAAAGTAGTTATTTAAATCGTCAAGGATGATTTTAGGCGAGTAAAGAGGTGCCAGTTGAACGAAGGTCGTCACACGCATGATGGACTCTGGCGGCCATTCCGGCCTCTGCCAATTTGCCCCATGCCCGCGGATCGTAGACCTTCTTGTTTCCAACTTCGCCGTCAACTTTAAGGACGCCGTCATAGTTCTTGAGAACATGATCGGCAACAGGACGTGTATATGCGTACTGGGTGTCGGTATCAATATTCATCTTGATTACGCCGTAATCCAGAGCCTCACGGATCTCAGTCAAGAGTGAGCCAGAGCCACCATGGAATACGAGATCAAATGGTTTGGAGCCAACCGGCAAACCCTTGGCCGAAGCAACAGCATCCTGAAGTTCCTTGAGGATCTTGGGCTGCAGGACCACGTTACCCGGCTTGTACACGCCATGAACATTCCCAAAGGTAGCGGCCAACATGTAACGACCGCGCTCGCCTAGGCCCAGAGTTTCGGCAGTCAAGATCGCATCCTCGGGAGTCGAGTACAACTTGGCATCGTGTTTTGCCTCGACGCCATCTTCTTCTCCACCTACGACGCCGATTTCCAATTCCATAATTGTATTTGCCGCTACCGACTTGATGATTAACTCGTCGGAAATAGCCATGTTCTCTTTCATGGAGACCCCTGAACCGTCCCACATATGCGAATTGAAAAGTGGGGCTTTACCATCCTTCAAACGTTGAATGCCAAAATCCAGAAGAGGGCGCATGAATCCATCGAGCTTCTCAGCCGGACAGTGATCGGTGTGCAGTGCGATTTGTACGTTGTAATTCTTGGCAACGATATGCGCATACTCAGCTAACGCAACGGCGCCGTCCACCATGTTCTTTACGGTAGATCCGGAGGCGAATTCGGCACCACCCCATGAGAATTGAATGATCCCGTCAGAGTTGGCCTCGGCAAATCCACGGAGAGCCGCAATGAGGGTTGATGAAGATGAAACGTTAATCGCGGGATAGGCAAAAGCTCCGGCCTTGGCGCGGTCTAACATTTGTGAGTAGATCTCTGGGCTGGCAATCGGCATTTTGACTCCAAAGGTAAGCGCGGATGTAAATCTCTCATCTAGCGCGTCGCTGGGCCGTCTGGAGGCTTACGCCCTATCCCACCACATATTGGCCCGTAACGGAAAATCGCCATGCGGTATTTGGCGCAATGGCGATTTTCCCCGCTCAGAATCCCCTAGTGCGGAATCGAGGCCAGCAGTTTGGTAAGGAGCAAGAAGAGCTTGCCGACCAGCGAAGGGGTGGAGAGGATTTTCAAAAACGCAGCTATGAACGCGGCTATGGTCATATTTCCCGTCACTTTCCTTATTGGCCCACCCAGATGGGGGCTGTTGAGGCCCCCATTCTTACTGTCGACAATTGTCGGACGGTGCTAGAGATCTACGCCTGTGAAGACTTTTCTCCCGTTGATAGCTAGGTTTAATGAGCATGCAGGCGGTAACCTCCTCAAACTATGAGCGAAGAGACCCTTGAGAACCTACTGAACGAAACTAGAACTTTTCAGCCAAGCCATGAGTTCGCAGCTCAAGCCAACGCCCAACCCTTCATTTACGCGGAGGCCAATCAAGATCGACTGGCATTTTGGGAGCGGCAGGCAGCCACACTGCAGTGGGCCAAGCCGTGGGACGTAGTGCTGGAATGGGAACCGCCTTTTGCCAAGTGGTTCGTAGGCGGAAAACTCAATGCATCAGTCAACTGCCTAGATCGCCATGTCAATGAGGGGCGTGGAGATCGGGTGGCTTTTCATTTTGAAGGCGAACCTGGAGATACACGCACGATTACCTACGCGCAACTTCTTACGGATGTGAAAAAGACTGCAAACGCTCTCATTGAACTTGGGGTGAAGTCCGGCGATCGCGTCGCAATCTATATGCCCATGATTCCCGAGGCGGCAGTTGCCATGTTGGCCTGCGCACGGATCGGTGCACCACACTCCGTCGTCTTTGGAGGTTTCTCATCCGAAGCGCTCCTGTCTCGAATCCAGGACCTAGATGCCACGTTGATAATCACGGCCGACGGCGGCTACCGAAAAGGAAGTGCGTTTGCGCTCAAGCCAACCGTAGATGAGGCGCTTCTTGGCTCGACCAATGTCCATAAAGTCATCGTGGTTAAGCGGACTGGTCAAGATACTGCCTGGAACGAGGATCGAGATATCTGGTGGGATGACATTGTTGGGCGTCAGAGCGAGGAAAATATTGCCAAAGACTTCGATAGCGAACATCCACTCTTCGTCTTATATACCTCTGGCACCACTGCAAAGCCAAAAGGCATTCTCCACACAACTGGTGGCTATCTCACGCAAGTTGCATTCACCCATCGAATGGTCTTTGACCTGAAACCGGAAACCGACGTGTTCTGGTGCACCGCCGATATCGGCTGGATTACCGGTCATTCCTATGTCGTTTATGGCCCGCTGATTAATGGCGCGACGCAAGTAATGTATGAAGGCACGCCAGATACGCCTAACAAGGGTCGAATTTTCGAAATCATCGCTAAATACGGGGTGACAATCCTCTACACCGCACCTACTTTGATCCGCACCTGGATGAAATGGGGAGCGCAATACCCTCAGGCCCATGATCTCTCGTCACTGCGTCTGCTGGGCACTGTGGGTGAGCCAATTAACCCGGAAGCATGGATGTGGTACTTCAACGTAATTGGTGGGGGGCGATGCCCGATCGTTGATACGTGGTGGCAGACGGAGACGGGTGCAATCATGATTTCACCACTACCTGGTGTGACTGCGACTAAACCAGGTTCGGCCATGCGTCCGCTCCCTGGAATAAGTGTGAAAGTTGTCGACGACAAGGCCAACTCAGTTGCAAATGGACACGGTGGTTACTTGATTCTGGATGAGCCGTGGCCGTCGATGTTGCGTGGCATTTGGGGCGAACCCGAGCGTTACAAAGAGAACTACTGGTCGAAATTTGATGATCTGTACTTTGCTGGCGATGGCGCCAAACTAGATGATGATGGCGCAATCTGGTTACTCGGTCGCGTTGATGACGTCATGAACGTTTCAGGCCACCGTATTTCGACCACTGAGGTTGAGTCTGCACTTGTCTCACACGAGGCAGTGGCTGAAGCAGCGGTAGTTGGCGCCGCAGACGCAATGACAGGACAAGGAATTGTGGCTTTTGTTATTTTGCGAAGTGGAGTGGCTCATCCTGAAGGCGACGAGTTCATCCAACAGTTACGCAATCACGTTGCAAAGGAGATCGGCGCAATTGCAAAACCACGTCAAATCCTTGTGGTTGCAGAACTGCCAAAGACTCGCAGCGGAAAGATTATGCGTCGACTACTAAAAGATGTGGCCGAAAACCGCGTCGTTGGAGATTCGACAACTTTATCTGATCCGAACATTATGCAATTAATTTCCGACGGGCTGCAGGGAACTCCTAACGAAGACTGACAGAGAACTTTTTTTCAATATCCGCTCGTAGTTGACTGATCACGTGTGGCATCTGCTTGGTTAGTTTCGGATAAATCGTGCTCTCAGAAACTGCCTTCCTTGCGGCAGACCAAGGCGACCACATGACCAATGAGATTAACAAATAAGCAAAGAACGCGACTCTTATCAGTTCAAGAATGACACCAGCCAGGGAGTCAATAATTCGAAACGGCGCCCAGAGAATCTTGGTACGGAAAAAACTTGCGACAGATCCAAGAATTCTTCTCCCGATCTCTGCCATCAAGAAGATCGCAATGAAAATCAGAATGAATCTGCTTACAGAACTGTGCACCTTCCCGACGAATTGAAGACTGAGGACCAATCCTAAAACACCGCCTCCGATGTACCCGAGAGTCGAGAAGAATGTGTGAAGAAATCCACGACGGAACCCCGACACGACTGCCATGATTGCAAGGAAAACTAATATGGCATCAACGATCATGGGCCTAACCTACGGCGATATTGAGATATTTCAAGGTTAGATCGCGCAACTCTCCCTCACTCGTCATTACGCCGATTTTTTTGTGAACCACTTTCCCATTTTTGTCGATGAACCATGTGACTGGAACACCCATGCCAAAAAATCCACGGGACCTTCCATCCGGATCTTTTACGTTCGGCCACGTCATCCCGTTCTGGACGATAAAGTCACTGCCATCTGTCGGTTTAGCTTCTTCAACATCAACCCCCAGAACTTGAAGTTGGGATTTCGCCTTTGAGTAAAAGGAGCGGATCATCGGCACTTCATCCTTGCAGGGGGCGCACCATGATCCCCAGACGTTGACAATGAGAGGACCACGCACGGCTGAAAAATAGAGCGAGGATTTTCCATCCAAACAAGGGAAAACTAAACCCTCTGTCCCGGCTGACCGTGTAATCGAATCACAACCAACCACGCGCCCTAAGGTGGGAATACCTGATGATTGCGATGAACATCCCGCAAGCAGCCCAAGTAGAAGAAGCACAACTGTTCTCTTCCAAATTCGCATCATTGAAAATCCGCATCTACTTTGACCAAGGCGCGTGCAAGTACCGGATCCATCTCGCCAATTCCCACAGAAGGGCAAATCTCTGCGAGTGGACATGCCGCACAGGCAGGTCTACGAGAATGACAGATCCGCCGTCCATGCCAGATCATGCGTTGAGACAAATTGGTCCATTCCTTCTGCGGAATCAATTGACCGACCGCATGTTCGACTTTTACGGGGTCCGTCTCTGAAGTCCAACCAAAGCGACGGCTCAGTCGACCAAAGTGAGTGTCAACGGTAATTCCAGGTACATCAAATGCATGGCCGAGAACTACGTTTGCAGTTTTGCGTCCGACCCCGGGCAGCAGGATCAATTCTTCCAGGGTACGGGGGACTTCCCCAGCAAAGTCAGACTGGATTTTCATGGCTAACCCTTTGATATTCCTAGCTTTGGCCCGGAAAAATCCCGTGGAATGAACCAGCCCCTCTAACTCGTGAAGGTCAGCGCCTGCCAGCGCTTCTGCGCTCTGGTATTTCCTAAATAACGCTGGGGTCACCTGGTTGACGCGCTTATCAGTGCACTGTGCCGAAAGAACAGTTGCCACCAATAACTGCAAAGGGTTTGCGAAATCCAACTCGCATCGGATGTCCGGGTAGGTCTTGCTGAGAATCCGATACATGGCACGCGCGCGCTTCTTCGTCTCCTCGTCTGCTGCCACCCAGCAGAGGTTACGCCTGTCACGCCATTGGGGTGAAACTTTCCGCTATTGCTAGTAAGGTGCGCCCGTGACCCAAGATGACCAAATAGTACGGCGCGCTCCGCTCTTCACGGCTCTCGACGATGCGTCAGCCGCATCCCTTCGAACGTCGATGGAGAATGTGCGACTGAACAAAGGCGCGGTTCTTTTCTCAGAAGGCGATGAAGGCGATCATCTTTATGTGATCGTGGAAGGCAAATTGAAACTTGGAACATCTAGCGGCGATGGACGTGAGAATTTGCTCTCCGTCCTTGGGCCCGGTGAAATGTTCGGCGAACTCTCGCTCTTTGATCCAGGGCCCCGCACGGCTACTGCAACAGCGGTGACTGATGTACGCCTATTGAGTCTTGGCCATGACAAGGTGGCTCCGTGGATTACGCAACACCCACAGGTCGCACTCGAACTCTTGGCTCGTCTAGCCCAACGCCTCCGTCGTACCAACGAAGTTGTCGGTGACCTGGTCTTCTCTGATGTACCTGGTCGAGTGGCAAAGGCTTTGATTGATTTGGGCGAGCGCTTTGGGAAAGAGACCAATGAAGGTCTCTACGTCAATCACGATCTGACTCAAGAAGAGTTGGCGCAACTCGTTGGCGCATCACGAGAAACTGTTAACAAAGCCTTGGCCGATTTCGCTGGCCGCAACTGGATACGCCTCGATGGTCGGGCAGTTTTAGTTCTAGACGTCGAACGGTTGAGCAAGCGCGGTCGTTAATTACCCACGCAGTTCGACGGTAAGTTCCACCTCAACTGGCGAATCCATCGGTAGTTCTGCGATTCCGACCGCCGAACGTGCGTGTTTTCCTGCGTCACCCCAAATATGAAGGAACAGTTCGCTCACACCGTTCACGACCGCGGGTTGATTGATAAAGCCAGGCACTCCGTTTACATACCCGACGACGCGGACGATTTTGACAATGTCATCAACGTTGGCAACGGTCGCAACCGCCCCCAGGCAATTAAGTGCGCAGACTTGGGCCAATTCTTTGGCTTGCTCCACTGAAACTGCCCCGCCCACTTTTCCCGTCAATGAAATCTTGCCGTCAACGAGAGGAAGTTGGCCTGCCGTGAATACTAGATTTCCGGTGCGGACTGCAGGGACATATGCAGCGATAGGTTTCGCCGCAACTGGAAGCGTCAGGCCAAGTTCGGCAAGTTTTGCTCGTACGTCGGTCACTTAATCTCTCTTTTCATGTAGGCAACGAGTTGATCTCCACCTCCGGGCGCAGGAATGACTTGCACGAGTTCCCAACCCTCAGAACCCCAATTATCGAGAATCTGCTTGGTTGCGTGGGTCAGCAATGGAACGGTTACATATTCAAACTTCATGATCTCTCCTTCAAGCGAGGGCGGCTTTTACTGCGGCAGAAACGACTCCTCCGTCGGCCTTGCCAGCAATTTTAGGGGAAAGTACTTTCATCACTAATCCCATTCCAGAAGGACCAGTGGCACCAGTTTCAGCGATCGCGTCTTTAATCATCTGTTGCAGTTCTTCATCGCTCAATTGAGCAGGCAAGTATTTGGCAATAACTTCGCCTTCTGAACGTTCGAGGGCGGCCTTGTCAAAGCGCGAGCCAGCGTCAAATGCTTCGGCTGCTTCGCGCCGCTTTTTTGCTTCGCGGGAGAGAACTGTGATGATCTCAGCATCAGAGAGTTGGCGCGCATTCTTACCTGACACTTCTTCGGTCGTGATCGCCGTCAAGACCATGCGAATCGTTCCGGAGGTAATTTCGTCACGACCGCGAATAGCCTCGGTAAGATCGCCCCTGAGTCGTTCTTTAAGTCCCATAGCGGTATCTTCTCACGGGAACGATCAGG
>DASVIG010000063.1:0-22535 GCA_036382195.1 Candidatus Nanopelagicaceae bacterium
GAGAACAAGATTGTCAATCTTGTGCCATTCCTTCTCTTGGTTATCGCCATTGGTGGAGTGTTTTACGGTCGCGATCTGCGGAAACGTAAACCAGAGGTTTACGCAGAACTCGCCTCTTCGCAATTGCGCGAATAGCCCTAATGCAATGCACGCTATTCAATAATTTCCCACGTTTCACCATTCTTGCGCGCGATCCCGCGCGTTTCTAGTTCTTGCAAGTACTTCAAATGCCCCTTCTTGCCACGACCACGGAAAAGTGGCATGAATAACGGCAATTGATTGGGAAACAATAGTGCGACGCGAACGAGCCAAGATTCGCTTTTCTTTGGATAGATTTCAAAACGCGGCTTATCCAGCATCTCCATGAACGATTTCACTACGTCGCTGGTTTTCTGCGGTGGATCCATGAATTGCAAAGAATTGCCACCTTCAGCGGCTTCGCGATGCAACATAGGAGTATCAGTTGCTGATGGCAAGACTGACCCGGCCTTGATTCCTTTAGCTGACAAATCCAAACTCATAGAGAGCATTGCTCCGCGAAGACCAAATTTCGAAGCGGTATACATCGGGGTTTCGCCAAGAGGGAAAATCCCACCTAGGGACCCCGTGGTGATGATTCGAGGATCCGCGGACTTCCTTAATAGCGGGATCGCACTGCGGATGAAGACCAGAGGGGCGATCAAGTTAATATCTAATTCATACTCAATGCTTTCAATGCTCCGCTCATCAAAGCGCTCTGTTGAGGTAATTGCGGCATTGGAAATCAAAACGTCAATAAGGCCGTATCTTGAGGAGATTTGAGCAATTGCTTCTTCGATCGAATCCCTATCAGTTAGGTCAAAAGTAATCTGCATATGACCCTCTCCCGGTAGGACCGCGAGAATCTCCTCTAATCGCGTCATATTCCGTGAAATCAGGACGACTTTCGCTCCTTTGGCAGCGAATTCATGAGCAAGATGCGAACCGATACCTCCGGCCGCACCAGTAATAACAAAAACTTTTCCGGTAAATGAATAACTCATTCTGCGACCTTATTCGGGCTGTCATTGTAATTCAAGGGTGGTTGTGAAAAGGTAGCGATTGAACGCGAAGAAAGGTGACCGCCAATGACGGATGATGTCGCAGAATTCAAATCGATGATCGACGAGTTGTATCCCTACCGGCGAAGTACCGAAACCTATACCGCAATCCCAGAACAAGGTCGATCTGCAGCAGATGTTATTGCAGAGATACATACTTTTGCCGCGCGGGAAGATGCCATGGGAAATGAAGGCCGGGTCTCTGGTTCCCTCTATAGTGGCGATCACGACCATTATCACGTCCTCAGTGAAATCTTTGAAGAGTTCGCGCACGTCAATGTTTTGCAACGCGATATGTATCCCTCTGCTACAAAATTTGAAGCTGAAATCATTGCCATGGCGATTGACATGTTGCATGGCGCCGGCAATGAGAGCGATGTCTGTGGCGTCGTAACTGGCGGCGGTAGCGAGAGCCTTATCACCGCGCTCTACACCTACCGTGAACAAGCAGCGAAAGAACGCGGGATCACTAAGCCAAACGTGGTCATTCCGGTGACTGCGCATGTTGCCCTCGATAAAGGCGCACATTGGCTGGGCATTGAAATGCGTCACGCTCCGCTCACTGACCAATATGTAGTTGATGTCGAAGCGATGGCAGATTTGATGGATGAGAACACCATTGCCATAGTCGGATCCGCCGGCAACTATGCCCACGGACTTATTGACCCAATCCCTGCCCTGGGACGACTGGCTCTTGAACGAGGAGTAGGCCTGCATGTCGACGGGTGCCTCGGCGGATTCTTATTGCCATGGATTGAAGCCAATGGAGTTGAACTGACGCAGTGGGATTTTCGCGTGCCTGGGGTCACCAGCATCAGCGCCGACACCCATAAGTATGGCTATGCGCTGAAAGGCACTTCAACTTTGACTTATCGCACTAAAGCTTTACGTGCGCACCAGTGGTTCACGTATCCAGATTGGCCTGGCGGGCTCTACCTATCGCCAGGTTTCGCCGGTTCCCGCAGTGGCGGGTTAATCGCATCAACTTGGGCGTCACTCGTATTAACTGGAAAGGAAGGCTATCGCCAGGCAGCCAAAGAAATTTATGAGGCTGCTCAACGAATGGTCAAAGGAATTCGAGATGGCATTCCTGAACTCGAAATCATTGGCAATCCGATATTTGTGGTGGCATTCAAATCTGACGACGTTGATGTATACCTAGTTAATGACGAACTGAAGCGGCGCGGTTGGCGAATGAATGCCTTGCAATTTCCGCCGGCTCTGCACTTCTGCGTAACCAGGCCGAATACTGATCCGAAAGTTGTTGCCCAGTATCTTTCCGATCTCAAGGCATCAGTGGCTTACGCAAAACAACACGACGGTGAGCCAGCGGAAAGTGGCGCGATGTATGGATTTGGTGGGACGCCACAGGGCAACGAAGCGATAAATATATTGATGAGCGGTTTTCTCGACGCGATGCACGAAACTGCGCCAAGGGCTAAATAACTTGACTAGTGAACGCTGGATTCTGGCCATAGATCTGGGAAACGGCGGACCGAAAGTCGCGGTAGTCGATCTTCACGATCAAATTCGCGCTGTCAGCGTGCGAACCGTCCTGGTTCAAATCGGTTTAGATGGAACTGCAACACAGGATGCCAATGAATGGTGGACTCAACTACTGGAAGCGGCTCGAGAAGCAATCCGTAAAAGCCAGGTAGATCCCAGCAATTTGCACGCCATCGGAATCACTGGGCAATGGGGCTCGACGGTTCCCGTTGATTCACATGGCATCCCAGTTGGCGAAGTCCTTCTCTGGGCGGATACTCGCGGACAGAAGTACATGCACGAAGTCATTGGTGGACCAATCATGTACCAAGGGTTTGCACCACAACGAGTGATCCCCTGGGTTCGCAAAACCGGGGGCGCGCCCACCCCAAGCGGAGCAGATCCAACTGGACATTCGCTGGTGCTACAACGTGAACTGCGATCTACGTATGATCGTGCCGCATATCTTCTTGAGCCGGTTGACTACATCGGAATGCGATTCACTGGCCGAGCAGCAGCCACGCCTGCATCGATGATCTTAAGTTGGCTCACGGACAATCGGCTTAACCGCAAACCTGCCTATGATCCAGCCCTGGTCAAGCGTGCAAAGCGAGATCCCGCAAAACTTCCTCCGCTCATACCTACTGGTTCAGTTCTTGGGACAGTGCTGCCTGAAGTGGCCAACTCACTTGGAATACCTTCTGACGTTCCCGTTATTTGCGGAATTCCTGACCTACATACTGCGGTGATTGGTAGCGGCGCGGTGGAACCTTTCGCTACTCATATCAGTATTTCCACAACCGCATGGATAGGTGCGCGCGTTCCATTTAAGAAAACCGACGTTCTGCATTCAATCGCGAGTGTTCCTGGTTTAGATAACTCATTTCCGATCGTTGCCAACAATCATGAGACGGGCGGTGCCGCCCTACGCTGGTTCAAAGAACAGATACTCCCTGAAGAGACTTACGAGAGCATTATTGCCAAGGCCGAATTAGCACCCGCTGGGTGCGAAGGGGTCTTGTTTACGCCGTGGCTCAACGGCGAGCGCAGCCCGGTTGAGGATAAAAATATTCGAGCGTCATTTCTCAATATGTCACTACGCACCGATCAAGCAATTCTCATTCGCGCGGTCATGGAGGGCGTCGCTTTCAATGCCCGGTGGTTATTCGATGCTTACGAGAAATTCCTGGGACGCAAACCGGCAACGGTTCGCATCATCGGCGGAGGCGCGCAATCCGATCTCTGGTGTCAGATGCATGCTTATGCTCTCAATCGTCCAGTAGAGCGCCCAGCCGATCCACGCGATGCGCAACTCAAAGGAGCTGCGTCATGGACGCGAGTCTGCTTGGGCGAAATGACATTGGAAGAAGCCGGGCAACTAGCCAAAGTTACTGACACCTTCTTACCAAGTGGTCCTGACTCTGCAATCTATTCAGATCTTTATGACGAGTTCCGTCACCTCTATCCGACTCTCCGTAAGACCCTGCACCGACTCAATAAGTCATGAAACTTTTCGCCGGCGCCAATCAAAACGAACCCATATCCCTATCGCAATAATTCCCAGAATCAATACATAGATCTGTTGGCTATGGCGATTCCAAAAACTCTCTCCTTTTTGAATCGGCACTGTTGTTTTCGGCGCCAAAGTTTGCGATTGCTGACCGACTGAGAATTGGTATGAACCTTCAACGGGATGCCCATCACTAGAAACCACTCGCCAACTGACAGTGAATGTGCCTTTTCCAGGCTGGTCTTTAATATCTACCCCGATGATAGGACCAGCTACTTTTGAATTGCCTGCGTCAATTTCTTTGCCTTGGGCATCCTGCACTTGCAGCACATTGGTCTTCGCGCCACCCAACGTCAGAAGGTTCTCATCAAATTCAATTTGCACATGAGTTGGCAATTTCGCGAGTCTCGCATGGATGGCCGGGTTAGAAGAGACCACGGATGTGTGCGCTTGAGCAGCCGTCATCGGCATCATCATCAATAAGAGCAAGCATGCTAGTGGGAGGCGATGCTTGACGTTCATGAACGAAATATTAGACGTAAACTCATTGAGAAGCGATGAACTGCCACTACCAGAGCGATTTACCGTGCCTTCGTTACTCGCGCCAAGTTATACGGCATCAGCACCATCACAGCGGTCGGCAAGATCCACCAACTGGTGGCTCCTGATCTGTTCAGCCAACCGGTAAGGATGAACGCAACCACAAGCCCAACCGTTCCGCGCCAATCATCACCAATAAGAAAGTCGTACCAGAAATCACCAAAAGCTTTGAGGCTCCCGAGAAAAGTTCGAGACTCTAATATCTCCAATTTGTCTTCCTCTATCTCATCGGCAATGACTTCTTCCACGACAACAGTCTTGAGATCTACCTGCCCGGAGACTGCGACCAGATGTCGTTGGTAGCGCATCTTCAAAATTCTGACAAGACCAAGGGAGAGAAGAGTCATGAATACGACAATCAGCGGTAGGGATATGTCCTTCCCCGGCCAGGATGCGCCGGCTCCTTCGGCACCCCAGAAAATACCAAACGAAGTAAGCATTATCCCGACGACAAATTTCATCGTGTTCTCCGGCACGCGTGCCAAAGGTTTACGGACGGCAAATCCGCCGAAAGCCACCATCACAACGGCTATGAATGCTGCTAGCGATGCAAGGGCAATTTGGTGCTGGATTGTGCCAAAGGTAAGAACAATGAAAGCAACTTCGAGACCTTCCAGCAGGACACCTTTGAACGAAAGAGTAAAGGCGTACCAGTCTGAAACTCCCAAACGGCCGCCGCCCTTTGCAGATCGCGCAGCGAAAAGCTCTTCCTGGAAAATCGCATCCTCGTTGTGAAGGGCTTTATAACCGCTACTTCGCAAGATAGCCTTCCGAACCCACTGGAGTCCGAATACGAGGAGAAGCCCGCCAACAAAAAGTCGCAAGTCCCCAATGGGAAGTTTAGATATTGCCGGGCCAATCGCCGCAATGATTACAGCCAATACACCAAGACCAGCGAAAGTACCCGATAGCGCCGAACGCCAATCCTTGGCAGTTCCAGCTGCCAGAACAATAGTTGTTGCTTCAACCGCCTCAACAGTGCAAGCAAGAAATACCGAAATAAATAGTGCCAAACCGCTCATGTGGAGATTCTCATTCGTATCATTGTTATGAGCATAGGGCTACTTTACGTAGAAGATGCATAGCGAAACAAGTTCGAAACTGCTTTAATCGATCTATGCAACAGGTACAGGTCAGGCTCTTTGCGGCGGCGCGGGCGGCGGCGCGGCAGGATGAGATATTGGTTGCGCCAGGATCAATAGATGAGATTCTCACCTTCTGTGCCAGAGATAATTCTGAACTCCAGCGGGTACTTCCTCAATGCACCGTTCTGGTGGACGGAGTCGCCAGCCATGACCACACTGCAATTGTGAGTCCGGGCAGTCAACTCGATGTCCTGCCTAGATTCGCCGGTGGCTAGTCTCTAACCACCAATCGCCGACATTGGGCGCGATGGCTGAATGAAACTTGGATCATTGATGCCATGACCCGGCAATTTTCCAATAACCGTCTTCTGGAAGCGCCCTCTGATCTCTTCGCGAATCTCACCCAGCGCTAAAGATTCACTTCGCAATACTTTGCGGAGATCCATCTCCTCGAGGGAGAACAGACAGGACCTTAACTGTCCGTCGGAAGTAAGCCGCAGTCGATCACAAGAACCACAGAATGGTCGTGTGACACTTGCAATGATCCCCACCGTTTCCGGACCTCCGTCGACGTAGAACTCCTCCGCTGGCGCAGACCCTCGAGTTGGGACGACTGTAAGAGAATATTTACTAGAGAGCGCAGCAAACATCTCGTCGGCTGTAACCATTGTGCTGCGATTCCAAATCCCCCCAGCATCAAGCGGCATCTGCTCGATAAAGCGGAGCGAGAAGCCTTCTCGGAGTGCCCACGTTAAAAGCTCTACTGCTTCATCATCGTTAACACCGCGCATGAGAACACTATTAATCTTGATTGGAGCAAGCCCTGCCTCTCTGACTGCAACAAGTCCCTTGAACACATCTTCGATCCGGTCTCTAAAGGTCAATTTCTTGAAACGCTCCCAATTGAGGGTATCCAGGCTGACATTCACCCGGCTTAATCCCGCATCTGCTAACGGAGAAGCGAGTTCGGCCAATCGCAATCCATTGGTAGTGAGCGACAATTTCGGCGCATTGGACAATTGACTAATTCTTCGAACTATCTCAACGATGTCCGGACGTAATAGGGGTTCGCCGCCAGTAAGACGTACTTCTTCGATGCCTTCGGCTATCCCCACTTCAAGTACGGTGAGCAGTTCATCTGTTGTCAAAAGATGGTCCGATGGCAGCCAGGCGGCAAAATCATGGGGCATGCAATACGTGCAACGTAAGGAACATCGGTCAGTTAAAGATACGCGTAGATCGCGGTGACTTCGGCCATAAGTATCAATAAGAGGGCTCACGCGCTATGAACCCATTCATTAGTGCCATCTGTAAATACCTGATATTTCCAGATGGGGATCTGTGCCTTGACTTCATCGACCAATTCCGAGCAGGCTTCAAAAGCAGCAATGCGGTGCACTGCAGAGACGGCAACTATGAATGCTGATTCACCGATGGGGATCTCTCCGTAACGATGTGCGACCGCGACCTTCACGACATCATGTCGGTTGGCGACTTTTCGGACAACCTGCATCAGGATCTCTTGAGCTGATGGATGAACCTCATACTTCAAACTGGCGACCTTCTTGCCATGATCGTTATCTCGCACATCGCCGCAGAACGTGACAATGGCCCCGCAACTTTCCGACTGAACGTCACGAGATAGGACCTCCACGTGAATGGGATCGACAGTAACTAAGGAGGTCACAATCTCCACCTGAAAAGTACGCTGATCGCTCATTGGAATTATCCGTGGTCCTTGCCGTCCAGTTGATCCAGAACATGGTTTGCAAGTCGCTCGATTATCACCAAACCATCCCGCACTCCGCCAGGTGAACCCGGCAAATTAATAATGAAAGAGGCGCCAGAAGTGCCAGCAAGTCCCCGAGTCAGATCCGCAGTTGGCAACTTGGTCCGCGAGAATTCTCTCAATGCCTCGGAGAATCCTGGTAGCAGTTTCTCTATCAATGGGGCTGTGGCTTCAGGTGTGACATCAGTGGGTGATACGCCCGTACCTCCCGTCGTGACGATGAGATCGATTTTTGATCGCACAGCAGCAGAAATGTGTTCAGCGATAACTTCGCGGTCATCCGGAACGACCACCGTTTTTACGACGTCATAATTTAATGCACGTAGTCCGTTTGCTAAAATCGCTCCGCTGGAATCCTCATACACGCCTTGCGACGCACGATTGCTTGCAGTAATGACAGCGGCCTTGCGCTGGGTCACGCCCGCTCCCACTTGCCATTGCGGCCGCCGTCTTTACTGTCAATATGCACATCAGAGATGATCGCACCGGGATCGAGCGATTTGACCATGTCAATCACGGTCAAAGCTGCAACTGACACCGCTGTCAACGCTTCCATCTCGACGCCTGTTCGATCGGCCGTCTTTACTGAAACCTGGATGTGTACACCTTCATCTTCCACTTGCAGGTCGACATTCACGCCATGTAGTGCAATCGGATGGCAGAGGGGGATGAGATCTGGAGTGCGCTTTGCGCCCATAATGCCTGCGATACGTGCGGTTGCTAGTACATCTCCTTTGGGAACGGCACCATCACGGAGGAGGGCAACTACAGTGGCTGACAGTAGAACCCTTCCCGAGGCAGTGGCCGTTCTGGTTGTGATTTCACGATCGGCCACATCAACCATGTGCGCCTGACCTTTTGAGTCAATGTGTGTCAGACCGCTGGATTCCTCTTTGCTCATAAGCAGTAAGTGTACGGACTTTGCCTATTCACTGACATTTACGCGGAATTAAGGCAGAGGGAGCCATCTCACAAGCGCCCCGGCTTCAACCACCTCGGTATCTACAATTGCGAATCCTGATGAATGAGCCAAACCTCTCAACATTGCCGAGCCGAGGTGATCGCCCATTTCGAAGTGGCCGCCGACAATGTTGCCTAGCACCAATCGGGTGAAATCCTGCGGCGACCTTAGATCATGACGTGTCGGTACGAGATGGAGATTCTCGCATTCCCTCCCAAAAAACGCGGCTATAACGGGTTGGCCGAGGGTCAAAAGTCCAACAATTGCAGACTGTGGGTTGCCGGGTAGTCCCAACACGGGGACTCTCTTACCATTCTTATTAGGCACCGACGCAAGCAGCATCGGGTGGCCCGGTCTCACCTTCACTCGATCTACATGAAGAGTTGCTGATAGAACAGAGAGCGCGGTATGGAGATGATCGCGGGGTCCATCAGCAGTACCGCCCGTCGTGACAACGAGATCACAATCGTGGATTACATCGCTCAGGGCGGCAACAACTAAATTCAGTTCGTCGGAGACATATTGCGTAGAAACTACTTCTGCACCCATTCGAATAAGCCAACCCGGAAGTTGCGGTCCCAATGCATCACGAACCAGCCCACCGTTAGGAACGCCATGCAATTGAATCTCATCACCCAGCAATATGAGTGCAACGCGGGGTTTCTTAAAGACTCTAACTTCGTCATAACCAACTGCAGCCAATAAACCAACCCAACCGGGGTTCAGAACAGCTCCCGCGCCGGTGAGAATTTCTCCCGCGCGGCATTCATGCGCTTTGGGGCGGATATCTTGCCCTTCGCTGACATCACCGTGGAGCAGATCATCAACAACCTCACCGTTTTCCCAACGAATAATTCCAAAACTCCCTTCTGGAATTACCGCACCAGTAGCAATTCGCACGGATGATCCAGGGAGCAATTTTTCAGTCATCGGCTGACCGGCTTTCACTTCACCGACAATCCGCCATGGGCCCCGACCTGACACTGCAAAGCCATCCATTGCAGACGTTGTATACGTTGGCAGATCGCAGAGAGCAACAGCGTCCATCGCCAGAGTCCTGCCACTGCCCTGCGTTATCCCAACAATTTCGGTGGAAAGAACTTCCCACCCTTGTGCCGCAGTCAGTCGCGCTTGGTGCCATGGTGCCTCATGCACCATCTTCATTGCGTGGATTGCCAGTTCTTTGCTAAAAGTGCAATCTTTGCTGCTGCTTCTTGCGCATCCGCGCCTTCTGCGACCGCATATCCAAGAAGAAAAGTTGTCACGGGGGCCGCCGGGCGCTCCACCCCGTGAGCCGCATCGCGGGCAATGTCCAAAATCGTATTAACGTCAAAATCTACTGAGATACTCAGTTCTTTTCGAACAGCATCGATCCATGCCTGCATTGTCATCGCCTTTCGTTGATCGGATTATCCTTCATTTGCTCTCTAATCAAGAGCGCATTCTCTAAATCAGAGGGTGAATCAATATCCATCAAACTTTTTTCTGACTCACTGTCCATCAACACTTCGCGGACAATAAGGAGATCAAGAAGATTATGCATTGACTGGCCGTGTGCAATTCCTAAAATCAGCAGTGCTTTCCGCAATGCTTGGACCCGATAACCTGCTGATAGCGGCTGACGGAATCCGGCGGCATCAACGGGGATCACGGCATCAAATCCCTCCGACAATTGTTTTCCAAGTTGCAGAAGCATAGGCGCGAAAAAGGGCATATCTGTCGCAATGATTCCAACAAACTCCGATTCAACTTTTGCCAATCCAGCAGCAATGCCTGCAACCGGTCCACCGAATGCCGGCTCCTCTCGTGTCAGAATGATTGGCCTGGCTGCGTTCATCGGTTCTGGCCCAACAACAATGACTGGCAACTCCACCGGTAGCGCCAACAAAATCTCGTTTAGTAGCGAATGCTCAGAGAAGGCGGCCTCTGACTTATTGGATCCGAATCGGCGACTTGTGCCTCCCGTGAGAATGATTGCACTCCAATCGGTACCATTACTCATCTCTCAATTTCTCCTTGCCAAGCCAAGATTCCACCATCTAGATGGATTGCGTTGGAAAGACCATTATTGAGTAGAAGTGTAAGGACATCAGCTGATCGGTGACCTGCATGGCAATAGAGAACAATAGGAACGTCTTTGGGAAGTCGATTGATAAGACTCTCATCGAGGAATGTTCTCTGGGGTATCAATGTGGCACCGGGAATTCGTCCCTTCTCCCATTCGCTCGGCTCGCGAACATCTATGAGAAGTAATTTGCTTCCCGAATCCAATCTGGTCTTCAACTCAATAGCCGTCAGGGAAGTTCGCTGGCCAATCCCTGGTTGGCTAGTTGAAATTACACCGCAGAAAGCCGCGTAATCTTCGAGCAATTGACTCTGTTCTGGGTTGGCGCTGCAAATCGAGCATTGGGGATCTTTATGAATGGCAATCTTGCGATAACTCATCTCGAGCGCGTCATAAATAATGATTGACCCAATGAGCGGCTCACCAATCCCCGTGATTAGTTTGATTGCCTCAGTAACCTGAACAGATCCGATGGAGGAACAGAGAACTCCTAAAACGCCGCCCTCTTCGCAACTTGGAACCGATCCCCATGGAGGCGGTAGGGGATGAAGACAGCGATAACAAGGTCCATACTCTGCCCAGAAAACACTGGCCTGACCATCAAACCTATAAATGGATCCCCAAATGCACGGTTTCTTGAGAAGTACGCATGCGTCGTTAATGAGGTAGCGCGAAGCAAAATTATCGGTGGCATCAACGACAATGTCGTATTGCGAGAAGATTTCCATAACATTTTCTACATCCAGGCGGACATCGTGAATTTCGACATTCACATCTGGGTTTATCTCTGCAATTTTCTCTCGCGCACTCTCCGTCTTTTTCCGCCCAATATCGGAGTGACCATGAATTATCTGCCGATGCAAATTGGATTCATCGACAACATCGAAATCCACGATACCGAGGGTTCCAATCCCGGCAGCAGCCAGGTACATGAGAACGGGAGAACCTAGACCACCAGCGCCAACGCAGAGAACTCGAGCATTCGTTATCCTCCGTTGACCCGCATCACCCACATCAGGAATGACTAGATGACGTGAATATTTCCGGCGCTGATTAGCATTGAGTTCTCCGCCAAGTGCAACCAGCGGTGGAATCTCCATAGGGGCGCCTCTCATGTTTGGCACAGAACGAGGGTACTGTAATGACGTGTCAGTGGCGGTCCAGATATCCAATCTCAGCATCGTTCGTGAGGGCAAATCCATAGTCTCTGGACTTAGCGCAGATGTTCCCTCTGGAAAGATTGTTGGAGTTCTAGGACCAAGCGGAAGCGGGAAAACCACGCTTTTCCGAAGTATTGTCGGGGTGCAGCAGATCCATACCGGAAGCATCCAAGTCCTTGGACAATCCGCTGGCTCTAAGAATTTGCGGAATCGAATCGGCTACCTCACTCAGAGTGCGAGCATTTACTCGGATCTCACCTGCGTCGAGAATTTGCATTATTTTTCAAAGTTGTTGGACGACTCTGATTTTAGCGTTGAAGAAATTTTGGAACTAGTGGATCTCACTAAGAACAGAAAGCAGTTGGCATCATCGCTCTCAGGCGGCGAACGGACGCGATTAGCTCTGGCTACGGCTTTGATAGGCAGGCCCGAGTTGTTGGTCCTGGATGAGCCCACTGTGGGGCTGGATCCGATACTGCGGCGAGAACTCTGGAACCTTTTCCATAAGCTGGCCGATCAGGGGAAGACTTTGCTCATTAGCAGCCATGTCATGGATGAGGCAGAACGATGTGACACGATAGTTCTCCTGCGAGAGGGCCGAGTCCTCGAGGAAGGAACACCATCTGAACTAAAGGCCCGCACTGGCCAGACCGAGATGGAGTCTGTTTTCATCTCCCTCGTGAGCGCTCAATGAGCATCAAGCGCATATGGGCCACCGCACGGAGAATCCTCTCTCAACTTCGGCATGACCCACGCACAATTGCGCTGATGATTCTTGCACCATGTCTTTTGATGACCATCCTTAAATATGTCTATCAAAGTCAACCGCAGGTATTTCAACATGTAGCAGGATCTCTTCTTGGCATATTCCCCATGTTGGTGATGTTCTTGATAACGAGTGTTGCAACGCTGCGAGAGCGAACTAACGGAACCCTGGAAAGATTGCTCATTCTGCCTATTAGCAAATTGGAATTCATTCTGGGATATGCAAAAGCTTTCGGTATTGCCGGGTTAATCCAAGCCATCGTGGTGACGACTTACGCCATTGGACCGCTTGGTCTGAAAATTGCGGGATCGCAATGGATGCTGATCGTAGTTGCAATGCTAGATGCGCTCTTGGGCCTGGCAATCGGCCTTTTCGTAAGCTCTTTCGCTAAGACCGAATTCCAAGCAGTCCAATTTCTCCCCGCGGTCCTACTTCCGCAATTACTTCTCTGCGGGTTGCTCGTGCCGCGAGAGAGCATGCCACAAATCTTGAGAGTGATCTCATATTTCTTGCCACTGACCTACGCAATAGATGCCACAAAGAAAGTGATGATCGGTCAAGGATCGCTCGTGAATGATCTCCTCGTCATCGCTCTTTTCCTTATAGCGTTGCTTGGCGCTGGGGCGGTCACTTTGAAGCGGAAGACGAAATAAGAAACCCCTTCTGAATTGGAAAAGGGCGCCTACAAGATCAGTAGACGCCCTTTGATGAGGATATCCGTTACTCATGAACCTCTTGCAGGAGACCACTCCGGCTTTATTCCTGTCTCTTCCAGTATCTGACGCTTGAATTCGTCGTCCGTGAAAGTGAGCATTCCGCAATCTGTGTGATGAATGAGGATGATTTCCTGAGTCCCCAAAAGCCGCTGGCTGACCGCTAGAGAGCGAACCTCATCATCGGTGACGACGCCCCCGCCGTTACGGACATGTTCTCCCATTTCTCTCCAAAAGCAGGGTTGCTTTCCTCTGAATGGCGACAGTAACTAACTGAAATGAAAAGTTCTCACCAGGATTATGCAGTTGCTAATCGCGTGCATTCACTTCAATGTGCATGTGCATAACTTCCTGATTAAGCGCCAGCGTCAGTACTTCCTTTGGGGTGTGCTAAGAGAAAATCAACAACATCAGATGTAAAAGTCTTCGAGATTGCGGGCACATGGTCGCCTCCAACAATGGTCCACGATTCAACAGTCGCCCCTGTTTTGCAGCCCGTGTATTGACTGACGGTGCTCTCGCTTCCACTGAGTTTTCGTTCCAAATCCAGTTTCTCCGGAGATTTGGCAATTTTATTGGAGCACCGATTTAGGCGGGCCCAGGAGGCAATAGTCTGCAATGCCCCGGGAATGGTTTTCCCTAATATGTGGTTGCCCTTGTAAGTCTCGTCCGATGTCCCCCAAATTTGCAGAACACTAATTGGTGAAGCAGGTTTGCATGTGGATGGATCCGAGTATGTCCCTCCCGCCAGATCGACGATCGCAGCGATCCGGTCTGCATGGGCACAGGCCATGTGATTTGCCATAAATCCACCGTTCGAATGGCCGATTACGTAAATACGGTTGGGGTCCACGCTGTACTTCTTCGAGACCGCATCGATGATTTTCATTAAATATGCGTCATCATTGACTTTCTTGGGGGCAAAATCGCAGCATGTTGGCGTTGCATTCCAAAATTGGTTACCAGCTTTATCGGCGGTTCCATCTGGGTGGACATACAGGATTCCCCGTGCTTGTGCCACGGCTGTGATGTTCAGATACTTCTCAAACTTCGTGCCGGACTGTGAGTAACCGTGGAGTGCCAAAATCAAGGGCGCTGGTGTGGCAGTTTCATATGTGGAGGGGACGAAAAGTTTGAAAGGACGGACCCCCGAGAAAGAAATGACTGCGGCAGTGCTGGGTGCAGCAGTAAGAAAAGAGGTCAGGAGTATCGCTGACAAGGCAATGAGAACCATTCGGCGATCGAAGAGTCTCATAAGGGCAAGCCTAACCATGAAGCTACAACAGGGCCGTTGGCCGGGAGAAAGGTATTTCACCCGCGACCTAGCACCGACCAGTGTGATGAATATCCCCTGAGAGTTTCGGTCTAATGGTTTACATCTGGTCGCAAAGTGGGAGGATACACAGGTGGGTAAGCCGGTAGTCTCTCTTGATCAGGTAGTAATTCGATTCGCTGGCGACAGTGGCGATGGAATGCAACTCACGGGCGATAGATTCACAATGGATACTGCAAGCCTAGGCAACGATCTCTCCACGCTCCCCAACTATCCGGCAGAAATTCGTGCCCCCCAAGGGACATTTGCCGGAGTCTCCTCATTCCAACTCCACTTCGCCGATCACATCATCAAAACCCCAGGGGACGCACCAGATATTTTGGTGGCCATGAACCCTGCCGCCCTTAAGGCGAATATCAGAGACCTCCCCCGTGGAGCAACCATCATCGTCGACAGCGACGAGTTCACAACTCGCAATCTCTCGAAAGTTGGATATACCACCAACCCGCTAGAAGATGGCTCACTGGAAAGTTACAAAGTGCATGCAGTCGGCCTGACCTCTCTTACGGTTGCCGCTCTTTCTGGACTCTCACTCTCACGTAAAGAGGCCGAGCGATCCAAGAACATGTTTGCCCTTGGCTTACTTTCTTGGATGTACCACCGTCCAACCGAGGCCACTGAGAACTTCTTGAAGGCAAAATTTGGAAAGAAACCTGAGATCCTTCAAGCAAACCTCCTGGCCTATCGGACCGGTTGGAATTACGGCGAAACCACTGAAGATTTCGCGGTCTCATACGAGATCGCACCAGCAAAAATGCCGCCCGGCCAATATCGAAACATCAGCGGCAACGTCGCTCTTGCTTATGGTCTTATCGCAGCCTCGCAATCCAGTGGGCTCAAGCTTTTTCTTGGCTCCTACCCCATCACCCCCGCCTCGGATATCTTGCACGAACTCTCCAAGCATAAGAAGTTTGGGGTTATTACCTTCCAGGCAGAGGATGAGATTGCAGCAGTGGGATCCGCCCTCGGGGCTGCGTATGGTGGCGCACTTGGAATCACGACAACCTCAGGACCTGGAGTCTCGCTCAAGAGCGAAATGATTGGTCTTGGCGTTATGTTAGAACTTCCGCTGATTGTCATTGACGTTCAACGTGGCGGACCGTCAACCGGGTTGCCGACCAAAACAGAACAGGCCGATCTCTTGCAGGCCATGTTCGGTCGTAACGGGGAATCGCCAGTTGCTGTTTTAGCGCCATCCACACCCAGTGACTGCTTCACCATGGCAATGGAAGCCGCCAGGATTGCCACGACATACCGCGTTCCGGTCTTCCTCCTCTCTGATGGCTATATTGCCAACGGCTCCGAACCTTGGAAGATTCCAGATGTTTCTTCTCTCCCTGAGATGAGCATTGAGTTTGCCAAGGCCCAAGAAGACTTCCTCCCATATTTGCGCGATCCTCAAACCCTAGCTCGCCCTTGGGCCATACCAGGGACAAAAGGAATTGAACACCGAATAGGCGGAGTCGAGAAAGCAGATAAAACCGGAGAAATTTCCTACGACCCGACCAATCACGATCTTATGGTCCGCGCGCGCGCGGCAAAAGTTGCCGGAATTACTGTTCCAGATTTGGTGGTGGATGATCCCACTGGAAATGCCGAAGTTCTACTTCTTGGCTGGGGATCGACATATGGTCCGATTGCCGCGGCTGTGGAAACGCTTCGGTCGAACGGTGAAATGGTCGCGCAAGCACACCTGCGATACATCAATCCATTTCCAAAGAACTTGGGAGACGTACTTAACAAGTACTCAAAAGTAATAGTCCCGGAAATGAATCTTGGACAATTATCTATGTTGCTGCGCTCTCAATTCCTTAAGGATGTCATCGGATACAACATGGTACGTGGGTTGCCTTTCACGACATTGGAAATCATCCAAGCAACAATGGAGGTGCTCCATGACTGAGACCGCATTGAACAAAAAAGATTTCATGTCTGATCAAGAAGTGAAGTGGTGCCCAGGTTGCGGTGACTACTCAATCCTCTCGACCATGCAATCGTATTTGCCTGAATTGGGCATCCCCCGCGAAAATATTGTCTTTATCTCCGGAATTGGATGCTCCTCGCGATTTCCTTACTACCTCAACACCTTTGGTATGCACTCAATCCACGGGCGGGCGCCAACAATTGCATCCGGGCTGGCAATTTCACGCCCCGATCTCACGGTATTTGTAATCACTGGAGATGGCGATGCGCTGTCCATCGGTGGCAACCACCTAATCCACTCACTACGTCGAAATATTGAACTCAAGATCCTTCTCTTTAACAATCGAATTTATGGCTTAACAAAGGGTCAGTATTCGCCGACAAGTGAACAGGGAAAGGTCACCAAGTCCACTCCTCTTGGTTCACTCGATACCCCCTTTAATCCAATCTCCTTAGCATTAGGTGCCGAGGCTTCCTTTGTTGCCCGTACTATCGATAGCGATCGTAAACATCTCACGGAGACCTTACGAGCAGCCAGCGCTCATAAGGGTTCGGCGCTGATTGAGATCTACCAGAATTGCCCTATTTTCAATGATGGTGCATTCGACATCCTAAAAGATAGCGGGACCAAAGATTCCGCATTGCTACAGATGGTTCACGGAGAACCGATCAAATCCTCAACACATGGTTTGGTCCATGATGGAGCATCGCTCAAATTGGTCGAACTCACCGCTGTTGCTGAAGGCGATCTCGTCGTTCACAATGCCCACAACCCAGATCCGGCTTACGCTTTTGCTCTCTCACGATTGTCCTCATCCGAACTAAGCCATGTTCCAGTCGGCATATTCCGGGACGTGCCGCGCCCTGGATATTCCGAACTCGTCAATAATCAAGTCAGTGAAATTATCGCCGCCCAAGGCGCAGGAGATCTCGCAACCCTTCTTACCAGCGGTGATACATGGATGGTGGAGTAGCTACTGACTTTCTAAGTTCGAATGTGCAATGCTCGTAGCCCACGCCCGATAAGAATCTGATAACTGCGGAATCTGAAGTATCTGCACCATCCGGGAACGCTCCCCGATTACGGCTCGTGTTACATCTAGGCCTTGGGTCGTAAGGTTCTCACCGAATCTGCCATGGCCGATAACGATGCCCAATTCGCTCTCCCACCACTGCGCATCTTCATGGGCGTAGGCGTACATAGCCTGGTCGAAACCGCCATGGTGCTTGCGGTTCTCTTCTGCGTACCGGTCCACTCCCTTCATGGACTTCAAAGGTGACATTCACCGAGATCAACTCGGCCTTCTGCATCAACATGAAACGGAATCGTAGGCAGAGTCCTCACGTGAAGCAATAAAAAGGCGATTTATCCAAATGACGCGAAGGTATCAGCGACCATCGCATAAATATCCCGCGTCGGTTGCCAATCAAGATCAGCTTTAGCTTTTGAAATATCTGCAATCAAAACTGCTGGGTCACCCTGGCGGCGAGGGGAATCAATACTTGCGATGGTAGATCCGCAGGCGGTATTTGCCGCTCGGATAACTTCACGTACGGAGTAGCCGATTCCACTGCCCAAGTTAAAGATTTGATGCCTACCCAATTCCAGGAAATTCAGAGCCTTAACATGCGCCTCTATGAGATCAACCACGTGCACATAGTCGCGGACACAGGTCCCATCTGCTGTCGGCCAGTCTGTTCCAAATATATGGACAGGATTTTCATTGGAACTTCGCAATACTCTCGGAATCAAGTGAGTCTCCGGATCATGGCGCTCGGCCAACCAACCACGATCGCTCTTGAGCGCCCCTGCGACATTGAAATACCGAAGCGATGCCCCCGCCAACCCATGTTTGTGCGCGTCCAGCGAAATCATTTCGTCAATCGCCAACTTGGTTGCGCCATATGGATTTGTTGGAACAGTCGGAGAGGTCTCGGGGATTGGAACCGTCTTTGGCTCACCATAAGTAGCCGCGGATGAGGAGAAGACAATCTTTAAAATATTGGAACGCACCATCTGATCTAGCAGATTGCGAGTCCCAGATACATTGACGTCCCAATAGAGGTCGGGCTCTGCCACAGACTCTCCCACAAGGGACTTTCCAGCAAAATGCATGACCGCATCGCAACCAATCAGAGCCTCGGCAATCTCGGTTGGATTGAGTATTGAACCTTGAACAAAATGAACTCCGAACGGCACGCTGTCCACATGCCCGGTGCTGCAATCATCCAGTATCGAGATCTTGTAACCTTCTTGTAGCAGCATCTCGACTGCCGTTGAGCCAATATACCCAGCTCCACCCGTGACTAATATCCGCATTGTCAGTTCAGATCCCGTCGAATTATCTCGGCTATGAAGATCTTGCTCTCTTCCATGATGGGGATACATTACCTTGGAACTTCAACTAAATGAGGAAATTCCCTAACCCAAGTATGCATCTAAGAGTTGTCGCTTCTCTTGATTGAGACCTTTCGCAGTCGATTCTTCGACTATCTTCCCTGCACTCAAAACATAAACACGATCACACACTTGTAGTGCAAGATCAATCCTCTGTTCAACCAGGAGAATGGTCTTCCCATTTTGTCGGAGTTTCACTAACGCTTCTGCCATAACCTCAATCGCCAAAGGTGCCAGACCAAGTGATGGCTCATCTAGAAGCATCACTTGAGGATCGCTCATCATCATTCGGCCGATTGCCACCATTTGCTGCTCGCCACCGCTCAATTCTGTTGCCAAGCGACTCCGATATTTCTTAACCACCGGGAAAAGTTCGAAGACTGACTCAAGAAGCGACTCAACAAGTGGGGAATCTTTTCTAAATCTCAAAGCGCCCAAGCGCAAGTTATCTTCGACTGATTGATTTAAAAATAGGCGGCGGCCCTCAGGAACGATGGAGACTCGACCATCTGCGATCTGATGCACTGGCATATGGGAGATATCCGCTCCCTTGACTAAAATCTCTCCTCTTCGATGTCTGGTCAGACCCATAATGGCGCGAAGCAATGTGGTCTTACCAGCACCATTTGGCCCTAACAGAGCTACCGCCTCACCATCGGCGACCCTGATCGTGACCTCTTTTATAACATCATAACGGCCATATCCGGTCGAGAAATCATTCACATTTAGAGCATCTATCTTCTCTGTACTCATTGGCCTAAGTAAACCTCTCGAACTCGAACGTCTGCACGGACTTCTTGAGCCTTGCCGGTTTTTATGAGTTCACCCGCTGCTAAGACAGTGACTTCGTCGCACACATCAAAAATAAATTTTGTCTGATGTTCTACCACGACAATTGTGACCCCAGATGCTTTCAGGTGGAGAAGAATATTAGAAACCTTCTCTATCTCCCCAGATGACAATCCAGCAAGGGGCTCATCCAAAATAAGAATCGATGGCTTTCCTACAAAGGCAGCGGCTAACTGCGTCAGCTGCTCAACGCCATGCGGCACATCTGCAATACGCCGTGATGACCAGTTCTCTTCAAGGCCGGACTGTGCCAGCGAGGCCAGAGCATAAGAATCCATCTTCTTGCCATCACGTCGAGCACTGGGAATCATCGGCCAGAGAGCACCACGGGTAGCGATTCTTGGAACTCGGCTATACAGACCCAGTGCGACATTCTCCTTAACTGACAATTCTTTAATGAGCACCGCGGTCTGGAAAGTTCGCATAAGCCCGCGTCGCGACCGTTGATGTGCCGGGAGGTTGCCGACCATTTGCCCGTTCACTTCAATGCTCCCAATGATGGGGGAAATCTGGCCAGAAATCAGATTCACCAGCGTGCTCTTGCCGGAACCATTTGGTCCGATCAATCCGTGGATAGTCCCCCTCCGCACTACAAAATCCACATTCTTAAGGGCCAGCGTTCCACTGATATAGCCAAAGGTAATGTTCTTACAGATGAGCGCATCCTCTGTCGAATTATCCACTTTCGGCAGATGCCACTTTTTCTCATCTTCCAAATTGCGGCTGCTCTCAACCCGGGATGCTGCAAAGGTTTTATTCTTTCTCAGCCGTCGTCCGAGGCCACTTATGATTCCCATAAAACCCTCGGGGAAAACAACAATCACGAACACGAAGATGATCCCGAAGAGAACCTCTTGCCAGAAAGGATTAATATTTACTATTACAGGGAATACGCTTACAAAGATCGCACCGATGATCGGGCCCATCTTGGTATTGATTCCGCCGAGAATGACCATGACAAGTATGTTTACCGATACCGTCCAACCAAATTGACCAGGAGAGATAAACCCTAGAAATGAAAAGATCCATCCCGCCAGACCGGCAAGGGCGGAGGACAAGCCAAAAATTGCAACTTTCATCACTGATGTCCGCACCCCTGCTGCGGCTGCGAAAGGTTCGGCATCTCGAATGGCAAGCAAGACCGGGTAGAACTTGGAATTTCTAATGCTCCAAATAACTGTAATTGTCCCCAATAAACCCAGAGAAGCCATCCACGTGACTGGCTCTCCAATAAATCTCAGCCACGAGGGGAGATCTGGAAATGCCGGACCAGCAATCCCTTGAAGTCCTCCGGTGAAGTTTGAATCACTGATGACCACTACAACAACCAAGGTGAAGATAAAGGTAGTGATCGCAAAATAAAGCCCGCTGACTCGCAACGAAAGACTTCCCAGAATAATCCCGATTAAACCCACTCCGATAATGCAGATGGGTAATACTAAAAAAATATTCCATCCCAATTTGGAATTGAGCAAAGTGGATCCGTATGCGCCGATCGCGAAGAGACCCGCGTGACCTAGCGAATAAAGCCCGGTGACGCCCGCGACCAAATCCAAACTCAGAGCGAGAATGGCAAATACCGCAGCGACGAGGACCAGGTCCTGCAAATACAGCGTGTGGTGAGCAATCCCCAGCGTGACACTCAAATATGCAACTATAAGCAACGTATAACCTAAGAAAATATTGGCACTTGAAGAACTGACTTTTGCGATGGGTTTGCTCATACCGTGGACCCATCGACTTTCAAGAATCTACGTTTGAAGAAGGATTTGAAAAGGTCGCCAGAGGCAAACACTCCTTTAGGTGCCAGCAGCAGGACAATTACAACAACCAGAAAAGGGAACCAATCCGAGGCCTGCGAATTAATGTAGGTATTCGCCCCGATCGAAAGAATTCCTAAGACCAAGCCACCACCCATGGCAGCGGCAGGCTTTTCGATACCGCCAATCATGAGGGCCACGAAACCCGCAATTCCATAGGTATCGCCAAGGTATGGGTTTGCATAAGTGATAGGGCCAATCAAAACGCCGGCTACGCCCGCGAACAAGCCACCAATTCCAAAGGCCAAAATGGCAAAGCGAGTGACATTGGCACCCATGACTGATGCCATCTCTGGATCATAAGAAATGGCCATACTTAGTTTTCCAAAGAGCGTCTTCTTTCTAAAGACCTCAAAACCAATCAGCACAAATAAGGCGATGCCTATGGTCAGAATTTCTTGCCAAGTTAGAGAGGCATGGCCGATGTTGACGCTATGGCCGTACAGAAGACGCGGGAAACCCTTCGACGTCGGACCCCAAATAATCGCGGCTCCAGATTGAATCACGATGGCAACGCCGAGGCTGCTGACGAGCCAGGCAAAACTAAAACGGTCATATCGCAATACAGGTCGGATTGCGATGAAATAGATGACAATGCCGAAGAGAACGGAGGCTCCCACTCCGATAAGGATGGCTAAATAGATCGGCCATTTTGCATCTGAGAGAGCCGCCGTGATCATTATGGAGACCATTAATAACTGCCCAGTAGCAAAGTTGATCACTCTTGTTACATAGAAAACCACTGCGAACGCCATTGCGACCAGGCCATATATTGATCCAATTGCCAGGCCACTGAGCAGAACTTGAGACATTCTTTCCTTTCAAACAAAACAAGTTAAATTCTATTCCAATGCAATCGGAATTAAAACACCAAGTGTGCGATGGCGTTAAATAGGTTAACGGCCATCGCACACTTGATTTGTCGTGGTGAACTTAGCTCATTGGAACCCAAGCATCCTTACTTGAAGAATACTTAACGAGCGTCAATTGACTGGCGTT
>DASVIG010000064.1:0-6492 GCA_036382195.1 Candidatus Nanopelagicaceae bacterium
CAACTTCCAGGGCAGCCAGAAGTTTCTCGACATTGGCCGCCGGGGTGTCGTCTTTCTTTTTGAAGAAATCCGATTTGAGCAATTGTTCCTTCGTCAGATTGAAAAGATCGGATTCATCTTCAATGATCTTATCTACGAGCAGGGCTTGGGCGGCTTCATACCCCAACACATCGATATCCAACGCGGCCCGCGATCCGATGTAGTAAAGGCGCTCGCGCAATTGCGCAGGACAATGCCGGGTATTGGGACAGCGGATATCGATATCGCCTTCGGAAATTGCCCGTAGGACTGCGCCGCATTCGGGACAGTTGGTGGGCATGATAAAAGGTGTTTCTTTGCCAGTACGCCGTTCGACGACAGGACCGAGAACTTCGGGGATAACATCGCCGGCTTTGCGGATAACGACAACATCACCGATCAGAACACCTTTGCGGACAACTTCCTGCGCGTTATGCAAAGTGGCAGCAGTGACGGTGGATCCGGCAACTTTGACGGGTTCCATGAAAGCAAATGGCGTCACCCGCCCGGTGCGACCCACGCTGACCTTGATATCCAGTAGACGAGTGGTCACTTCCTCTGGCGCATACTTGTAGGCAATCGCCCACCTGGGCGCGCGCGATGTGCTGCCCAGGGCGGTTTGCTGGTCGAACTGATTGACCTTAATAACAACGCCGTCGATCTCATGTTCGAGATCGTGACGATGAGTTTCTTGGGAAGCTATGAATTTCAGAACTTCCTTCTTGGTCTCAAAGACGCGGTACTGGGCACTAGTTGGCAAACCCCAGCTTTTTAGCAACTCATAGGCGCCACTCTGCGATTGGAAAGTCACCCCTTCGCAGGCGCCGACGCCATGGAGGACGACACTCAACGGACGTTGGGCCGTGACGCGGGGATCCTTCTGCCGCAGGGACCCTGCAGCCGCATTGCGTGGGTTGGCAAAGAGCGGTTTGCCTAATTCGGCCAGGGAGTCATTGAGTTCGGCAAATGCGGCCAGCGGAAAGAAAACTTCACCGCGCACCTCAATCAATGCTGGGAGATCATCTCCGCGCAGATTGTGCGGCAAATTCTTTACTGTCTTCACATTCAGCGTGACGTCCTCGCCAGTTACCCCGTTGCCACGAGTAAGCCCCCGCACCAGAACGCCATTTTGGTAGAGCAAGTTGATCGCCAGTCCATCTACTTTGAGTTCACAGAGCCACTCGGTAACGGGTGCCTCTTTTTCTACCCGATCAAACCACGAGGTCAATTCGTCGATGTCAAAGACGTTGTCCAGGCTCATCATCTTCTCGAGGTGATCGTGCTGGGTGAACGTGGTGGAAAATCCGCCACCGATCGACTGCGTCGGTGAGTCTGGTTCGCGAAGTTCGGGGTGCTCTGCCTCTAACGCGGTGAGCTCTCGCAAAAGACCGTCGAACTCAACATCGGTGATGACGGGCTTATCTAAAACGTAATAACGAAATTGGTGATCGCGAATTTGGGCGGTGAGTTCGGTGATTCGATGACGAGCGCGCGTGCTCATGCCGATGTCTCGCACACCGTCGCAGAGCCGACGACGCGATCCCCCTCGTAGATAACCATCGCCTGGCCCGTTGCCAGACCCAATAACGGTTCGTCCAACACAGCGATCAATTGATTCTTTTCATAACGGTAAGTGCAGGCTAACGCCGAACCATGTGCACGGATCTGCACATAGCCCCGTTGATCCATCGAAGTAACTGCAGGACCGCACCAAACAGGATTTTCTCCGTACATGGTGGTGATTGCTAGATCCTCGCGCGACCCCACCACGACGGTGTTGGTCGTTGGCTCGATTTTTAGAACAAATCGCGGCGAGCCATCTGCGGTGGGCACCGACAAATTCAGGCCCTTGCGTTGGCCGATCGTGTAGGTATAGGCACCGCGATGTTGACCCACCTGGATCCCGTTCTGATCGACTATGGGGCCTACTTCGCTGCCGAGACGATCGTGCAACCATCCGGCGTTATCTCCCGATGGCACAAAGCAGATGTCGTGACTGTCGGGTTTGTTTGCTACAGATAGACCGCGTGCCGCGGCCTCTTTGCGGATATCTACTTTGGGGGTATCCCCCAACGGAAATATCGCTCCTGCAATCTGCTCGATGGTGAGAACCCCGAGAACGTAGGACTGGTCTTTCGAGATATCGACTGCGCGATGAAGGGTCTTTCCCATGGGGCCCTCTTTAGTGATGGCGTAATGACCTGTGACCACACCATCAAAACCCATTGCCCGCGCACGATCGAGGACTGCAGCAAACTTGATCTTCTCATTGCATCTCAAACAAGGATTGGGAGTTCGACCAGCCGCATACTCAGCCAGGAAATTCTCCACTACTCCTGCGTGAAATTCTTCGGCCATATCCCAAATGTAGAAGGGGATACCGACAACGTCGGCGGCGCGGCGGGCATCATGCGAATCCTCGATCGTGCAACATCCTCGCGCACCGGAACGATATTTCTGCGGATTGGATGAAAGCGCCAGATGAACGCCGACAACGTCATGACCGGCTTCTACCGCCCGGGCTGCCGCAACGGCCGAATCCACTCCGCCGCTCATGGCAGCTATAAGCCTCATCGCAGGTTGGCCGCTCGAGCTCGTTCGATCACCTGGGGCAGGACCCCAAGGACTCGATCGATATCTTCACCCGTTGTTGTCCAACCCAGGGAGAAACGGAGACTGGATCGCGCACTGACGTCATCGTGGCCCATCGCCAAGAGAACATGGCTGGGCCGCTGGACGCCGGCGCTGCATGCGGATCCCGCCGAGCAAGAGATTCCCTCGGCATCAAAGAGCAGGAGCAAGGTGTCACTCTCGGTACCGGGGAAAGTGACGTTGACGATTCCTGCCAAGCGCTCCTGGGCCATCGCTCCATTGATATAGGCATCCGGTACATCGGCGAGAAGTCCGCGAATGAAATCCTCGCGCAAAGTCATCATCCACTCATTGCGCTCTTGCATCCGCGACACGGCATTCTGTGCGGCAGCAGCGAAGGCAACAATGGCTGGCGCATTGAAAGTGCCACTTCGAATCTCGCGCTCTTGTCCTCCGCCATGTAAGAGTGCCGGAATCTCTAGCCCGCGACGCAGAACAAGGACGCCAATACCCAGCGGGCCGCCGAACTTGTGGCCGCTGAGGGTAAGGGCAGTAAGCCCCAACTCGCGAAATGAGAGTGGCACTTTTCCAAAGCTCTGAACGCAATCTGAATGGACAGGTATCGATGCGGCGTTGGCCAACTCCACCACTTGTGCGATCGGTTGGACAACACCTGTTTCGTTATTGGCATGCATGATGGAAATGACAGCAACCTCATTTCCTCTTATGGCAATCAGCTCTCGTAACTGTGCAAGATCGATGACACCGTCGGCATCTACACCGATCGTCACGACCTCGGCACCTTCATGGTCATGGAGCCATTGCGCAGGATCGAGGATGGCGTGATGTTCGATAGCAGATATCACCACAACATTTTTTCCAGCAGTCTTCCTGCTCCAATAAAGTCCCTTGAGCGCAGTGTTGTTGGCCTCTGTTCCAGAGCCAGTAAAGATAATTTCGCTCGGTTGGCAATCGACCAGAGCCGCAATCTGCTCGCGAGCTTCCTCAATATCTTTTCGGCCCGAACGTCCCTCGGCATGCAGACTCGAAGGGTTGCCCAATTTGCCCAATTGCTCGGTCATCGCTCGGATTGCAGAATCCACCATAGGCGTGGTCGCTGCATGGTCGAGATAGACGGACATGGACCAATTCTAGGAGGTGCGAGCGCGTATTCCTTCCGTCGCCTGAGGCAGCACCGCAAAGAGGTCTCCGACTACGCCGAAATCGGCAATCTCAAAGAGCGGTGCGTCCGGATCCTTGTTGACGACAACGATGGTCTTACTTGTCTGCATGCCTGCCCGATGCTGAATCGCCCCTGAGATTCCACAAGCCACGTACAACTGCGGGCTCACAGTCTGCCCCGTTTGGCCGACCTGATGTGAATGCGGATACCAACCTGCATCGGTAGCTGCACGCGAGGCACCTACTGCTGCTCCCAGTGAATCAGCGAAAGCTTCGATCACCGCGAAATCACCGTTGGTGCCGCGTCCACCAGAAACAACAATCTGGGCCTCAGTGAGTTCGGGTCGACCTCCCCGAACAAATGGCTCGCTAGAAATCACTTCGGCAAGTTTCGCGGTATCACTGATTGAAAAAGAGGCATCGGCTACTACTGGAGTTGATGGAGAAAGATCGGCTGTCACGGAATTGGGTCGGACGGTAATGATCGCAGTGCCGTGCACAATGTGAGAGTGCACGATTGCCGAACCTCCAAAGACCGATTGAGTAGCAGTCAGATCGCCTGCAACATCAATTGCATCGGTGATGATTCCGGATTCAGTCTGCACGGCAACTCGGGCAGCAACTTCTTTGCCGAAGGCAGTGGACGCGATGAGAAGCGCCGCAGGTTTGCGATCTTGCACTATCTGGGAGATTGCGTCGGCGCTGGCTGCCACAGAGTGTTTAGCAAAGTCATCGCTTTCAATAACTAGGACAGAACTGATCGGACCGGTTGTGATCTGGGAGGCCAGAGCATGACCTTTTCCTGGTGCGGCAAGGATCAAAGCAGTAACTGCTCCGGCCCGAGCCGCGCATGTTGCCAACTCATAAGTGGTCTTTGCAATGGTGTCGGAAGAATACTCAACCAGAATCAGCACGTCGCTCATATGAATTTCTTCTCCGCCAAGAAGGCTGCGAGCGCTTCGCCTGCTGCGCCTTCGTCAACAATTTTAATTCCAGCCGCACGCGGTGGCCGCGGTGTTGCATCGTTGACGATGCTCCATGCTCCACTCACGCCGACCGATGCGGCATCCAGCCCAAGTGCTGCTAACGCGCGTACGTCTATTGTCTTCTTCTTCGAAGCCATGATTCCCTTGAAGGACGGGTAACGCGGTTCGTTAATCTTGTCGTTTACACTAATGATCGCTGGAAATTTTGCCTTTATGGTGTCAACGCCGGCTTCGGTCACTCGGGTGATCGTCACGCTGCGTGAATCGGGATCAACTTGAACAGAGCCAGCAAAAGTTAACTGTGCCCAACCCAACCGTTGCGCGAGCATTGCAGGCACGACGCTCATCCGCGCATCAGTGGATTCCGTCCCACAGAAAACCAGATCAAATCCGCCACCTGCAATTACTGCAGCCAATACTCTAGATGTGGTCAGTACATCAGATCCGACTAGAGCAGGGTCGGTTACAACTATTGCCTCATCTGCCCCCATGGATAATGCCTTGCGAACCGCCTCTTTTGTGCGCTCTGGTCCCATTGAAATCAGTGTCACTGTGTTTGAGCCGCCTTCGCCGTTTCCGCCATGGGCTTCAACCAGCTTGAGTGCTTCCTCCACCGCATATTCGTCCAAATCATTAAGAACCGCATCAACACCATCACGGTCAAGTAGGCCGTTGAGCATTTTCTTCTCGGCCCATGAATCGGGTACTTGCTTGACGCAAACAGCAATCTTCATGGTGGCGATATTACTAGTAGGTTGCTAGAGAAGCCATTCAATGACAAACATTGGGCTGCGGAAAGACATCTGGGTCACTGCAATCGGCCCTGCCTTTTGCATCAGCTCCAAATAAATATTGGACTCTTGGTTGTGGTTGATCGGGACTGTAATTGTTGACACCCGTCTCAACAGATGGAATGTCTCCATTTTCTAGAAGATGGTTTCAATGGTTTAACAATCTTGACATCTGTTTACCCCCCAAGGATTATTGAGGACTAGATGCAAAACTCAAACTGATCCATAAGAATGAAGGAGGTTCAAGACATGCCTTTTGTCCAGGTCCACATGTGGGAAGGGCGCTCCGTTGATCAAAAGCGAGCACTGACCAAAGCGATCACTGAAGCGATGGTGGAGTTTGCTGGTGCAAGCGCCGAACACTTACACGTTGTCATCTCAGAATATCCAAAGACGAATTGGGCACTAGCGGGTAAATTAGGTATAGACATCGCCCAATCGTCAAAGCAGACACTGCCGAAATGATCCAAGATTGAGAATTTTAGAAAACATCCGACAGGAACTACTACCCCTTTGGAATCAAGATTGGTTTTATGGTTCTAGATTCTGCCGCCGCTGTGAAAGCATCTAGGCCCGCCTCGAGATCAAAAACTTCAAGAAGACTCTCTATGTGTAACCGACCGGCGGCAAGCAATTCAATGACTAGGGAATACTCACTCGCAACTGAGGCATAGCTACCACGCACTTCAATTTCTCGACGCACTAGTAGATTTACATCCGCGATAGGCGCCTGCGTATAAAGTCCGACGACCGAAATTAGCCCACCCATCCGTATGTCCGAAACTGCAGCAGCAAGCGCGGAAGGAGCGCCTGAGGCTTCAATCCAAACATCTGGTGAGCCCCAACCTCCCTGATCAATTGTTCGAGTGGCAACCCCAATATCACTCGCCGCAGGCAAACGAAAAGTTGCATCACGCGGTGCG
>DASVIG010000065.1:0-15972 GCA_036382195.1 Candidatus Nanopelagicaceae bacterium
TCTACTTTGGGCTGGCCTGACTCGACCCAGGATTTGAAGAAGTTTTATCCCACAAGTGTCTTGGTCACCGGCTATGACATTCTTTTCTTCTGGGTTGCACGGATGATGCTCTTTGGACTATTTGCTATGGACGGAGTTCCACCGTTCCATGTTGTCGCTCTCCACGGATTGGTGCGAGACAAGCATGGCAAGAAGATGAGCAAGAGCCGCGGAAACGCTCTTGATCCTTTGGAATTCATGGATCGCTATGGCGCAGATGCAGTTCGATTCACCCTCGCACGCGGGGCAAACCCGGGAACCGATCAAGCTTTAGCCGAGGAATGGGTTGCCGGCTCGCGCAACTTTGCGACCAAACTCTGGAATGCCACTCGATTTGCCATGATGAACGGAGCGAGCGTTTCTGGGGAGTTGCCAACTTTCGATTCCCTCAACGCCATAGATCGATGGATCCTCAGCCGACTCAATGAGACCGTCACGGAAGTGGATTCACTCCTTGAAAGATTTGAGTTTGCGCGGACCTGCGAGCTGATTTATCACTGTGCATGGGATGACTGATGCGACTGGTATCTCGAGCTATCAAAAGAGTCATTTGCAAGCGGGACTGCGCCTGACTCAAAGCGAGTGCTGGGATTTGTTCTAGATCAATTACTGCGATTGATGCACCCGGTGATGCCTTTCATTACCGAGGAATTATGGACCTCATTTACTGGTGGTGAGTCCCTCGTCATCGCAGAGTGGCCAGAGGGCAATCCCAGCCACCAGGATGCCGAAGGAGAGAAACTGGTTCTCGAGGTGCAGAAGATCATCACCGAAGTTCGACGCTTCCGAAACGATCAGGGGATTAAATCCAGTCAGAGAATTCCAGGGCGCTTCCTTGCGCCGCGGGAGATTGCGCCATACGAGAGTGCAATGCGATTTGTACTGCGGATAGATCAACCTGAGCCAGATTTCGTACCGAGTGCGAGCGTTGAAATTGGTAAAGTAAAAATTGAACTTGATCTGACCGGAACCGTCGATGTAGGCGCCGAGCGCGCTCGGTTAACCAAGGATCTTGCCACCGCGCAGAAAGATCGCGAGAGCGCCCAAGTTAAATTGACGAACGAGAACTTCATGGCAAAAGCTCCGGCGGCCGTTGTCACTGAAATCAAAGAGCGTCTGATAAAGACCGATGAGGATATTGCGCGGATCACTTCTCAACTTGAGAAACTGGCAAACTCATGAGCACGGCGGACGACTTAGCTCGCCTCACGGTGATTGAGGCGGCCCTCGAAGCGCGTTGGCCAGAAACTCGGATTGCTCCAACGTTGGAGAGAATTGCCGCGTTGACAGACTTCCTTGGTTCGCCACAACTGTCTTATCCAACAATCCATATCGCAGGAACAAATGGCAAGACCACCACTGCACGAATGATTGACTCACTGCTCCACGAAATGGGTCTGCGAACCGGTCGGTTTACGAGCCCGCACCTCGAGAGTTTTCTTGAGCGGATCTCCATCAATGGCCGACCTATAGACGCAAAGGATTTCATTTTTGCCTATAACGATGTTGCGCCATACCTCGAGTTGATGGATCAGAGATATGAGACGCCTATTTCTTTCTTCGAAGCAATGACTGCCTTGGCGTTCGTCGCTTTTGCCGAATTCCCAGTTGATATCGGGGTTATTGAGTGTGGAATGGGTGGTGAATGGGATGCAACGAATGTTGTGGCTGCAGCAGTCTCCGTCATTACCCCCATCGGATTTGATCACATGGCATATCTGGGAAACACTCTGACGGAAATTGCCAGAACAAAGGGCGGCATCATCAAAGCTGATTCCCTCGTTGTTTTGGCTCGCCAAGAACCTGAGGCGGCAGTAGAACTTTTGCGGCGAGCAGCCGAGGAGGGTGTTGAAGTTGCGCGTGAAGGTGTCGAGTATTCATTGGAAAGTCGGGCAGTGGCAGTGGGCGGACAGCTTCTGTCAATCAATGGTCTGAGCGGGCGCTATGACGATATTTTCTTGCCACTACATGGCAAACATCAAGCAGCTAACGCGGCGACAGCCCTGGCTGCGGTCGAGTCATTTTTCGGTGGACATGAACTCGATCATGAATCCGTTCGTGCTGGATTTGCAGCGGTAAGTTCGCCAGGCCGCTGCGAAGTTGTTTTCCGTGACCCGACAGTCATTCTCGATGCTGCACACAATCCTCATGGCGCGAAAGCGCTAGCAGAGACGCTAGAGAGTGAATTTACCTTTGATGAAGTCATTGGCGTCTTCGGCGCTTTCTCTGACAAAGACGTCGAAGGAATCTTGCGGGAGTTGGAGCCAGTCTTCAACTCGATCATCGTCACTGCCAGCACTTCCACTCGGGCTATGCCGGTGGCCGATCTCCAAAGGATTGCAGAGAAGATTTTTGGTCCAGATCGAGTAAGGAGTATTGAACATTTAGAAGATGCTGTGAAGCGCGCGATCACAGATTCTCGAAATCCACTTAGTGATGAATCCATCGGGATTGTTATCACGGGATCTGTGGTCACGGTTGGCGAAGCACGGGCAGTTCTCAAGCGGCTCTCAAGTGATTAAGGTGCTCTGAGATGAAGGTCCTGGGCGCTGCGGTCCTAGCGATGGAATCTCTGGTGATGGGATTCGCGCTCCTGCTCGCGCAGAAGCATCAGAGTACGATGGCGCTCTTTGCCGGTGGCAGTATCGCCGTTCTCTTTCTTTTCACAGCCGGACTGTTGAAGAGAAGATTTGGCTGGATTCTCGGTTCAATCCTGCAGATCGCGATGATCGGCTACGGGATTATCGTCACCCCCCTCTTTTTTCTCGGGGTGCTTTTTGGAGCGTTATGGATTGCAGCCATTGTCGTAGGGCGCAAGGGCGAGGCAACCCGAGCGGCCCTGCTCAAGGCTCGAGAGTTCGAGGCTGGGTAGACCTATTACACTCTGGGGGTGAACAAAGAGAGAACCCTCGTTCTGGTCAAGCCGGATGGAGTTCGACGCGCCCTCGTGGGCGATGTCATTTCGCGGATTGAGTCCAAAGGCTACGAGATTGTTGCCCTTCGAATGTTGGTCGCGGATAGATCGCTGCTCGAGCGACATTACGCTGAACATCAAGGCAAGCCATTTTATGAACCACTTCTAGAATTTATGATGTCAGGTCCCATCGTCGCTCTCATCGCCGAAGGCGAACGCGTGATCGAGGGTTTTAGATCCCTTGCTGGAGCAACTGATCCAACGGCTGCAGCACCCGGGACTATTCGCGGAGACCTCGCCCGCGATCAAGGAACCAATGTTGTACAAAATATTGTTCATGGGTCAGATTCGGTTGAATCAGCAGCGCGCGAGATTGTCATATTTTTTTCATCAGAAATCAGTTGAGGGGAAATAAATGAGTAACAGAATGTCTTTCATTGGCCGCGACATGGCGGTAGACCTGGGTACCTCAAATACCTTGGTTTATGTGCGTGGGCGTGGCATTGTCCTCAATGAGCCCAGCGTTGTTGCAATCAATCAGGACACAGGTGGAATTCTTGCCGTGGGCCTTGAAGCCAAGAAAATGATCGGTCGCACGCCAGGAAACATCGTCGCAATTCGCCCATTGAAAGATGGCGTGATCGCTGACTTTGATACCACTGAGCGCATGTTGCGCTACTTCATTCAGAAAGTGCACCGCAGGCGCTACCTAGCCAAACCTCGGATTGTCGTCTGCGTTCCATCGGGTATCACAGGTGTCGAACAGCGGGCCGTTAAAGATGCCGGTTACGCGGCTGGCGCTCGCAAGGTTTACATCATTGAAGAGCCGATGGCTGCTGCGATTGGTGCCGGTCTTCCTATTCACGAGCCAACCGGGAACATGGTCGTCGATATTGGTGGCGGCACAACTGAAGTTGCCGTTATTTCTCTAGGTGGCATCGTCACCGCCCTCTCAATCCGAGTCGGCGGCGATGAACTCGATCAGGCGATCATTAACTGGGTAAAGCGCGAATTCTCCCTCCTTCTGGGCGAGCGGACAGCTGAGGAGATCAAGATGGCCATCGGTTCGGCATTCCCGATCGCAGGCGAGCCAGATGCCGAAATTCGTGGTCGCGACCTGGCCACGGGATTGCCCAAGACGATCGTCGTGTCGGCCGCTGAAATCCGCAAAGCGATCGAAGAGCCCGTCAACGCCATCATCAACGCAGTAAAGAGCACTCTGGATAAGACCCCGCCTGAACTTGCGAGCGACTTGATGGACCGTGGAATTGTCCTTACCGGCGGCGGAGCACTTCTTCGCGGGCTGGATGAGCGCCTTCGTCGAGAGACTGGCATGCCAATTCACGTAGCCGAGCGCCCATTGGACGCAGTCGTCGAGGGCTCTGGAAAATGCATTGAAGAGTTCGAGGCTTTAGAGAAAGTCTTGATCTCCGAACCTCGTCGATAGGTAGTTCTCCATGCGATACGGCGGCAACAATCGAAGTCGCCTATTACTTGTCACCCTGATTGTCACCTCTCTTTTTTTTATCACCCTTAATCTGCGTGGCGTGCAAGTGATGACGGGCGTGCGCAACGGGACTCAGGGGATCTTGGCTCCTTTTCAACGCGCAGCCAGTACGGCATTTTCTCCGGTTGGTAATTTTTTCGCCGACATTTCGCATTTAGGCCGAACAAAAGCGCAGTTGAAATCTTTAGAGAATCAAAATGCGATTTTGCGAACTCAACTGCTCAATCGCAAGAATGTCGACTCAGAAATCAAGCAGTTGAAATCAATTCTCAATCTCGCTGGCATCGCCGGGTACAAAATAGTGAACGCGAAAGTAATCTCACAAGGATCAAGTTCTGGGTTTACTCAAACCGTCACGATTGATATCGGTCGAAATATGCACCTTACTCGTGACATGACTGTCATCTGCGGGCAGGGACTTGTCGGTGTCGTGAAGGCCGTGTATCCCACAACCGCACTCGTGATGTTGGCATCTGACCCCGCCTTTCGCATTGGAGTAAGGGTGGCCGGCAGTCAGGAGATAGGAATTCTCGCCGGACAGGGGACCGATCAAGCGGTTCTGCAGTTACTGGATAGCCAGAGTTCGGTACAGAGCGGAGATGTGCTCTTGGCGCTGGGTAGCCAAGGTGGCAAGCCCTTCGTGCCGGGAGTTCCAGTCGGAGAAGTCACCTTCGCCTCGGATTTGGCAGGGGGAGTCTCGCAGACTGCCGAAGTCAAGTATTACTCGCATCTGAATGCACTGAGCGTTGTTGCGGTAGTACTTCAACCGCCGGCGTCGGATCCCCGTGACGCACTCATTCCGCCAAAACCCATTCCAAAACCCATTCCGACCGTAACAATATTTGCCTCACCGCCCGCATCGCCTACCCCAACACCGACAAAGTAATTAAAGATGTACACACGACGGGTGGCGTATAGCACAATCACTTTTCTCGCAGTCTTTATCATCCAAGAGTCGCTCTTTACCCAGATCCGATTCCCATGGGGAGGGTTCTCACTTCTTCTTATATTTGCGCTGTGCTGGGCCGCACTGAGTACTCCCGAAATTGGAGCAATTACTGGTTTTGGCGCTGGGCTACTCCTCGATTTAGCCCCATCATCGGGAGGGCCAGTGGGCCAGTGGACCTTGGTCTTAATACTCGTGAGTTTTGGAGTTGCTTTTCTTAGATATGGCGATGAGAGCTTGCGAGGTAACCCTCTTAGCGTGGTGCTGATAGTCACCGTTGGAGTTATCGTCACTCTCATCGGATACCTCCTGCTCGGTGCCCTTCTCGGCGTTGAACTCGGGACCACATCCGAACTGCTCAAGTCGATACTTGGGAACGGCCTCTGGACGCTGGTGGTCGCGCCTTTTGTTCTTCCAATTGCTTCGCGAATCCACCGTGGAATTTTCGAAACGCGAGAGAGCCAATGAACCAGCGTTCACGTCTGAGTTTGCTGGTGACACAAATTCTCATTATCTCTTTGATGACGGCATTGTTGGGTCGGTTGTTTTACCTGCAGGTAAGTGCTGGTGCAAAATATCGTGCCGCCGCATTAAGCATTCAGAGTCGCGACATTGTTGACCCCGCAACACGTGGGATGATTGTCGATTCATCGGGAGTCCCCTTAGCTCTCAATCGAGTGGGTCTGGCAGTGACAGTTGATCGCAGCATCGTAGATAAACAGAAAGACAAGGGGAAAGCAGTACTCACCAGAACGGCCGGACTACTTGGCCTCAAATATGGGGACGTATACCATCACACCCGATTATGTGGCGAGTTGCCAAAATCATCTCAAGTGGGTTGTTGGACAGGAACTCGTTATCAGCCGATCCCTATTACGAAAGACGCTGATCCTATTAAAGCGCTTCAAATTGTCGAACGCGCAGATCTCTTTCCTGGAATTGATGCAATGCCAGTCGCGGTCCGGAATTATCCGGGCTTGGGCGGTGTGAACGCAGCGCATATTCTCGGCTATGTAGGGCCGTTAACCGGGGCCGATCTCACTACGGTCGCTGGTGCGACGTATCATCGCAGTGAATCGATTGGCAAAGCTGGCCTCGAATATCAGTACGACTCATATTTGCGCGGGACCGCCGGCATTCGCACGGTCATTGTCGATCGGAGAGAAGCTGTTACCAGTCAATCCCAGAACACCAAGCCGATCCCGGGTGAAAATGTTGTCACCAGTCTGGATGTCCGCTTGCAAACGGCAACGGAGAAGGCGTTGGCCGGCGCTATCGCCCAGGCACGAACCAACGGGTATCGAGCCGACTCAGGTGCAGCACTTGTCATGGATGTAAAGACCGGTCGGATGCTGGCGATTGCTTCTTATCCCACATACGATCCTAATATTTGGGAGAAGGGGTTAACGGTTCAGCAGGCCAAAGATCTCTACAGCGATGCCGCCGGAGTTCCCGCGTTGTCTCGTGCTCTTCAAGGTTTATATGCTCCCGCTTCCACTTTTAAGGCCGTCTCCGTCGTGGCTGCAGCAAATGCTGGCTACGACTTGCAGGGGACATACAGTTGCCCGGCTTCGGTCACAGTTGGAAACCGCGTATTCCATAACTTTGAAAGTAGGGCTCAGGGCACGATCAAACTGAAAGAGGCAATTGCAATTTCGTGCGACACCATTTGGTACCGAATTGCCTATGATCAATGGCTTAAAGATGGCGGCTTGGCTCCCAAGAAGAACGCCAAAGATTATTTCTTCTCTGCAGCTCGTGGTTTCCAAATCGCTCAGAAAACGGGGATTGATCTTCCTTCTGAGTCCAGCGGCCGACTTCCCGACCGCCAATGGCACTTGGATTGGTATAACCAGAACAAGAACTACTTCTGCAACTACCAAACCCGCGCTACAAAGGCCCAGTTGACGCCTTTTCTCATCGCCCTGGCGAAGGAGAATTGCGTCGATGGAGATAAAGTCCGTGGAGGTGACGCCGTCAACTTTGCAATCGGCCAAGGAGACACAGTTGTCACTCCTTTGAAATTGCTTCAAATGTATGCAGCGATTGCCAACGGTGGCACTGTTTGGCAACCCACGGTGGGGCAAGACATCGTTAAGAATGACGGAACCTTGGTTAAAGCGATCCGGCCCAAGATCCTAGGAAAGTTGCCCGCGACATCGGCCACGCTGGCATTCCTCCGCGATGCCTTACGCCAAGTTGTCATTTCCGGTACAGCGGCTGGCTCTTTTATTGGTTTTCCAATCCCCGTCAGCGGAAAAACCGGAACCGCAGAAGTTTTCGGATTGAACTCAAATGGCACCAAGAAAGACAACACTTCATGGTTTGTTTCCTTTGCGCCCAGTGACAAACCTCGTTATGCCGTAGTCATGATGGTCAGCCAAGGCGGTTTTGGAGCTGATGCAAGTGGTGGCGGTGTTCGAAAAATCTACGACGCGCTATTCGGCGTGACCGGCTCTACCGTCGATCCCACCAAGGCGATATTCCCTGTGACAGGTCCTCCGACCAAATTGCCTAAGATTTCCGCAACGACGAAGGTGAGCATGCCATGAGTACTTCTTTATTTACGCGGAGACGTCCAACTAGTCGTCGTTCGATCATCAAGGGTTTCGATCCAATCCTCACGATCGCGTTGATCGGACTCCTTATTATCGGAACTCTCTTAGTTTATGCAGCCACCCGTTCTTGGTATGCATCTGCAGGGTTGGATCCGCAGTACTACCTCAAGCGGCACATCATCAATATTCTGATCGGAATCGTTCTCGCCCTCGGCACAACGATGATTGATTACCGTTTATTGCGTGCGTACACCCCCGTGGTATGGGGTGCCGGCGTTCTCGGTCTCATCGCGGTTCTTATTCCCGGAATTGGCAGCGCGATCAACGGGCATCAAGCCTGGATCGCTCTGCCGGGTGGTTTTCAGATGCAGCCTGTCGAACTGGCAAAGATTTCCATCATCGTAGGAATGTCGATGGTTCTGTCGGAGCGGTTGCATGATCGCGAAGAACCCACGCATAGAGATGTTCTGCAGGCATTGGCAATTGCTGCAATTCCAATCCTGTTGATTTTGCTTCAGCCGGATATGGGAACTGTCTTCATCATCAGTGCGTCAGTGGTAATGATCATCGCCGCCTCAGGCGCACCTTCGCGCTGGATAGTAGGGCTTCTACTTCTTGCGCTGCTTGGTGGATTTGGCGCGGTCAAAGTTGGCGTGATTAAGAACTACCAACTCAAACGACTTCAATCATTCGTGAATCCATCGGCAGATCCGCAAAATAGCGGATACCAATTACGCCAATCACGCATCACCATCGGTTCTGGCAGTCTCTTTGGTTCAGGGCTCTTTAAAGGACCGCAGACCAATGGACGATTTGTTCCTGAGCAGCAGACGGATTTCATCTTTACTGTTGCGGGGGAGGAACTAGGGTTTGCTGGTAGTTCGGCTATTTTGATTTTATTTTTAATAATACTGTTGCGCGGCATGCGAATTGCACGAAGATCGCAAGATCTATTTGGGCGGCTAGTCTGCATTGGGGTCGTAACCTGGTTTGCTTTTCAGGCCTTTGAAAATATTGGCATGACCATGGGGTTGATGCCGCTCTTGGGGGTTCCCCTGCCATTTATCTCGTATGGTGGATCGAGCATGTTTGCTAACTTGATTGGGATCGGCCTGCTGCAGAATGTCCACGCTCGCCAGAGGGGCTAAGCGCGCCCTTTTGGGCTTTGCTGGGCATTTCTGCCATACTTGGGCAAATGTTCAGCGCGGCTCGCGAGTTCTTCGCGGTCAACGCCTAGCGCGGACAACATAAGGATTTGCTCGTTTTCGAGCCAGAGCGCGTTTTCATAAACGCATAGAGGATTTGGTGCCATGGCTATTGAGCCAAAGTCGCCGCGCAAACGTGCGGCAAAGAAAGTAACGGACGCTCCTGTTGATCTCACAATTCAAAGGGTTGATGAGGTTGAGAAGAAAAGTCCAGTAAAAAGGCGAATTGCGCCCGCAATTCCTGTTCCAATTTTTCAGGCTGCTTCCATCGAGGCCAAACCCGCGAGAGCCCCGCGAACCAAGGCAACCTCGGATGATGTCGTTTCTGACGCTCCCAAAAAGTCAGTTGCCCGCAAGAAGGCCATCGTCGAGGCGACTCCAGAGGATCATGCGGAGGAATCTTCCGGCGAGGCCGTCGGTCGCAGTCGCCGTCGCCGCGGTGGGAGAGGTCGCCGTCGCCCCAGCGAGGAATTGTCCGAAGTCGCAGAGGGCAGTGAATCTGCAGAGGATTCAACCAAAGGACCGACGCATCGCCGTCGCCGTCGCCGCTCTGCTGGAGATGGTGTAACCCCAGGGGAGACCATCGAGGAAGATGGCGTAATTACCGTAGTCAAAGTCCGCGAAACCCGTGAGGTCCGCGAACCTCGCGAAACCCGTGAACGCGTACGTAAAGATTCTCGTCAGACTCCTCGCCGCCGTGAAGCCCGCAGTGAGTACCGCGAGCCCTATCGCAAGCGTGGAACGGTTATCACGGAAAGTGAATTTCTTGCTCGTCGCGAAAACGTTGACCGCGAGATGGTAGTCCGCCAGATTGGCGACCGGACGCAGATCGCGGTCATTGAAGACAAGGTGATGGTTGAGCATTACGTCAACCGACACAGCAACGTCTCTTATGTTGGCAACGTCTACCTTGGCCGGGTGCAGAACGTCCTGCCCAGCATGGAGGCCGCATTCGTCGACATCGGCAAGGGTCGCAACGCAGTTCTTTACGCCGCAGAAGTGAACTGGGACGCCGCTGGCATCTCAGATTCCCAACCGCGCAAGATTGAAATGGTCTTAAAAACTGGACAGCCAGTACTCGTTCAAGTGACAAAAGATCCGATCGGTCAGAAGGGCGCTCGCCTGACAAGTCAAATCAGTCTTCCTGGTCGTTACTTAGTTTATGTTCCCGGTGGTGGCATGAGCGGCATTAGCCGACGCCTTCCCGAACCAGAGCGTGCTCGGTTGAAAACTATTCTTAAAACTCTCATTCCCGAAGAAGCTGGCGTGATCGTCCGTACTGCTGCCGAAGGTGCAAGTGATCCTGAAATCGAAGGTGACGTTGCACGTCTTAAAGCGCAATGGGATGACATCGTTCAAAAGAGCGAGAACCCCAATTTCCATGCGCCCGCCCTCTTGTACGCCGAGCCTGATCTGGCAGTCCGAGTCATCCGCGACATTTTCAATGAGGATTTCCGCAAACTGACAATCCAAGGTAGCGACGCGTGGGATGAGATCCATGGCTACCTCAGCTTCATCGCCCCCGAACTCACTGCGAAAATTGAGAAGTGGACTGGCCTGGGCGATCTCTTTGCCGATTACCGAGTTGATGAACAACTGACGAAGGCCTTTGATCGCAAGGTGTACCTGCCCTCTGGCGGATCCCTTGTAATCGACCGGACCGAAGCCATGATCGTCATTGATGTCAATACTGGAAAATTTATTGGCAAAGGTGGCAACCTCGAGGAGACGGTGACCAAGAACAACTTGGAAGCCGCCGAGGAGATCGCCCGTCAACTTCGTTTACGCGACCTCGGCGGGATCATCGTCATTGACTTCATTGACATGATTCTTGAGTCCAACCGCGAGATGGTTCTTCGCCGTCTTGTCGAATGCCTCGGACGCGATCGGACAAAGCATCAAGTTGCCGAAGTCACCTCCCTTGGTCTAGTCCAGATGACGCGCAAGCGGGTGGGACAAGGATTGATTGAAGCCTTCTCCACAACGTGCGAAAGCTGTGGTGGACGTGGAATTCACATCCATACCGAACCAGTGAAAGTCCGAATGAGCATGCCCTTTGGCGATAACTCCAATGGATCCAACCACGACGAGATTGATCAGCCAGATGCACAGATCGAGGAGATGATTGAAGAAGGCTCGCCAATCGAGGACATGGTTCCAGAGCCTGAACCCGTAGAAATGAGCGAAATCGCCGCGCCAGAACCAGCGAAGGGCCGGCGCCGTCGCCGAGCCGCAAGCACGGGGGTAATCACTACTGGGGCTTAAATCAAGCGTCAGTTTGACCCAGAGGGTCTAACTTCCGTACCCTAGGCGCCTGCTTAGTGGTGTTTTTCACCTGAGCTTTAAACAAAGAACTGGAGCTGTTACGTGTACGCAATTGTGAAGGCAGGTGGCCGCCAAGAGAAGGTGGCCGTCGGAGACACTGTAACCGTCGATCGTATCGCCGGAGCAGCAGGTTCGACCGTAACTTTTCCCGCAGTACTCGTTGTTGACGGCGCAACCGTCACCTCCGATCCCAAGGTCCTCTCCGGCGTCAAAGTAACCGGCGAAGTGGTAGATGAAACCAAGGGTAAGAAGATTCACATTTTGCGTTACAAGAACAAGACCGGCTACCGCCGTCGTCAAGGTTTCCGTTCGCAGAACACCCGTGTACTGATAACCGCCATCAACGGCATGAAATAAGGAGTTGAGAGATGGCAAGTAAAAAAGGTGTCTCATCGACACGCAACGGTCGCGATTCAAACGCGCAATACCTCGGAATTAAGCGCTTCGGCGGTCAAGTAGTCAACAGCGGCGAGATCTTGGTCCGCCAACGTGGTACCCACTTCCACCCAGGTGCCAATGTGGGTCGTGGCAAAGACGACACCCTCTTCGCTATGGCTGCCGGTGCAGTCGAATTCGGTCGCGCTCGCGGTCGTCGCGTAGTGAATGTGGTTCCAGTCGGTTAAGCCTAAAGTTCTTTATACAAGAGCGGGCCGGAGCAATCGGGTCCGCTTTTCTATTTTCTACCTCAATTTTGAAGTTGGTCGATAAAGTTGATTTAAGATGTGTAAAGGAGGTGGCGAGATGGCGACATTCGTTGATCAAGTCACGCTCTATGCCATGGCAGGGAAGGGCGGAGACGGTTGCGTCTCGGTACACCGCGAGAAATTCAAACCACTGGGTGGTCCCGATGGGGGCAACGGTGGTCGCGGGGGAGACATCCGATTGGTCGTCGATCCCAACGTAACCACCCTCCTGGATTACCATCACTCTCCCCATCGCCGCGCCACATCCGGCAAGCAAGGAGCAGGGGATCGTAAAGACGGTTCATCAGGAGATGACTTAGTTCTCTCTGTACCCAATGGCACCGTTGTTCTGGACACTGAAGGAAACCAACTGGCTGACTTGGTCGGCAACGGAACCGTGTTCATCGCAGCCCAAGGCGGCCATGGCGGCCTTGGCAATTTAGCCCTTTCCTCTTCCAGACGGCGCGCTCCTGGCTTCGCATTATTGGGTGAACCAGGGGAAGAGCGCACCCTTATTCTGGAACTTAAAAGCGTGGCCGACATTGCGCTGGTGGGATATCCCAGCGCCGGAAAGTCCTCGCTCATCGCGGCTATTTCGGCCGCGCGGCCAAAAATTGCCGACTATCCCTTTACCACCTTGATTCCAAACTTGGGCGTCGTCCAAGCTGGCGGAACACGATTCACAGTTGCAGATGTTCCTGGGCTGATCCCAGGTGCCAGCCAAGGGAAAGGTCTTGGCCTGGAATTCTTACGCCACGTGGAACGTTGCGTTGCACTCGTTCATGTTCTCGATTGCGGAACCTTGGAGACTGATCGAGATCCTATTCACGACCTGGACGTGATCGAAGCAGAATTGGCCGAGTACGGTGGTCTGGAGGATCGCCCCCGCATCATCGCCCTCAACAAGATAGATCTACCAGACGGCGCCGCCATGGCTGACATGGTTGCCCAAACATTGCGCGACCGTGGCTATGACGTTTATCCCGTCTCTGCTGCATCGCGCCAAGGTCTAAACGAACTTACCTATGCAATGGCGCGGTTGATTCAAAAATCACGGGCAGAGGCAGCGGTCGAGGAGCGGACACGGATTGTTCTGCGGCCGGTGGCAGTGGATGATTCTGGATTCACTATTACCGCCAACAAGGACGGTTCCTTTAACGTCGATGGGCCGAAAATTGTCCGCTGGGTCCGTCAGACGAACTTCAAAAATGCCGAAGCCATCGGATATTTAGCCGATCGTATGGCGCAGTTAGGTGTCGAGCGTGAGCTCTTCCGCAAAGGCGCAGTAGCCGGAAGCGAAGTCCGGATTGGTACAGGTGAAGATGCGGTCGTTTTTGATTGGGAACCCACTATCGAAGCAGGAGCCGAACTCCTTGGTGCACGCGGCGAAGACACTCGTTTTGATTCGCTCTGGCGCGGCTATGAGAAAGTTCATGATCGTCTCAATGACGACGACATTGCTAAGCAATGGGAGTACAACGTCGCCGATCCTCACACGCCCGTATTGACTCCTGAAATTGAAGAGGATGAGACAGATGCGTAATCAGATCGCAACCGCAAAACGGATTGTGATCAAGATCGGCTCTTCCTCTCTTACCGGCACTGCCGGATCCGAACTCGATCCGTCTGCCGTTGATCGGCTGGTTGATCTCGTTGTCGCCGCACGCAATCGTGGGGCAGAAGTGGCGGTTGTATCCTCTGGTGCAATTGCCGCAGGCCTGGCACCACTTGGTCTTAAGACCCGTCCGAAAGATCTGGCGATGCAGCAAGCCGCCGCCTCTGTCGGGCAAGGCATTCTTATTCATCGCTACACCGAGAGTTTGGCACGCCACCATGTGACGGCGTCGCAAGTTCTATTAACCACGCAGGATGTCATCCGTCGCTCGCATTACAAAAATGCCCAGCAGACCTTAAATCGACTGCTTTCTCTCGGTGTCGTCCCGGTCATCAACGAAAACGACACGGTCGGAACGCAAGAGATCCGCTTCGGAGACAATGATCGCTTAGCCGCATTGGTGGCACTTCTCATTAGTGCGGATTTACTTGTTCTCATCTCAGACATTGATGCGCTCTATGACGCGCCGCCATCACGCGCAGGCGCGCAACGGATCATCGATGTTCAATCAGTTGCCGATATTGACGAAGCCTCTCTCGGCGGAGTTGGCGTAGCCGGCGTAGGTAGTGGCGGAATGTTCACCAAAATTGAAGCTGCCCGCATATCCACGAGCGCAGGAATCCCGATGCTATTGACATCTCTGGCGCAATCGGCGCGATCAATGGCGGGTGAGGAATTTGGTACCTATTTCCATGCACATACTTCTAAGACCAATTCGCGGATGCTCTGGTTGGCACATGCTTCCACGCCGACAGGACGCTTGGTTATCGATGCCGGTGCAGTTACTGCGCTTGTCGAACGCGGGGTGTCGCTGCTGCCTGCCGGAGTGACTGCGGTTGAAGGCGAATTCAGTGCAGGCGATGCCGTAGAGATTGCTGGTCAAGACGGTCGTGTGATCGCGCGCGGACTTGTTGCTTTTGATTCGCACGAAATTCCCCAGATGTTGGGACGCTCGACAAAAGAGTTGGCGAAGGAATTGGGACCAGAGTATGAGCGCGAATTGGTTCACCGCGACGATTTGGTTCTGATTTAGTTTTCTAATCTCGCCTTGTCGCGAAGTTCACCCCGTGTTGTCACTCCTGCCTTCTGATTCTCCTTGACTTCCCCTTTAGGTAGTCCTACTTTGGGAAAGCAAGTACCTCGAAGGAGTCGCCGTGAAAAGGTCGCTATTTCGTAGAACGTCGATTTTTGTGCTCTCTGTAGTTCTACTGAATTTTGTCGCCGCGGATATGTCTTTCGCTGCTGTCAAGAAATTAACAGTCCCAGGACCCCCCACCATCGTGAGCGCCATTGGGGGATTGGATAGCGCGACGGTGAGATGGAAGGCACCAGCCTCCAACGGTGGCAAGGCAATCACCTCATACAAGATTACATATTTTCCTGGTGGAAAGACGCATGTGTGCAAGGCATCCAGTTTGAGTTGCATCGTTGATATTTCCAATCCGAATAAGCCCAGCGCTAAGCCGACACCAATTAGTTATTACTTTACGATCACGGCCATCAATTCAATCGGTACAGGTCCTGCTTCAACTAAGTCCGCAGTGGTGCCGGTGAGGTTCCGAGCCACAATTGATCTTTCCAATACATTCCGAGTTCCAACCCCAACTCCGACCCCAACACCAACTCCGACCCCAACACCAACACCGTCTCCGTCTCCGTCGAACAGCAGTAATTACCCCGCTCCTGCCGTTGTGACTACCTTTGACGGCTCCTACTCGGGCAGCGCTGTCGTCACGATTGCACAGACGTCCCCCACAAGTAACTCCACGGTGACGAGTGTCGCTGCGACCTTTGTACTTTCTAACGGTGTCGGTTCAGGTGGCGCGAGCGACTGGTTTGTCCAAGGCCAGATCACTGATGTCAACGGAAGAGCAACGGTGACTGCTTTTAATCCCCTTTATGGTTTCATCACCTTCTCGGTCAATTTTGTGTATGACTCTGTATTACATGCATTCACTGGCAATGGAACCGGGACACGCACCTTCGATCTGCTGGGTGTCGGAGCTGGAACCGTGACCTTTGTATACAGCATTACGAGCCGATAGGACCGCTTATTTGCTCGTTGCTAAATCGTGTAGGACGCTGGCCGTTAGAACTTCATGATTGCCGCTATCTGTTGGTTCGTCGCTGAGTTTGACGATTATCGTGTGAGTGCTGGGTTGAATCAGGACGTACTGTCC
>DASVIG010000066.1:0-6343 GCA_036382195.1 Candidatus Nanopelagicaceae bacterium
GGAGAATTCTCCTGGCTGCGCAACAGATCCCCGTCGAGCGCGAGAGTTCACACGCCCATACCGCATTGGTTCATGCGGTTGCCGCCCTGGAAACTGGCCACCTTGTCGGTATTTACCCCGAGGGTACGTTAACCAGGGATGAGAATAATTGGCCTATGGTCGGCAAAACCGGTATCGCCCGGTTGGCAGTGATAACAAAGACCCTCGTGATTCCCATTGCGGCATGGGGGCCGCAGAAGGTTCTATCTGCATATATCAAACGCCCCCATCTGTGGCCCCGCACCTTGGTGAGTTATCACGCCGGTCCTCCAGTAGATCTCTCACCTTGGTATGGGTTGGAAAATGACCCAGAAGCCATGGCGCAGGCAACGGCCCTCATCATGAAGACGCTGACCACGATGTTGGAGCAGATAAGGGGCGAAAAGGCACCCCTAATACCATTTGACCCACATCTTTCGGATCTACCCAAGACTGGAAATTTCAAGAAAGCGAAAAGACCCAAGCACACATGAGCGCAATATCGGTATTGGGTGCAGGCGCCTGGGGTTGCACGATGGCGCAGGTGTTGGCTGACGCTGGTAATGCTGTGCTGGTGTGGGGTCGAAATGACGCTGTGATCCATGAGATCAATTCCCTCCACACCAATAGCAAGTATCTGCCAGGCACTGTATTACCCTCACAATTGCGGGCAACTAGCAATATTGACCTAGCCATCGCACATTCGCGGACCTATGTACTAGCCATTCCCGCGCAGAGTCTGCGCCCGAAGTTGGAGGAGTGGCGTTCCCTGATCGGTGCGGATGCGACACTTATCAGCACAGTTAAGGGAATCGAAGTATCGACGTTGATGCGGATGAGCGAGGTCATCGTCGATGTACTTGATGTAGACCCCACCCAGGTTGCCATCATCACCGGCCCCAATCTGGCGCACGAGTTGGCGCTTCGCCAACCTGCCGCAGCCGTCGTCGCTGCCAGCTCCATCGAACTGGCCCATCGAATACAGAAGCTCTTCACCACCCATTACTACCGCGTCTATACCTCGGTCGACGTCCTCGGCTGCGAAATGGCCGGTGCGGTCAAGAGCGTTATCGCCCTGGGCGTAGGAATCGCCGTGGGAATGGGGTTGGGGGAGAACACGCAATCCATGTTGATCACTCGCGGCCTCAATGAAGTGGCCCGGTTGGGATCTGCCCATGGGGCCGACCCTCTCAGCGCCGCGGGCCTGGCCGGTATGGGCGACCTCGTGGCCAGTTGTTCCTCGCCACTGTCTCGGAATCGAAATTTCGGAGAGGCCCTGGGCCGTGGTGGAACGATGGAATACGCTCGCGCCCACGTTGCAACAACCGTCGAAGGCGTTGCCTCGGCCGGAGCAGTAGTCGAGTTGGCTCACCGAGTCGGTGTCGAAGTTCCGGTGCTGGAAGCGGTATCAGATGTCATCAAAGAGTTGATCACACCGACTCAGGCACTCGAGCGACTCATGGAAATCAGTACCCGAAGCGAGGACTTCATCAAATGAGCAAGATCGTCGTCGGAATACTCTGCGGAGGGCGCAGCAGCGAACATGAGATCTCATGTATCTCCGCCGGCGGCATTCTCTCGGCAATTGATCGCGATCTTTATCAACCTATTCTGATTGGAATAACGCGTACGGCTGGCCGATGGGTTCTCATCCCCGATGACCATCCCCTGCGGATTATCGATGGAGTTCTTCCCACGGTTCCCGAGGATGCCCCCGAAGTGAACACCGACCTTCATGGTTTCTCCGTCAATGGAGAACCGCTCCACATCGATCTCATCTTCCCGATGCTCCACGGTCCTTACGGCGAGGATGGCACCATCCAAGGGTTCTGTGAAATTGCCAATGTTCCCTATGTTGGTAGCGGTGTTCTGGCATCTGCAGTTGCCATGGATAAGTCTTTTGCTAAGTCGATTTTCGCTGCGCATGGAATCAAAGTTGCCGAGGGCATCGTTATCACCGTTGAACAGTGGGAGCGCAATCGCCAGGCATGCGAAACATTGATCTCCGCACTGCAATATCCGTTCTTTGTAAAACCTGCGCGCGGTGGTTCAAGTCGCGGCACAAGCAAAGTGAAAACTTCCGCAGAACTCGCCGCTGCCATCGATGAAGCTCATCGGTTCGATCGTAAGGCCGTCGTGGAGGAGGCTGTCATTGGACGCGAAGTTGAATGCGCAGTTCTTGAAGTCGATGGCGAGGTAAGAACTTCCAACCCGGGCGAGATTTTCATAGATAAGAAGTTTGAATTCTATGATTTTGAAGCAAAATATTTAGATGATGCTACGCGTTGCCAAGTTCCTGCCGATCTACCCTCGGCTGCGCTCCTAGAAATAAAGAGGTTGGCGACATTGGCCTTTGCATCTTTGGGTTGCAGTGGGCTGGCTCGCGTGGATTTCTTCTACCGCCCTAATGGAGAGATCGTCATTATTGAACTCAATACCATGCCGGGCTTCACGCCCACCTCGGTCTTCCCTACTCTCTGGGCCGAACGAGGCGTGACCTATTCACAGATAATTCATGAACTCATCAAAGGGGCATTGACCCGCAGAAATGGCGTGCTGGGGAACTAGTAACTAGTTACCGGGCAGGTGAGAGTTCGAGTAATTCCGGCCACAGCTTGTACCTTAGAGAGAATCACGCGACCGAACTCCTCCATGCTGCCGGCTTCGGCGCGCATGATGACATCGTATGGACCAGTGACGCCCTCGGCCAAGGTAACTCCGGAAATAGCAGAGACTGACTTGGCGACACTCGATGCCTTCCCGACCTCGGTTTGAATCAAGATGTAGGCCTGTACTGACATTCTGGTTCCTTTCGTTGACCTGATTCGCCGACCGTATCGCATTTTGCGAGTAAGCGGCAGAGGGGTTTCTTATCAGCGTAGGCTGACCAGGTGAAGTTCTCCGAATCAGAAGTCATTGCTGAATTGACACATATTTTTGCCCGTCCCGATTCGCGGGTCTATGTTGGCATCGGCGATGACGCCGCAGTCCTGGCGCCTTCCATGCAGAACTGGGTCGTTACAACTGACATGGCAGTGGAAGGTGTTCATTTTCGTCGCGAATGGTCGAGTGGCTATGAAATCGGGCGGAAAATTACCGCTGCAAACCTTGCCGATATTTATGCCATGGGGGGAATACCTCACCATCTGGTTATCGCGCTCGCACTCACGGGCGACGAGAGCATGGCGTGGATCAGAGAGTTGGCCAGTGGTATGAATGATGAAGCCGGCAGTTGCGACGCCACCATTGTGGGGGGCGACATTGCCCGTGGACCGGTAGTTGTGATTTCCGTGACAGCGATCGGCCAGATTCAAAAACCAATTCTTAGATCAGGTGCCCAGGTGGGTGATCAGATCGTGATCTCCGATCTTCCAGGCTGGTCGGCCGCTGGTCTGTACTTGCTGCTCCACGAGATAAATATCAGCGCGGTGAAGTCCCCTCTTGCGGTCGAACGTGCTCTGGCGGAATTTCGCGCGCCCGATGTCCGCTACGCCGATGCGATCGCTTTAAGCAGCGCACACGCCCTCTCCGACATCAGCGACGGACTGCTCGTGCAAGGTGCGCAAATGGCCGATGCCTCGGGCGTCAGATTCGTCATTGATTCAAAGAAGATAGAGAGCCATCCAGATTTTCCGCAGTTGGCCGAATTGGCCGAGGAAGTCGGCGCGTATGTCTGGGATTGGATCGGGGCGGGAGGCGAGGATCATGACTTCCTGGCTACAGGTCGCAACCTTCCGGGACTGGTAATCGGCCAGGTGCATGCGGGATCAGGGATTGAATTGCAGGGGATACCAAAAACCCCGAAGGGGTTTGAGCACTTTACCTAGCGGGAGACTTTTCCGGCCTTCAGGCACGAGGTACAGACGTTCTGACGCTTGGCTGTGCCGCCGATAAGGGTACGCACCCGCTGAATATTGGGATTCCAGCGGCGGCGGGTCTTTACTTGCGAGTGGGAGACGTTATTGCCGAAGCTGGGGCCTTTGCCACAGATATCGCATACTGCTGCCATCGTCGTACTCCCTTAAAGATTGAGCGGCTTCTAACTGCCTTGAACGGGGGTAAGGGTAGCGCCTACCCCACGCCCAAGGCCAATCCGAACGGGGCCAAGGCCGATCCCCGCCGAAAGGGTGGCAACACTCACGTGGCTAAGCGGGGCCGAGGGAGCGTGAGCATTTCCATGGCCTAAATCTCGCGTTGTTCTCTCTTTTCCGCGCAAGAATCACCTATGAGTTTGTAGCAGTGTCATATGACAGGAGCAACAGGTGCATGCTCTAGAAATCGCTCGTTGGCAATTTGCAATCGTTACCGTCTACCACTTCTTATTCGTTCCAATCACTATCGGTATGGCTTTTCTCGTGGCTGGGCTTCAGACTGCGTGGTTTCGAACAAATAACTTGAAATATCTACGCGCAACTAAATTCTTTGGGAAACTTTTCCTCATCAACTTTGCAATCGGAGTTGTTACCGGAATTGTTCAAGAGTTCCAGTTCGGCATGAATTGGTCTTCCTACAGTCGCTTTGTCGGAGATATTTTTGGTGCACCCCTTGCGATGGAGGGGTTGCTCGCATTCTTTCTAGAGAGCACTTTCCTTGGTCTATGGATCTTCGGATGGGACAGATTGCCGAAGAAACTTCATTTAGCGGCGATCTGGATTGCAGCCACCGGAACCTTGCTCTCGGCCTATTTTATACTGGCCGCCAACGCGTGGATGCAACATCCAGTTGGCTATATTTTGAATGCCGCGAGGGGTAGGGCAGAACTGACCAACATCTTCACTGTGTTAACTCAAAAAACGGCGTTGGTGACTTTCTTTCACACAATTCCGTCGGCCGCATTTACCGGCGCGGCTTTCATGGTTGGCGTATCTGCCTGGTTGGTCATTAAGAAAAAAGATGTGGAGATGTCACGAGGCACGCTCAAGGTGGGTCTTGTCACCATGTTGATCAGTTTCCTCCTGGTGGGGTTTTCCGGCGATCTCACGTCGCGAGTGATGACGCAACAACAGCCTATGAAGATGGCCGCAGCCGAAGCGCTTTACACGACCACAGAATCGGCGCCATTCTCACTCTTCACTATCGGCACACTGGATGGATCGCGATCAGTTTTCCAAATCGATCTTCCCTCGGTTCTATCTCTTCTTTCCACTGGTGACTTCAAAGGTGTCGTGCAAGGCGTCAATGACCTGCAAGCTAAGTATGAAACCCAATTTGGCCCTGGCGACTACAAGCCAAATATTCCCCTGGCCTACTGGTCCTTCCGGCTCATGATGGGCTTTGGTTTCATCGGAGCCTTCTTTGCCCTGCTTTCGCTCTGGCAGTTGCGCAAGGGGCGCACTCCGCACGGTAAGTGGTTTCTTCCCGCCATGATCTCCCTGCCTTTCCTGCCATTACTTGCAAACTCATTCGGATGGATCTTTACCGAAACTGCGCGCCAACCGTGGGCGGTTTTTGGATTGATTAAAACCTCTGCCGGAGTCAGTGCGGTCGTGTCCAGCGGAGAGGTCCTTTTCACCTTGATTGTATTTACCTTGCTCTACGGGGTCCTGGCATTCATTGAATTTGGATTGATTCTAAAAACTATTCACATCGGCCCACGTATTGAGGCTGAATTTGATGTCTCTACCATCGGTGGCTCTGATGAGCGTCCGCTCGTGATGTCCTACTAGGGGAGGTAAAAAATGTCATTTCAGAGTGTCTGGTTTCTCTTAATTGCCGTTCTCTGGGTCGGGTACTTCATCTTGGAAGGTTTCGATTTTGGTGTCGGGATCCTCCTTCCTTTTGTCAGTCGGAATGAGGCAGATCGTCGCGCAGTCCTCACAACTCTGGGTCCAGTGTGGGACGGCAATGAAGTCTGGTTGCTCGTAGCAGGCGGTGCCACATTTGCCGCATTCCCGGAGTGGTATGCCACGCTCTTTAGCGGTTTCTACTTGCCGCTCTTTCTCATACTCATCGCCTTGATCGTGCGCGGGGTCTCGTTTGAATATCGGAGCAAGTACGGCAAGCCCCAATGGCGTCAACGTTGGGACCTGGCCATTGTTATCGGTAGTGCACTGCCTGCCCTGTTATGGGGAGTTGCATTTGCCAACATAGTTCGTGGCGTTCCGTTGGAGAAGTCAACCAGCGGTTCGATTGAGTACGTCGGCGCCTTCTTTAACTTGCTCAATCCTTATGCACTTCTCGGTGGCATAGTCACCTTGACGGTCTTCCTTACCCATGGCGCGCATTTCCTTGCCCTCAAGACCGCCGGTGAGATCCGTGAACGTGCGCACATTCTGGCAATCCGGTTAGGATTTGTGGCAGCGGTTGCTGCGGTGGCTTTCTTGCT
>DASVIG010000067.1:0-5732 GCA_036382195.1 Candidatus Nanopelagicaceae bacterium
ACCAGCCCATCGACATTGCTTCCTTGGCCGTTACCGATTCCTGAAATCACATGCCCGAGTGGCTCGAGATCGTCAATGAAACGAGTCTGTCCTCCGTGATTTTCAAAACCTGTGAGCATGGATATTGGCGCAGTCGGGCGAGAAAGTAGTTCGCCAACAGAGCGGTGTTTGGCAGGAACCGTTTCAATGCCGATAATCCCAAGACCGGTGATCATTCGACCGCCACTTGCAGGAAATTGGGTGCCGAGAATCTGAAAACCCGCACAAACAGCAAAGATGTGCCCACCATTTTCTAGAGCTTTTCTTAGTGAATCCTTTTCACTAAGAATTTCCAATGCGGCAATTTGGGCGTCGTCTTCTCCGCCACCCAATAAATAAAGATCGGCAGTGGTTGGAACACTGTCACCAACTCCGATAGTCAAGACCTCATGCGCGATCTCGCGCTGTGCCAGCCGCCAACTCAAGATTTCAACATTTCCACGATCGCCGTATGTTCCTAGAAGTTCTGGCAATAAATGAACAATCGTAAATGTCATTTCGACACCGATTTCGCCAAGCGGTGAAAGGCCGTATAAGAAGCGATCAGATCGGCCTTGACTTCACCTAAGAGTTTCGCTGCAGCCACTTCATCGATAACAACATGGTGTGCAATCCCATTTACCGTAAGCCGTGCTGATACATCCAACCGGCGCTCACCTGTCACAACGACGTAACGGTTATTGAGCGAGGAGAAATCCACATCCCAAAGCCACGAAGTGTCTTTTCCGTCTTGAGTATTTGCATTCACGTCAAGAACTACACGCTCGGGGCCGCCTGCACTTGTCGCCAAAGTTTCGCGCCAGCTCGCAGGATTTTTCGACAGTAGCAATCGAAAATCGGTGTCACCGATTCGCAACGTTGCAAATCTTCCGTCCACACTCGAGACTTTTGCAATGGCGGCGCTCGATTCCTCCATAGAAATTCCAAAATATGTTGCAGCCGCAATGGCTCTTGCAGCATTAGACATCGCGGCCCGACCTGGAATTCCGCTAATTACTTTAACCTTTTGGCTATCGGGTCCTACCAACTCTTCGCCTTTAAGAACCCAAACTGAATTTGGTTTGGCAAACCCACATGTACATGAGTAGTTAGCCCCATCTTCTGACCAGTGAAGTACTGCGCCACAGGACGGACAGGTGGATGCATCAAGATGTCCTGTAGCACCGCTACTAAACCAAATCGTGTTGTGCCAATCAATTGCGGCCCACACTACAAATGGATCATCAGCATCAGCCAATATGAGGCAATGCTTTGGAAGGCCCGCGAGCGCGTCTTTCCATTTTTGCGCCACGAGGCGCACTTCGGATAATCGATCCAGTTGATCTCTTCCCAGATTTAGCAGAACAACCATCTCAGGTGCGCTCTGTTTAATCGCCCAAGGCATAACCATTTCATCGACCTCAAGCGCGGCCATTGGCGCCATAAGTTCCTTGCTTAACGCGGCTGCGATTCCTGCAAAGAGATTTGCACCCGTGTAATTGCTTACGGCGCGATTCTTAACGCAAAGCGCCGAGTAGATCAGAGACGTCGTAGTGGTTTTCCCATTCGTTCCCGAAATCAAAATTACTTTGCGTTTCTTCGAAAGAATCGAAACGGCATCTGGTTGAAGCTTGAGAAGAATTCTCCCAGTCACCATCACCCCACTGCCTCGTTTGGTGATTCGCGAGATTGCACCAAAGGTGTCGGCAATCCAGATCGCGATGCGCAGTTTCATAGATTCAACAGTCCAGGGGTTCGAGAGCTCCGGTAGTGACGTTGTAGATCGCTGCACCTACGGTGACGCCATTACGCAAGAGCGGATACGAACGAATCCGAGTCACATCCGTTACCAAAGCAACTTTCTGGTCCGAAACTGTTCTAAATTCCAAACTCCGCGTGTCCACTCCATATTGCTCGGCGATGGTTGCGTGAATGTCGGATTCCTCGTTCTGGGCCATCCTGCAATCGGTATGGGGCATGACCAAGATTCGATCAACGCCAAGAAGGTAAGTGGCCAAAACTAGAGTCCGAAGCACGTCCTCAGTAACCCGCGCCCCCGCGTTACGAAGAATCTTGGCATCCCCGGCCTTCATCCCGACCACATCAAGTGGGCTTATCCGTGAGTCCATACAGGTGACTATCGCAAGGCCCTTGGCCGCCGTGCCCGTGAGTGCACTTCCCTGAAAGTGGGAGACAAAACCGATATTGGCCGAAAGGAGATCAGCGAATACATCACTCGGAAAGGGTCTTGGCCCAGGGACCACGCTCATATTGGCTCCAATGTCTCTAGACCGGCACGTTTTGAAAAAAACCTCAGCCCCGACTGTAACGCTGGGGCCTTTCTCCTCGTTATATCTATTAGTTACGGATTCTAGAAGGAGAAACCATGAACAAGCGCCACCTGGCCGTTGCCGTCGTTGCGGTCCTTGCCTTGTCCAGTTCGACCATTGCCTCAGCTGAGGGAGGTTCGCACAGAAGGATGAGCGACTTCGAGCACATCACTTCGGTGGCCCCCATTGGCCTGAGCAATTCCCCCATAATCCTCACCATCGACACATCGACGGCCGAGCCTCGCTTCCATTTTGATACTTCAACGGCGGTGGCCCACATCGATTTCGATAGAACGACTGCCACAACTCACTTTGATGATGAGGCAGGAATTACCGATGATGGGGTCGGCCAAGACGATTTTCTTCCTGGAAACAGCCCGATTTTCCCTCCATCAAATCTTTCGACCCCTCCCTCAGGGCTGACTCCGAATGCACCAGTTACCCCACCAGTGCCATCGTGGATAAAGAAACCACAGGCAAAGTCCAATGATGAAAATAGAAGTCAGTCCAGACAATCTTCGGAGGACTCTCACGATTAGAACGGAAGTAATGTTCGCCCAGGGGCCCACTGTTGTTAGCCTCTGGGGAGATCATCAGTTAGGAGTTAATGCAAGACAAGGATGGAAATTCGGCAGGGCAAAGTGAGAAATCCACTGATGCCCTGGTTGACGCGCTCGATTTCGACCAACTAGTAGAGGAGGCAATACGTGGAAGCGATTCAGCATTCACCCTCCTTTGGCGCACTTACCAGCCGAGGATGCTCCGATACCTGGCAATGTTCACCAACGAGCCAGAGGATCTCTGCTCTGAAGTCTGGATCAAGGTTGCAACATCAATTACAAGTTTCCAAGGCGACGCTAAAGCATTTCGCGGCTGGATCTACACGATCGCACGGAATTGCGCGACAGATTTGGCCCGTAAAAAGGCACGCGGTGGTACGAACGTCGAACTTACCGAAACTGATTGGATAGGCGAAAATTCAACAATGGTCGAGGTCATGGATTTGGTGAGGCGATTGCCGCAGGAGTACGCGGAAATCATCATGCTCCGCGTTGTCGGCGACCTAGACACCAGCGAAGTGGCTGAAATTGTTGGCAAGACGCAAGGCAATGTTCGAGTGCTAACCCATCGTGGGCTGAAGCAGTTAAACGAGATGCTGGTGAATGGAGGTGGCAAAAATGAGTGAGAAAGAATTCTCTCTAGAGCAGAGCGAAGAGCTCATTGCCAACCTCAAGTCCGGCCAACCATCGGAATTTGAACAACTTCGTAGCGCATTGAATTTACTCGCCCACGTCCCAGAGATCTCTCCCGTCTCAACCCCACCTGTCCTGCCTTCGACCATCACGCAACCAGCACCGGTGATTCCGATCAGATCTTCCAAGCAGCGCAGAACCATCGTTACGTCAATTATCGTGATGGGGCTATTCGGCACAGGTTCATTGGCCGCAGCGGCCGTAACAGGAATTGGCCCTTCAATATTCGTCAATGCCGGCCACAGCGCCGCGAAATTCGTCGAGAACGTAGTTGGCGGTGTTGACCAGGCGGTAACGGGCAACAATTCTGATTCAAATCAAAATCAAGCTTCTGGTGTAACGACTCCGGGTACAACTAGGCCGGTAATAAACTCGAACTCAAATGAGGAAGGCAACCAGAACGATTCAGAGGAATCATCCTTGCCTTTGATCTCCAAGTTGATCCCGCCACTTTCAACGACGATTCTGACCAACTCAGGTTCGCACGAAAATGAGTCACAGACGACGTCTCACGAGACCCAGAGTCCGAGTTCAGAGGAAAGCCACAAGAAGACACCTGATGCCCAAAGAACGCAGCCATCGGGTGAGGATCAGAATCAGTCCGAATCACACGCGAGCGAGGGATCGATACCTTCTAGCTCGCCCGCGCCAGATATCTCAATCCTGCCGACACCCATAACCTTGCCAACTGGGTCATCGGACCACACTGAGTCCGACGACTAAAACCATCTTCTACTAGTTGCTATTTATTCTTTTCCTTCTTTTCCTGTTTCTTGGCGCGCTTTTCTTTTAGCGTGAGCTTTGCTTCCTTTTTGGTATTTGCATTGCTCTTCTGTTCCTTGTTAGCCATAACTACTCCGTTCCCAGTTGATCTTTCAATTCAGTGGATCCCTCAATACACGGGAGTCTAATGTAAAAAGGTACGCTCTTTACTCTCGGGAGGGGTGAAGATGCTGGGATTTGCCATAGCAACTGTGGCTGGCATCGTCGTCGGAACAATCAACGGGATGGCTGGTGGCGCCTCAATCATCTCCTATCCGGTCTTGCTCGCACTGGGACTACATCCAATCGATGCATCCATCACCAATGCCATAGGCACTACAAGCGCTAATTTTGTGGCTATTCGCACGGGCAAATACCGAATCTGGGACCTCATCAAGACTTACAAATTTTTGATTTCCTTATCTGTAGTTGGTTCAATCATCGGCGCGGTACTTCTCCTGTCGTTTCCTCCGCATGTATTCGAACACGTCGTCCCTTTCCTCCTCTTGGGATCGACTCTGACCATGTTGTTGCCTACAAGACCATCGAAGGGCAAAGGCAACGAAGTAACGGAGGCAGTTGGCATCGCAGCCAGCGGACTTTACTGCGGCTACTTCGGTCCTGGACAGGGCGTAATGGTTATCGCATCACTAGCACGCAATCCGAAAAAACCCGACCTTATGAATGCTGCGAAGAACATCATCGTCGCTATCCCAAGCACAGCTTCAAATATCGTCTACCTCTTTAGCGGTCGCGTTCATTGGATGCTTGCCTTTGCCCTATTCCTGGGCTCCAGCATCGGTGGGGGGCTTGGCGGTCGATGGGCTTCGAAGATGTCTCCAAATTTCTATCGCGGACTTGTAATGGCAGTCGGGGTCGGCGCTTCTATTTACCTCTTCAAGCGGTATTTCTTCTAATGAATCAGAGCCCCCCGTCAGGATTGAACTGACGACCTTCCGCTTACAAGGCGGATGCTCTACCACTGAGCTAGGGAGGCCTTTTCTTACCTGCGCATTATGTCAGCGCACGTGAAATTGAAGAAATTCTAAGCGCGGAGCAGTTGCGAAACAGTGACCGGCGTGAGATTTCGGGCGTGGAGGGCAGTTATCAGCAATGGCAGGGCCGTCACCGTATGAGCATGTCCGAAGTGCATCCCGATAATGCTGCCGTTTTGAACTGTTTTGAGACAGGTGGCCACGATGGCCTTAGCCGAGGGATCCGCGTAATCAAGCGAATCGACGTCATAAACGAGGCAATTTGCGTAACCTGAAGCACCAGCTGCAGCGCGAATAATCGAATTTGATTTCAGAGTTCCTGACGGACGAAACCATTTGCCTGGAGTGCCAACCGCTTTTGTTACTGCAGCTTT
>DASVIG010000068.1:0-3531 GCA_036382195.1 Candidatus Nanopelagicaceae bacterium
AGGTCGTCACCGGCGGTCAAGATGTCGGTGAAGCGGTAGTTAATTTCCATCTGTCCGGCAGTGCCGACTTCATGATGCGCACGTTCGACCAGCAATCCGGCTCGCCCGAGATTCATGACCATTTCATCGCGAAGATCTGCATATTGATCCGTTGGCGAAACTGGGAAATATCCACCCTTTACTCGCGTCCGGTATCCACGGTTAGGAGTGCCATCTGCATCCTTTTCTATACCGGTATTCCAAGCACCTTCATAGGAATCGATATGGTGGAAGGCTTCGTTGATTCCCGTTGAGAATCGAACTGCATCAAATACATAAAACTCGGCCTCTGGTGCAAAGAATGCGGTATCAGCAATATCGGTAGAACGCATGAATTCAACTGCCTTGGCAACTACGCCACGAGGATCACGGCTATATGCAGAATTATCATCAGGATTGTGGACAGAGAAGTTAATGATCAAAGTTTTCTCTGCGCGAAATGGATCGATAAATGCTGATTCCGGTACCGGAAAAAGTTTCATATCGGATTCGTGGATTGCTTGGAAACCGCGAATTGATGAACCATCAAACATCAAGCCTTCCGTGAAAACTTCTTCGCCGAACGATTCAACTGGAACATTGAAGTGATGTTGGATGCCAGGAAGATCAATGAAGCGAACATCAACTAACTTCACGTCCTCTTTCTTGATGAAAGCAAAAATTTCTGCCGAGTTCTTAAACATGCTTCTCCCATACCGATCGAAATCCGCGATGCGCGGAAGATCCCGATTTGCTCGCCATTGAGCTCTAACTCTTGGTGTGAGGGTAGGTCCGGTCGGTGAAAAAGTCATAACCCGTGTGTTACAGCCATGTTTCGTGATTTTCACCTGGGAACGGCGGTTAGGCTCCACCCATGGTTTTTGTGCGAGTGGGGCTCTGGCGGAGGGTTTTTGCGCTCATGCTGGACTGGGTGATGTGCCTGGCCATTGCAGCGGTCGTGACCCCTAAGGGCAGTGGCCTCAATCAATTCATGCCGCTGATTATCTTCTTCGCCGAAGCCTCTGTCTTGACCGCCCTGCAGGGGGCCTCTGCTGGTCAGAGGATATTGGGCATGAAGATCGTCCGATTTAGGGATGGCGGTCCAGTTACTCCGCTTCAAGCCTTGATCCGGACCGTGCTGCTCTGTCTCGTTGTGACCGCAGTGACTTTCGATGAGAATGGTCGCGGAATTCACGAACGTGCCAGTGGGACAGTATTGACGCGCGTTTAGCGCTTGGGCATTTTCACATTCTTAGGCATTGGGCCTTTGGGAATTGGCATCGACATGCCGCCCACAGCTTTGAGGCGATTACGAACTTCACGTAATTGAGCAGGGCTGATCTTCTTTGGCAATTTGCGGAGGCGCTTTTGCAATTTACGCAGTCGGACTTGGCCTTCGCCGTCGCCAACAATGATTTCGGTGATGGGCACACCCGGGGTAAAACGCTCGGTTTTCTTCCGCTCATCATTCAAAAGGGTACGAACTCCTGGACCGCCCTCGCCGACAAGAACTATGCCAGGACGACCGACACTGCGGTGGATCATGTCCTGATTGCGAGAGACGGCAACTGCAGGTGTGGTTGTCCAACCTTTACGGATGGCCATGAGCACACTGGCACCGGCTCCCTGTTGTCCTTGAATGGAAGCGTATGCGGCGGTGCCGGCTAGGCGAGTGAAGACGAAGAGCACGACCATGACAGCAAATGGCAATCCCACAAAAGCGGCGTAAGCCGGATGACCAAGGATTGCGCCAACTCCGATTCCGCCGACCCAGATGACCACGAAAATGGCAATGAGCGCGGTACCGATCCACGGTTTAACGCTCTTGGTAACGTCGTAAGCATCGCGGAGGGTTTTAAATCGCTTTTCTCTGGGAGCTTTCGCCGTTCCTTTTGCCTTCTTTTTAAAATTGAACATAGTCAGGAGTTTAGTGGCGCGGGCGCAGTACCACCAAGACGCAGGGGCGCCCATCGCTTGCCCACATGGCTGTCGGGGTACTCGTCTTGCACCTTATGGAGCATTGAAATCATCGTTTCCCGCAGAGCAATCTCAGCGGCGGCAGGGTCTTCATCGCGTTGGACAGAGATCGGCTTTCCAAATGCAATTGTGACGGGGACACGTTTGCGTCTCAAATTCCGCCGAACCCCTTTGGTCCAGATGCGCTGGCTGCCCCACACGATTGTCGGAATTATGGGAACGCCAGCGCCCATCGCAAGACGGACGACACCAGTTTTTAGTTCTTTGATTTCAAAACTCGTTGAGATCGTTGCTTCGGGAAAAATCCCAATGACTTCTCCGGATTTGAGAGCTCGAAGGGCTGCAACAAAAGAGGCCGACCCGTTGGCTCGATCCACGTTGATGTGGTGCATTCCGCGCATCAATGGGCCAGCAAGTTTGTTGTCGAAGATCTCCTTCTTGGCCATGAACCGGACATAACGTTTGGCTGGAAGTGCCGCAGTCCCGGTGAGTGCGAAGTCCAGATAGCCAACATGGTTTATGGCCAAAATTGCTCCGCCGGTGCGCGGAATATTCTCTTCGCCGGTGAAAGTAAATTTCAAACCCAGGTACTTCCAGAAGAGCTTTGCAAATCCGATGACTGGGGGATAGACGACATCAGCCATTGGTTACGCGAGCTTCCATTGCTTGCTTATAGAGACGACCTGCACGGTAACTCGAACGGACCAATGGTCCGCTCATAACTCCAAGGAACCCCATCTCTTCTGCTTCAGCGGCGTGAGCGACGAATTCCTCCGGCTTCACCCATCGCTCGACCGGGTGATGGCGGTTGGAGGGGCGCAAGTATTGGGTAATCGTGATGAGGTCACAGCCGGCATCGTGCAAATCCTGCAACGCCTGCGAGATCTCATCGTGCGTCTCGCCCAGACCGAGGATGAGGTTGGACTTGGTGATGAGACCGAAATCTCTGGCCATGGTGATTACATTGAGGGATCTCTCGTATGTGAAAGCCGGGCGAATCCGCTTGAATATACGGGGCACTGTCTCGACGTTGTGTGCAAAGACTTCTGGGCGGGTTTCGAAAACTTGATTGAGTAGATGCGCATGTCCGCTGAAATCCGGGGCCAGCATCTCGACTCCGACACCTGGATTAGCATCATGGACTTGACGGATTGTCTCGGCATAGAGCCAAGCGCCTTCGTCCTCCAGGTCATCGCGCGCTACGCCGGTGATAGTTGCATAACGGAGATCCATTGACCTTACGGACTCTGCGACGCGGCGGGGTTCGTCACGATCCAGGGGTTGCGGCTTGCCGGTATCGATATTGCAGAAGTCGCAGCGGCGGGTGCACTGTTCGCCTCCGATAAGGAATGTGGCTTCGCGATCTTCCCAACATTCGAAAATATTCGGGCATGCCGCTTCTTGGCAGACCGTGTGCAGACCTTCGGTCTTTACCAGGGCGCGCAACCGCGTGTATTCAGGGCCCATGTTTGCGCGAGTCTTAATCCACTCGGGTTTGCGTTCGATAGGCGTCTCGGCGTTGCGCGCCTCGATGCG
>DASVIG010000069.1:0-3245 GCA_036382195.1 Candidatus Nanopelagicaceae bacterium
ATGATGAAATACAGTCCGACGACAATATTCCAAGTGCGTAGACTTTGCTCAAACGCTGGTGACTGAGCAGATGTCGGTTAAGGGGAGTTCCAAGCAGGGCTTTCTTCAACTTATATGAAATCGGATCCCTGACGTGAGCATGATCATGGAGCGCCATCGGTTCAGGAGCATCATCGGTCCAGGATTTAGGCACTGCGTTTCCCCCAATTAGATTGCAAGGTGCGATCCGTCACGGTTGCTCATTTGCCCTATCCTAGGTTGTCTTTATTGGCTTCGTTGCTACTCGGGCGTCATATCGCGGTTCTGGATTCGCTGGAACTGCGCGTATGCTTTGTGCATGCGAACTCAGTTATATATTGACGGAAAATGGATTGATGGCAACGGGACTATGCCCGTTTATGACCCTAGCGACGGCTCTGTAATCGCTGAAGTGGCAACGGCCGGGGAGGTCGAGTGTGAGGCAGCCATCGCTGCCGCCGACCGGGCACTTCCCGCGTGGGCTGCGACCGTTCCCCGGTATCGAAGCGAGATCTTGCGCAAGGCTTTCGAGATCATGATCGCCGAAAGCGACGCGCTAGCGACATTGGTCTCGCGCGAAAATGGAAAGGTCTTCGCTGACGCAAAAGGCGAGATCGCCTATGCCGCTGAGTTCTTCCGTTGGTTCGCCGAAGAGACCGTCCGTGTTCCAGGCGACTTCCGCAAGTCCCCAAGTGGAGATAAGCGGATTCTCGTCACCCATCAGCCCATCGGTGTCTCCCTCCTGATTACACCCTGGAATTTTCCGGCTGGAATGGCCACTCGAAAGATTGGTCCGGCATTGGCCGCCGGATGCACTGTAGTTCTCAAGCCAGCCGGAGAAACCCCGCTGACTGCTCTGGCGATCGTGGATATCCTCGAGCGGGCTGGAGTTCCCAAGGGTGTTGTCAATGTGATCTTGCCAAAGCCCGTTGGCGAGTCAATCAGCAAGATGTTGCACGATCCTCGAGTGAAAAACCTTTCTTTCACTGGATCCACTGAAGTGGGTCGCATATTGCTTCGAGAAGCCTCAGATCGGGTTATCCGTTGCTCCATGGAACTCGGTGGCAACGCTCCATTTGTGGTCTTCGACGACGCCGATGTTTCTGCGGCGGTTGAGGGATTGATGGTGGCGAAAATGCGCAATGGTGGCGCGGCGTGTACAGCCGCCAACCGCATTTACGTACAGCGTTCCATCGCAGAACAGTTCACAGCTGAATTCACCAAAGCCATGGCCAAACTTGTTATGGGGCCTGGCATGGAATCCGGAGTCAATCTTGGTGCCAGCGTTTCGATAAAGGAGCGGGACAAGATCGCAGGACTTGTCGATATCGCAGTCAAAGAAGGTGGGAAAGTTACAACAGGTGGGAAGTTGCCAGAAGGCCCCGGCGCGTTTTACCCAGCGACGGTCATTACAGTTGAACGCACCAACTCCATCTTGCAGAATGAAGTTTTCGGACCAGTTGCCCCGGTCGTTATTTTTGACACCGATGAAGAGGCCATCGCTCTAGCCAATGCTTCTGATTTTGGTCTCATCAGTTATGTATTCTCCGGAGAACTCGGCCGAGCCATCCGCGCAGCCGAAGCAATGGAATCCGGCATGGTTGCGATCAACCGTGGCGTCATTTCAGACCCAGCCGCGCCATTTGGTGGCACGAAGCAGAGTGGCCTTGGCCGCGAAGGCGGATTCGCCGGAATCCATGAATTCCTCGAAACCAAGTACATCGGAGTAGAAATCTAATCGCCCAAGTAAGAAAATGGCGGAGGATGAGGGATTTGAACCCTCGGTAGGTTGCCCTACACACGCTTTCCAAGCGTGCGCACTCGGCCGCTATGCGAATCCTCCAAGGGGAGCACTCTATCGGTGCTCAAACTATGATTAGACCCAGATCCCTCGCGTGGCATTACCGTACCGAACTCCCCCAGGGCTGGAAGGCAGCAAGGGTAGGTGCGCTCTAATGGGTACGCGAGGGGTCCCTTACTGAAGGGGAGACGATGTCGCTGGCTCTCTATCGTAAATATCGCCCCTCTCTCTTTGCCGACGTCATTGGCCAAGAGCATGTAACGGTTCCTCTCTCTAACGCGCTTTCATCAGGGCGGATACACCACGCCTACCTTTTCTCTGGTCCACGCGGATGTGGCAAGACTTCGAGCGCTCGCATTATGGCTCGCAGCCTTAATTGTGCGGAAGGTCCCACATCGACCCCATGTGGCAAATGTCAGTCGTGCAAGGACTTAGTGGCAAATGGTCCTGGATCTCTGGATGTGATTGAACTGGATGCCGCAACCCATGGTTTGGTCGACGACGCGCGCGACTTGCGTGACAAAGCCTTCTTCGCGCCGGTGCAGAGTCGGTACAAGATTTACATTATCGATGAAGCGCATCAACTGGGACCGGGCGCCGCAAATGCATTATTGAAAGTTGTCGAAGAGCCACCGCCTCATGTTATTTTCATTTTTTGCACTACCGAGCCCGAGAAGTTAATCTCAACAATTCGATCACGCACGCATCATTATCCGTTTCGATTAATCCCGCCCGGAATCCTCGCTGCGCATCTAGAGAAAGTTTGCAATGCCGAAGGCGTAAAGGTGGCCAAAGGCGTAATCCCACTTGTTGTACGGGCCAGCGGGGGTTCTGTCCGCGATGCGCTCTCGGTATTGGGCCAGCTCCTAGCAGGTGCCGGAAAAGATGGCGTCAGTTATGACATTGCAATTCAACTTCTTGGTTTCACAGATGGAGCTCTATTGGATGATGCAATAGATGCACTTGCTGCGCGCGATGGTGCAACATTGTTTAAGACTGTCGACCGCGTTATTGAATCGGGACACGATCCTCGACGGTTTACTAGTGACTTACTCGAACGCCTACGCGATCTCATGATTGTCGATGCACTACCCGAGGGCGCCGCTGGTGCAATATTGCGAGAAGTCTCTGATGATCAACTCGAGCGGATGCGCAGTCAGGCCCAACGGATTGGTTCGGCAGGACTCTCTCGTGCGGCGGATATTGCCGCTGAAGGTCTAACCCAGATGCGAGGTGCTACAGCCCCCCGTTTAATGCTGGAATTGATATGCGGTCGGATATTGCTACCCAATGGTGATGACTCAGAGCGCGGTCTCTTGACCCGCATTGAGCGCTTAGAACGCGCTGAAAACTTAGCGCCAATGACTGTGCCAGCTCCGATTGTTGAACCGCCAAAAGTCCCCGTTCGAGGAGTTTCTTCTCCGGC
>DASVIG010000070.1:0-4597 GCA_036382195.1 Candidatus Nanopelagicaceae bacterium
AGCCGTCCAGGAGACGGTTGATTACCTACGCGATCAAATGGGCGAGGAAACATGGGAAGCGGGAATGCATCCTGAGATTCCAGATACAAAACTCAATGAAAACCCATACACCTACACTACTTTTGATTCTGGTTCTGCGGACTGGAAGAAGAAGTAATTACCGTTTGCCGACGGCAAACCTCATGAAGCGCATTTCAATCCTTGGTGTTGGAAGGATGGGATCCGCAGTCGCCGCTGAGCTCAGTAAGGCCGGCTATTCGGTCACTCTATGGAACAGGTCCAGCGATTCGGCCGAATCGCTGGCATCCAAATTTCCCAATATGCGTGTTGCGTCTTCGCCACAGGATGCTCTACGTGACGCAGATGTAGCGATCACATTCTTTGTGAGCGGCCCCGCAACAGAGGTCGCGTTACTCGTTGATCCCGAGATTCTGAACTCCAGCAAGGAGTCCTTGGTCATTGTTGACATGGGGACCAGTGGCATCGAAACCGCGCACAAATTGAACGCAGCAATCTCGAAGGCAGGAAGGAAGTTTGTTGACGCTCCGGTATCGGGAAGCGTTAGCACTATCCAAAATCATCAACTGTTGGTCATGGCCAGTGGGGATCAAGAGAATATTGATGAAATTAGGGATGTCCTAGCAGTCTTCTCTAAGAAGATAGTTCGTGTGGGTGAAGTTGGAGCAGGTCAAGTAATGAAATTGGTCGTCAATTCCATTGTCCATGCACTCAATGTCGCAGTTGCGGAGGGACTGACCCTGGCCTCCGAATTTGGATTGAATCTAGATTCGGTATATGACGTTCTTGAGGAAAGTGTCGTCGCTGCCCCTTATGTGAAATACAAACGAACGACATTTCTCGGCGAAAATCCAATAGTCGCAATGGATATCGATACCGTGTCTAAGGACATGGGGCTCATTTTGGACTTGGCGCAATCTCACGGGCTCGCATTGCTGTTGGCAAAGAGCGTGAGTGAGGCTTATGCAAAGGCATCGAACGCCGGACTTGGCCATCGAGATATGGGTTCGATTGCTGAATCCTTCAAAATATAGATGGAAAATGCACGCGACAGAAAGATCATGCCAGCCGTCCCGACTCGAATATCAACAACGAACTCAGAAAATCGTGAGATCTTGTCACTTGATTCCGGTATCACTCGGGAGCAGCTTGCCAACCTACAAAAATCGGGCGGGCACTTCGTTGAGATTGTCTATCCTCCAGGTGCTCAAACAAATCCTGACGGAGAGTGCACCAGTCATAATGGATACGAATACGGCTATGCCCTGGAAGGCGATCTGGAAATGACAATTGGAGACTTTGTCTTCACGCTGACAAAGTCTCATTCATTTGGCTTTGATGGTTCTATTCCCCACACATTTAAGAACAAAGGGACTACCGATTTTCGTGGGGTTTGGTTTGTCCACGACTGCCCAGGCAGGCATTAGGGGATGATCTGGGTTTTCAGTCCCACTCCTCGACGCACACCACCCAACGCTTCCTTGAAATTATCAAGGCCATAACTACTGGTCACCATTTTGTTAGCGTCGACAGCACCATTCGCGACAAGATCAACTGCACGTCCATAACTAGCGAGAACCGCCATTGATCCAATGATCGTAATTTCCTCGTTGTAGATTCTGAAAGGTTCGAAGGCTGCCATTTCCCCGGCTGGTGTAACACCAAATACCATGAAGGTGCCACCTTTACCCACTGCTGCCAGCGCTTCCTGAACCACCGAAGTCACACCCGTGGCGTCAATGACACGATCAAAACCTTTTCTCTCCCGATTGGGAAGATCACCAAGACGAGTGGCCACGGAAGCAAAGCCAAACGTCTCAGCCTGCCTCAACCGAGCCTCGTTGGAATCTACGATTGAAACTTCGCCCGCGCCTTGATGACGTAAAAGTTGCGCGAGAATTAAGCCCATAGTGCCTGCCCCGTAAATCAGCACGGGCTCGCCAGGTTCTTGGTCGAGGCGATCCAGCGCATGCACCGCACAACTCACCGGCTCGACGAGTGCACCAGAGGCAAACGACATTCCATCTGGCATGAGATAAGCATTAGCGGCTGGCAATTTTACAAATTCAGCAAAAGCACCATCAATGGTGTCACCAATAGCTCCCCAGTTAGAGCATAAGTTTCCCCGCTTCTTTTTGCAGTACTCACATTTCCCGCAGAAGATCGATGGGTCCACTGCTACACGATCACCAAGTGAAAAGCCGACAACTCCTTCGCCGAGCTCCACAATAGTTCCCGCAGTTTCGTGTCCTGGAACGAGTGGAAATGGGGCCAACGGGAATTCTCCCGCGAGGATATGAAGATCTGTTCCACAGATCCCTGTGGCGCCCACCTTTATGACAAGTTCGCCCAGTCCCGCCTCTGGCTTGGGAAGTTCGACGAGTCTGAACTCTCCGGACTTAATAGTCTGGATGCAACGCATGTCAAACAACCTCTCTTCCTAGTGGAACGGAATGCACCGTGGAAAATGTTTTTACCATCCACCTTCAGCACGACGGTTGTATTTGACATCGCTGTTGCCTAGATCGAATACGATGAGTTTGCGCTCGGTAAATGACTCTAGGAACCATTGCGATAACTCGCGGCCGACACCACTCTTCCCCGCACCGCCGAAAGGTGCGAGTTGATCCCAATAATTACTGGTCTCGTTGACGTTCACTGACCCATGCGGGAGAGCCTCGGCAACACGCCAAGCAGTCCCGAGATCTCGCGTCCACAGCGAGGCGATCAGCCCCAGTTTGCTCCGGTTCGCGATCTCAATTGCTTGCTCGGCGGAGGAAATCTTCATAATGGGCGCCACAGGACCAAACGTCTCCTCTTGCATGATCTGCATATCCTCAGTTACTTCCGTGAGAATCGTCGCGGGGAAGTAGAGACCCTCCTCCGGACCGAACTGAACAATATGCGCCCCCTTGTTCCGCGCGTCCTCAACATGCGCCCGGACACGTGCCAGCGTGATCTCGTTGCATAGCGGACCCATATTCGTAGACTCCAAGGCGGGGTCGCCGATCTCCAGTTTCGAGGCAGCCAGGGTGAATTTCTCAACGAACTCGTCGTAGACGTCCTCATGAACAAGTAAGCGCTCCGCCGACGTACACACCTGGCCCGAGTAGTAGAAGCATCCATTGATAGCACCGTCAACTGCAGCGTCAATATCTGCATCCGCGAGAATGATGAACGGCCCATCTCCCCCGAGTTCAAGCAGGTGCGGTTTTAGTGCAGCCGCTCGAGCAATAATTTCGCCCGTTTTAGTCGAACCGGTGAAGAAGATGCCGTCGACTCCGTCATGCTCAACAAGGGCCGCGCCAACGTCGCCAAAGCCCTGCACGACGTTCACGACACCAGGCGGAAGCCCGGCATCGGCAAAGATTTGAGCGACCATCGCGCAACTTAGTGGCGCATACTCAGATGGCTTCCAGATTGTCGTATTACCCGCGCCAATGATGTGCGCGAGCGCGATAGAAGAAATATCAGTTGGAAAGTTGTATGGAGTGATGACTGCAACGACACCAAGAGGCCGATGCCCAAGGACTAGTCGCTTGTTTGTCGTTTGCTCCTGCGTCGACGGGAACGAGAGTCCTCGGTGTCGAAGAATCTCCTCTGCTGCTTTCCCATATGAGGGCACTGAATATTCGTAAACCTCTTCGCGCGAATCAGTAATCGTTTTGCCGATCTCGTGGCAGAGCATCAATGCGATCGGTTCGGCACGCTCAAGGAACAACTGGTGAATTCGTCGCAGGATTTTCGCCCGCTCGATAACTGGAAGAGCCGCCCACCCTGGCTGGGCAGCTCTTGCTGCCGCGACTGCGCGATCGACGTCCGCCGCAGTACATCGCGATACGTTGCTTATCACTTCGCGAGAATGAGGCGACCGGACCTCGAATGTTCCCCCCGACCCCGGCACCCACTTGCCACCGATGAGTGCATTTACTGGGGCATTGATGGCTTCAGTCATTTCGACTCCTGATCCGCCCAACGCGCTCTGGGCAATTGATCACTCATGCTACATCTGCACCAGGAGTTAGTGGTTCTAAATTTGCAGTGGTCTTCGATACCTCTGTAAAACGGGCGACGAAAAGTCTCTCTATGACACTAGCAAATAAAAATGGTGGCGGGTCAAGGATTCGAACCTTGGAAGGCGTAGCCGGCGGATTTACAGTCCGCTCCCATTGGCCGCTCGGGCAACCCGCCAAGGTTGTTCGGTTAGTACGGCGAGCGCAGATTACCTTAATTTCCGCGCGTGGCGCTAATCCGAAGCCGCTAAACCACCAGCCACATCGGGTTCTCAAAGCGCTTCACGAAAGCCGCAAGCCATTGAGCCGCAAGGGCGCCGTCGATGGCTCGGTGATCCACCGACAGCGTGAAGTTGATTACTGAGGCAATCGTTATGGTTCCATTGACTACGACGGGCTTTTGCTTGGCCGCCCCTACCGAAAGGATCCCCGACTGCGGAGGATTGAGAATGGCAAAGAACTCATCCGTTCCGTACATCCCGAGATTAGTAACCGAGAAGGTCCCACCTTCAATTTCATTCTGCTTCAAACGACCAATTCGCGCGCGGGCGATGAGATCTTCCGTC
>DASVIG010000071.1:0-2853 GCA_036382195.1 Candidatus Nanopelagicaceae bacterium
CCTGATCTATGTGGGTTCGGTTTCCGGGTCATGACCGCTCGACCAGCGAGAGACTTCGGAGGCCCCGTTCAAGATGCCATTGCAAATATGCAGCAATCAATCCGCTGGCTTCGCGACGGTATTTGCGCTCGCTCATTACGGTTCTTTCCCAGTCTCCGCTCAGCAAAGCTGCCATAAGGGCGAGAGTCTCCGTTGCAGGGGTTGCACAAGCTGATGGACGGCAATCGATGCAGACGCTTCCACCTCCGACCAATGAAAAATATCTGTGGGGACCTTCCTTTTCACAGCGCGAACAGATGGTCATGGAAGGCGCGTATCCGCCGATTGCTAACGATCGGAGTAAGAAAGCGTCAAGAATCAGCGAAGAGTCATAGCGATCCTCTGCCAGGGCCTTGAGCCCTCCGACAACTAAATGAAACTCGGCAAGGGCAGGTTCATGTTCTTGAGATGTGAACCTCTCTGCGGTCTCCAAAATCGCCGACGCTACAGTCCAACGTTGATAGTCGTGCGAGACAACTTCGCCGTAGTTCATAATCGCTTCTACTTGTGTCACCGTATCGAAAGTTTTTCCGACAAAGAGCTGAACATCAACATAGCTGCCCGGCTCAAGTCGTGCACCAAACTTTGACTTCGTGCGTCGAACACCTTTGGCGACCGCTCGGATCCGACCGTGCTCGCGAGTCAACATCGTGACGATGCGATCTGCCTCTCCCAGTTTCTGGGTACGCAGTACCACTGCTTCGTCACGATAGAGACTCATGCGCTTAACTTAACGCGACTACCTACCGGATGGCGCGATTGATCGCGGACACAACCGCCTTGAGCGAAGCGGTTGTCGTGTTGGGATCTATTCCCACGCCCCAGAACACGTCCCCGTCTATTGCACACTCCAGATATGCAGCAGCGCTTGCGTCTCCACCGGCAGAGAGGGCGTGCTCGTAGTAGTCGAGGACCCTGACATCTACCCCATACTCCTGAAGAATGGAGCAGAAAGCGGCAATAGGGCCATTTCCCTGCCCAGTGAGTTCTTGCATCTGGCCCCGGTCAAGGAGTGAAACGCTCAGATGCACATCCTCGTCCAGAACTGAGGTCTGCGATAGCCCCTTCAAACGGAATCGCCCCCATGGAGCAGAATCAGTGGGCAGGTACTCATCTTCAAATATTCGCCACATGTCATCGGGCAATACTTCGCCGCCCTCGTCATCTGTCTTGGCCTGCACCACCTTGCTAAATTCGATTTGCAGCCGGCGTGGCAACTCGAGGTGATGTTCGGTCTTCATCATGTAGGCAACACCGCCCTTGCCTGATTGACTGTTGACTCGGATAACGGCCTCATATGAGCGACCAATATCCTTGGGATCTATGGGGATATATGGCACTGCCCAAGCAAAGTTATCTACCGGTACGCCAGCGGCTTTCGCATCTTTCTCAAGGTGCTCAAGTCCCTTCTTGATCGCATCTTGATGCGACCCGGAAAAGGCAGTGAAGACCAAGTCGCCGCCATATGGGTGGCGCTCTGGTACGCGCAATTGATTTGCATACTCTACGGTCCGGCGAATCTCATCGATGTGAGAGAAATCAATCATCGGGTCAATGCCGTGACTCACCAAGTTCATGCCTAGCGTCACAAGACAAACGTTTCCAGTCCGTTCGCCGTTGCCAAAGAGCGTTCCTTCAATTCGATCTGCCCCTGCAAGATAGCCAAGTTCTGCTGCAGCGACCCCCGTTCCGCGATCATTATGCGGGTGGAGACTGATAATCACACTCTTGCGATGGGCGAGATTTCGGTCCATCCACTCAATTGAATCTGCATAGATATTTGGCGTTGCCATTTCAACTGTTGCCGGGAGATTGATGATTGTCTTCCAACTTGGAGTTGGCCTCCAAATATTATTGACCGCATTGCAAACTTCAAGGGCGTACTCCAATTCAGTGCCCGTATAGGATTCAGGCGAATATTCGAAGGAGACCGCGGTACCCGGAATGGTGTCGACAAGGGAGAGACAGAGTTCAGCAGCATCAGTTGCGATCTTCTTTATTCCCTCTTTGTCCTGACCGAAGACCACTCGGCGTTGAAGTGCCGAAGTCGAGTTGTAGAGATGAACTATCGCCTGTTTGGATCCCTTGATTGATTCATATGTTCGACGTATCAAAGGCTCTCGCGCCTGGGTGAGAACTTGGATGGTCACATCCTCTGGAATCAGATCTTCCTCGATGATTTTGCGGACAAAATCGAAATCCGTCTGACTGGCGCTGGGGAAACCGACTTCAATCTCCTTGTACCCCATGCGAACCAGAAGATTGAACATCGCCAACTTTCGAGGCGTATCCATGGGATCAATCAAGGCCTGGTTGCCATCTCGAAGATCTACAGAGCACCATTTCGGTGCGTGCGTCATCTTCTTGGAAGGCCAGGTCCGGTCAGAAAGTTCTACCGGGATAAATGAGGAATACCGATTAAAAGCCATGGTGCTGGGTTTTTGCTCTGGAAAATTCATTGCCTTACTCCTTCAATCGCGAGAGTTGCTCTGGGTTTTACCGGAATGCCAAAACCCCGCGACGAGGGGACCGGTTATTGGACCCCGCCACGGCAGCGAAGGAGGAGGCTGCCCAGTTTCATGGGTGAAGGGTAGCCGTTAATGACCAGACTCAGCAACCTTGCACTCGCATACCGATAAGTTCGGCAAATTTGCCCTGCTTTTTGTCAAAGGTAACGAAGGTGAGGTCTGACCCAACAAGGGCCTGGGCAGTTGCCAAGTTCGCAATATCACGCGAGATTTCTATGACCGCCACATCTTCCAGCCAACGTCTAAAGTTGGAGATCCACGAGTCACGATCATCTCCAAGATAGAA
>DASVIG010000072.1:0-5362 GCA_036382195.1 Candidatus Nanopelagicaceae bacterium
GTTGGGTAACGTACAGACTCCGATCGTCATTGCAAACGCACTTGTCCGTCCCGGAGACGTCATCGTGGCCGACATAGATGGCGTAGTCGTTGTGCGTCGCGAAAGAGCCGCGGAGATCTTAGAGAAAGGTCAACTGCGAGAATTCAACGAGATTGCAAAGCGCGAAAAATTGAGAGCAGGAGAGTTGGCGCTTGATCTCTACTCGATGCGCGAATCATTGGCCAAGAAGGGACTCACGTACGTCGATTACGAGGAATCCTCCTGACGCAAACTAGGGATGCCTCATTGGGAGGAGTACTCTTGCCAAATGAGTGATACAACGGCTGTGCCAACAGAAACTAAGCGAATCCACGACGTCCCACCTTCAGCCGCCTTTGCCGAATTTATGAAAAGTGGCTGGACACCCTCGGATCTCCACGGAATCACCGCTGGCCCGGCAGTTGTTTGGTGCCAATCTCGACGGGAGAAACTCTCGTCGGCATTTCCTGGCATCCGTCTGGTAATTCCAGCCGGAAACTTTAAAGTACGGAGCAACGATGCCGACTATCGGTATCGCCCACACTCTGCTTTTGCGTATTACACGGGCGTGCAGGGCACAGAAGCAACGGCCGACGCGGTTTTCGTCATGGAACCAAATGAAGAGGGGCACCACGCCTTGCTCTTCATCAACCCTCGGTCAACACGGGATACGGAGGCGTTTTATCGCGATGCGCGCTATGGAGAACTCTGGGTGGGCCGCCGTTTCACCGCCGAGGAGGCGCAAGCTCGGTACGAAATCGAAACGCAACCGGTTGGATCTCTCGCGGCTTTTCTCGCGCAGAAGAAAGAGACCTTGGTCATCCGCAATCAGGATGATTCTGTAGACCCGCTCGTTAAAATACATCCTCGCGAAGCGGAATTTGCGACCTTTGTTTCGGCACAACGACTTGTCAAGGATGAATACGAAATCAGAGAGATGCAACGCGCTTGCGATGCCACTTCCCGTGGCTTTGCCGATGTCGTCCGTGCGCTGCCTGCCGCGATTCACACACCTCGTGGCGAGCGCGTCATAGAAGCCGCATTTTTTGGCCGAGCGCGCATAGAGGGAAACGACATTGGTTACGAAACAATCGCGGCATCTGGATCTCACGCTTGCGTTCTGCATTGGATCCGCAATGATGGGGATGTTCGACCTGGTGAGTTGATTCTTATTGATGCCGGTGTTGAGATGGAGTCGTATTACACCGCTGACATAACTCGAACCATGCCGGTAAGTGGAAAGTTCACACCCGCACAGCGTTCGCTTTATATGTTGGTGTACGAAGCGCAGAACGCGGGATTTGCCGCAATTAGGCCTGGTGCTGATTGGGGCGACTTCAACCGTGCCTGTCAGAGTGTTTTAGCTCAAGGTCTGGCCGACATGGGCGTGCTCCCGATCAGCGCTGAAGAGTCGCTACTTCCTGACGGTGGACTCCACCGTAGGTGGACGATACATAGTGCTGGACATATGTTGGGCATGGATGTACACGATTGCGCCCAAGCGCGTAAAGACCAATATATTGAAGCAAAACTGGAAGTGGGCCAAGTACTCACAGTCGAACCAGGGTTGTACATCCAACTTGATGACGAGCTTTTTGCTCCAGAGTTTCGCGGAATTGGAATTCGCATCGAGGACGATGTCGTGGTTACTGAATCGGGCTGCCAGATATTGAGTAACGGCCTACCCCGTCATCCGGACGACATCGAAACATGGATGGCCACCCTACTGCACTAGTTGTAGGCCTATCCAAGCAGCAGTAAGTCCCAGAGTCAGGGAGAGTACTAGGTTTATTGCTGCGCCTTTATATTGCTTCAACTCAAAAGCTAAATAGAGGTCAAGAATAAAAGTCGACCATGTCGTAAATGCCCCGGCAAAACCGATCGCCACGAGGGCCTGGAGATTGGTTACGGATCCCGCTTTAACATAAAGTGCCACGCTACCGTGGTGGGCCACTGTTAACCCAATAACGAAAGATCCTAAAACATTTACCACCGTGATTCCAAGTGGGTACCGGAGGAACCTACGTAAATATTGATCCAGCAAGAATCTACTGGGCGCCCCGACGGTCGCGCCCAAAATCACATAGAGGGTCGTCATTAAGCGGCCTTGAATATCTTCCGTGCAACTGGAAGCGCTATGGCAACCACGAGAAGGCTAAGCAACAAAGTCTCGACTAAATAGACCGCGCCATTCCCCGTGGAATGAACGCTCTGAAGAGCTACCGAAGAAAAAGTGGTGAGGCCTCCACAGAATCCCGGCAACAGTAGATGCCGTAATTCATCACTGCCATGATGCTCCACTAGAACTAAGAAGAAGGAAGCGAGCGCAACACCGAGCAAGTTCGCTATCAGAGTACCTGCGCGATTCTGATTGAAAGCAACTGAAAGACCCCACCGTAAGAGCGAACCGAGAATGCCACCCACTGCAACCCAACGGGCCGACTTTAGAATGGCGAGGTTTTCCTGTAGAAGCCACGTAGGAAACTTGTCATTAAACTAATAATTAAACTTGCAAAAAGTGCCGACCAGAAATCTCTTACATACAACGCGCTACTCCAACGCGCGGTAAGCATCAGCATCGCAGCATTGATGACAAATATAAATAATCCAAAAGTGACAAGCGTGACCGGAAAGGTCAGGACCTTCACGATGGAGCCGAAGATCGCGTTGATGAGACCGAACAGAAGCGCGACCCAGAGGTAAGTGCCTATATGACCATTCACCTTAATTCCAGGAACAATGGCCGTCGCAGCCCAGAATGCTAGAGCCAGAGCCGCCCACCGATAGATCAAACGCATGTATTAAACAATACCCTCACGTTTGCGAATTTTGGAGCCCAACCACCGAATCGGGTCATATTTCACGTCTACAACGCGCTCTTTCATGGGAATGATGGCGTTATCCGTGATTCGAATGTGCTCTGGGCAGACTTCCGTGCAGCACTTGGTGATGTTGCACATCCCCAGGCCATGCTCCTCTTGGGCCGTCTGCTTCCGGTTGCGCAATGTATCTAGTGGGTGCATATCCAATTCTGCGATACGGATGAAAAATCGAGGTCCGGCAAAGGACTTCTTGTTCTCTTCGTGATCGCGGATAACGTGACAGGTATTTTGGCACAGGAAACATTCGATGCATTTGCGGAATTCCTGACTACGTTCGACATCCACTTGTTGCATCCGATATTCGCCAGGTTTGAGATCAGCAGGAGGTTCAAAAGCTGGGATCTCCATTGCCTTCTGGTAGTTAAAGGAAACATCCGTTACTAGATCGCGAATGACGGGGAAAGCGCGAAGCGGGGTAACGGTGATGGTTTCGCCCTCTTCGAACATGTTCATGCGTGTCATACATGCAAGACGCGGCTTGCCGTTAATTTCCATGGAGCACGAGCCGCACTTGCCTGCCTTGCAATTCCAGCGGACCGCAAGATCTGACATCTGAGTGGCTTGCACCCGGTGAATAACATCGAGGACGACTTCACCTTCATTGGCCTCGACTTCCACATCTTGTAGAGCGCCATCGTTGGCATCCCCGCGCCAAATCCGGAGTTTGACCATCTTTTTAATATCGCTCATCACTCACTACCTTTCAGATCGGTCATCTCTTCTGGCGTTAAGTATTTCTCTAACTCGTGTGGATCAAAGAGATCAAGAAGGCGCTTGGGCATGGTCGCCAATTTTTCTTTACTCACATTGATCTTAGAACCGTCCCATACGCAAATGGAGTTGACCTGTCGCCATTTCGGATCCATCTTGGGGAAATCTTCGCGCGTATGTCCGCCCCGTGATTCTTCGCGTTGCAGCGCAGCCCGCGCAATACATTCTGATACCAAGAGCATGGTTTCGAGATCCAACGTGAGATGGAACCCTGGGTTGAATGCACGGCCACCTTCTGGCTTGACGGTAATAGCGCGAGTTCGGAAACCAGCCAATCTAACTATGGCGTCCTCCAACTCTTTCTTGGTCCGGATGATTCCAACCAGATCATTGGTGACTTGTTGAAGTTCGGCGTGAATTGCGTATGGATTTTCACTCCCGCTGCGGGCAAATGGAGCATTGAGATGCTCACTGGCATTCTTGACAGTCGCGTCCGAGACTGAGTTCCCCCGGTTCTGCTTTGCGTAAGCCGAAGCGCCTACTCCAGCAAGACGACCAAAAACCAGAATATCGGAGAGGGAATTACCTCCCAGGCGATTGGATCCATGCATTCCACCGGCGGTCTCACCAGCCGCGAAAAGTCCTGGCACACCTATTGCCGCTGCGGTATCAGGGTCTACATCTATTCCGCCCATCATGTAGTGGCAAGTGGGTCCCACCTCCATCGCAGTTTCTGTGATGTCGACGTCGGCCAATTCCTTAAATTGGTGCCACATACTGGGTAACTTCTTCTTAATAACATCTGCTGGCATACGTTTGGAAACGTCGAGATAGACACCACCATGCGGTGATCCTCGACCCGCTTTTACCTCAGAGTTAATTGCGCGAGCTACTTCATCGCGAGGAAGAAGTTCTGGAGGACGACGATTGTTGGCTTGGTCGTTGTACCAACGGTCACCCTCTGCCTCATTATCTGCATACATTTCTTTAAAAACACTTGGAATGTAGTTGAACATGAAGCGCTTGCCCTCGGAGTTTGTCAGAACTCCACCGTCACCGCGAACCGATTCCGTAACAAGAAGACCGCGAACCGATGGTGGCCAGACCATCCCGGTGGGATGGAATTGCACGAATTCCATATCTTTCAATCTTCCGCCTGCTTTTAGAGCCAATGCATGTCCATCACCTGTGCCTTCCCAGGAGTTACTCGTTACTTTGAACGACTTGCCAATTCCGCCGGTAGCCAAAATGACTGCGGGGGCTTCGAAGAGAACTTCGGAGCCCGTCTCGCGCCAGTATCCATAAGCACCGGCAACTTTCTCCCCATCTTTAAGAATTTCCGTAATCGTCAACTCTGGAAATACCTTGATAAAACTCTCAGCTTCACCGTTATCGCGCAGGTCCTTCTGTTGCAGAGCGACAATGCGCTGCTGCAAAGTGCGAATCAGTTCTAAACCAGTACGGTCGCCAACATGTGCAAGCCGGGGATACTCGTGACCACCGAAGTTACGTTGGCTGATTTTGCCCTCTTTGGTCCGATCAAAAAGCGCGCCCCATGTTTCAAGTTCCCAGACGCGATCTGGTGACTCTTTCGCATGCAACTCAGCCATCCGCCAATGGTTGAGAAACTTGCCTCCACGCATCGTGTCGCGAAAATGCACCATCCAGTTGTCGGCGGAATTTACGTTTCCCATTGAGGCGGAGACGCCACCTTCAGCCATAACGGTGTGTGCTTTACCGAAGAGGGACTT
>DASVIG010000073.1:0-11316 GCA_036382195.1 Candidatus Nanopelagicaceae bacterium
GACCTACCTGCAGCGAATCTCCTCGCACGACACAGGCAAGAACATAGTCCTGGCTGTCACCGGAGAGGATCGAAGGTTCCATTTGGATCCCGGCGCCAACTGGTACCTGGATCCTGCTTATGTCGCGGGGGCGCTGGCAGATTTCGCCCCCCATGTTCTCTCCCTGCGTCCCGGCTACACGGGTATCGACCTCAACTTGAGCGCTTTACTGGAGCCAATGGTCGACACCGTTGTGCTGTGCGATGTGATGCACCCTCATCCTGACCGACCGGTCGGCCTGGTGATCCCGGCGCTCCCCTTCGTCGACATTATTCACTGCAACGAGGGTGAGGCGCTGGCGGTGACGGGTGGTGCGAGCGTCGAGGAGGCGGTCGCGGTCTTCCTTGACGGGGGTGCGGAGATGATCCTGATCACGTCGGGCGAGCGGGGCGCTCGGGCCGTCACCAGGCGACTCGACGTTTCCCAACCCGGCTTTCATGTTTCCACGGTCGATCTGACCGGCTGCGGAGACGCGTTCTGTGCAGGCATCATTGAGTGGCTGACTCGTTTCGAATCGCCTCCGGTTAGCTCCACTCTGGACGGTCTTGGGGTAGACGACCTGGCCCAGTTACTCGCTCATGCTCAGTCAATCGGGGCTTCGGCAGCGACCAAAGCCGGTTGCGTAGAAGGAGTGTCGAAAGAAGTCGCCCAGCAGATTTGGTCAGAGCAGTCGGATCGAATTCTCATGAATACAACCACGAGACGGAGGTAGTTCCCATGCCAATCGCACAACCGGAATTCGAAGTCACAGCGGTGGGAAATCTTAAACGCCGTATCTGGGAGGCGACCGACGAGGAGATCGACCGGATCCTCACTGAAGATTACGAGGTTCCTTCCTCCGGAGAGATCGAGACGCCGGGCTGCTACCTCCAAATGGCCCACGGAGAAGAGCAACAGGCGAAGCTCGCCAAGAACGATGTCGTCTTGATACCCCTCGGGTCAACCGAGCTGCACGGTCCGCACAGTGTTCCCGCTCAGGACACGCTCCAAGTGACCCGTCTGGTGGAAGCCGTACGCCGCCACACGGCGAAACGGGGGAACGAGGTCAACCTTGCCCACCCTCCCTGGAGCTACGGCAACCACCCCAAGCACCACATCGGCATGATCGGAACAATCCCGATCAGTCCAGGCGTACTTGAGCGACAGTTGGTCGACGTGATGTTCGGCCTGTGGTCGCAGGGCTATCGAAAGATGATCTTCGTCAACAACCACGCCCAGCACTGGATCATCGTTTCGGCGATCGACACCTTCGCCCTCCGATACCCCGAGTTGCCGTTCTATGCGGTGGCCTATGACTGGTGCTCGGCCATGGCCGAATTCTTCCGTACCAAAGAACGGGGCGGACCATTCGAGGAGGATTTCATCCACGCCGATGAAGCGGAGACCTCACTCGCGCTCTTGCTGGCACCGGAGATGGTCGACATGAGCAGAGCGGTGGACACCACACCGATGGGCTACCTCCCAGACGGGCATTTCGATAAGTCGGCCCAGAACTTGAATCGGCCCAATCTGTGGTGGAGCGTACGCAACAACGGGCCCTTAGAGTTCAGAGCAACTCCCGAAGGGGTGGTCGGAAGGTCGACCAAGGCGAGCGCTGACAAGGCGAAGCGGGCAGTGGCAGCGGCCCTCGAGTACCTGACTTTGCTGGTCGACGATATTCTCGCGGCTTTCCCACCGGGTACAACGCCGCCCATCGAGGAGGTCACCTTGTTTTCGCAGGACGAAATTGAAGGCTATCTAAAGAAGCCGGGCGAGCCGGGCTATCTAAACCCCTATCGGCTGTGGCGTCCTTTCGAATAACTTGACGTTTTTCTCCGGCAAACCAAGGGGACCTTTGATGTCCAATGGGTACGTTTTCGCAAGTCACTCGCAACTTCTAAGTCATTTCACAGCGTCTAGGCGTGAAAGAAGAGACTTGGGAAGATTGTCCGCCTTAGGATTGTTTCACTACTGATAGAGCTTCTATCAGCGACAAGAAGGAGACACGAATATATGCAAAGCTCAAACCCTGTTTTGGGACGAGCCTTTAATCAGCGAGGCTTTGCTGCAATGGGCTCGACCGCCACTGCAACCGAAGACTCGACCGCCACGCTAGAGAATCTCTATAACGCACCTGCTGCATCATCGCTACGTACTGGTCGAATGACCATCGATGATGTTGTCACGCGCACTGGAATTCTTTTTGCGGTCTTGGTCGTAACCGGTGGCGCTGCATGGACTTTGAACTTGGGCGTTGGCGTGCTGATGTTTGGCGTCTTCGGTGGCTTCGCACTTGCAATGGTGAACACATTTAGCAAAACAGTTCACCCGCCACTCATGATCGGCTATGCCGCACTCGAGGGCTTGGCTCTTGGGACACTCAGTCATTTTTACAACACCCGCTATCCAGGAATTGTCAGCCAAGCAGTACTCGGAACTCTGGCCGCATTCGTTGGCGTTCTCTTTGCTTATCGCAGTGGTCGGATCCGCGTCACCCCGCGTTTCACTCGAATCGTTATCGGTGCCGTGATGGGATACCTCGTACTGGCCATCATCAGCATGTTTGCTGCAATGGCGCACGTGGGCAACGGGATGGGGCTATACGGAGTTCATGGTCTGGGATTGCTTCTCGCCGTTGCTGGCGTGGGCTTGGCCAGCATCTTTCTGATTCTGGATTTTGATCAGATTCAAAAGGGTGTGGCTGCTGGACTGCCAGAACAAGAATCCTGGCGAGCCGCCTTTGGACTGATGGTGACATTGGTCTGGCTCTACATGGAGGTCCTGCGTCTGCTTTCGATTTTGCGCAATAACTAATAAAAGTTCCTAAAGGACGCCTGGCTCAGAACTTGAGTCGGGCGTTCTGTTTTGGGTTAAATGCGACTGTCGAGTCTCGGGTAATTGATAGGCCAACAAGACAGAGATAGAGAAAACCGCCGCAGTTGCCATAAAGGCGGTGCGGAAAGAGAAGACATCCGATAAGAACCCCACGGTGACCGGCCCGATGATCATGCCCGCATCCCCTGCCATCTGCCAGAGGGCAATTACTTGGCCGCTCTTTCCCCGAATGACATCGCCCACAATATTGGCCGGAGTTGTCGAGAGGAATGCCCCGCCGAGGCCCATGATCGACATCCCTGCCAGGTACATCCAGGGATGGACGGTGATGACCAGGATGAGAACGCCCGCCATGACGAAAGTAGTTCCGATGCTCAAGGCCATCCGCCGACCACGGAAATCGGACAAGGTGCCGGCTGGAAGGAGCAGTAATCCTTGAAAGAGGGCCGAGAGAGTAAAGCCCAGACCGACGATTGCAGTTGTCGAGTGAAGTTCCTCTGTGACAAACAAGGGCAAGATCGACGAACGCAGTCCGAAGAGAACCCAACTGGTGACAAAGGAGAGGATGAGGGCGGTGCGATAAGGCTGCAGTCTCAACGCATCCGGGATCGTCATGTTCTCGCCATCATCGTTATTTACCTTGGCAGAGAGCCGTCCGGGGCTGAGAAAGAAGAATCCGATTGCCCCTGCGCAAAAAAGAGTCACCGAATAGGTAAAGAACGGTGCCCGAAGCGAGATAGCACTAAGGGCGCCTCCTATGGCGGGTCCGGCAATTCCACCGACGAGAAAAGCCCCGTTATATACCGATTGGGCGCGGCCGCGTTGATCATCCGAGACCGATCGCATGATGATGGAGCTCGCCGCAACGGAGAACATCGACGAACCAAGTCCACCGGCAGATCGAAAAATAAGTAACTGCGTATAACTGTGCGCCAATGCGCAGAGGAATGTGAAGAAGGAAACCATCAAAATTCCTACAGCAAATACCATCCGCTCGCCGAATTTATCGACGAGTTTGCCTGAGATCAGCCCGGAAGAGAAGCGGGCAATCGCAAAAGTAGAGACGATCAGACCCACCGCAGAGTTGCTTACTCCGAAAGACTTCGCGAAGAGCGGCATCGCGGGGACGATGACGCCAAAACCCACCGCTACAAAGAATGATGCAGCGGTGAGAACTTTAACTTCGCGAGGAAATCCCTCAAGAAGTTTGGGGCGAATCAACCAAAGACCTCGCCAGCTGCCTCTTCTCGGGCATTTGCATAGTCATGTGAAGTGCGCAACGGCAATTCACGTAAAGAAAGAGCGAGAATAAAACCGAGAGCAGTAATGGGAGCAGCAGAGTAGAAGACGATATGGAAAGCATTTACATATGCGTCTAATGCAGTGTTACGAACTACTGTTGAATACTGCCCCGCGCTGGTGACGATATTCGTGATTCCTTTGGAGGAGAGGTTGACTCCTGCCAGGGCTTGCGGATTCGTAGCCGCCAGGTGGGCAAACCCAGTGTGCATGTAATGTGTCAAGCGGTTATTGAGTACCGCGCCGAAGATCGCCGAGCCGAAGACGCTGCCGAGGGATCGAAAGAAAGTATTGGAACTTGTGGCCACGCCCATATCGTTGAAGTCAACTGCGTTCTGGAGGGCAATAACAATGGTCTGCATGGACAGACCTAACCCCGCGCCCACGATGATCGCGTAGATGGATAGTTGCCAGTAGGGAGTGGAACGCGTCAGCACCGTCATCAGAACGATTCCAACGGTCATAATTGCGGTCCCAAGCACGGGATAAATCTTGTATTTGCCCGTGGTCGTGATCCGCCTGCCGCTGAAAATAGACATGGTCACGATGCCCAGCATCAACGGTATGAGCTTTAATCCGGCGGCAGTTGCCGAGTTGCCTTTAACGATCTGCAAGTACAGCGGCAACATGATGATTGCGCCAAACATGCCAGCACCGATGACGGCTCCGAGGGCGGATGTCAGAGTGAAAGTGTGGTTTTTAAATAAACGCATCGGTAAAATCGGCTCTTTAGCCTTTTCTTCCCAGAAGATGAAGGCCACTGCAAGAAGCAAGCCAACAATAAGGTAGATGATCGTCCGTGTATCCACCCATCCATATTCGGGGCCGTAGACGGCAATAGCCAGCAGTATGGAAGTGACTCCCAGAACCAGTAGAACCGCACCGAAGTAGTCGATGGAATGTTCGCGCTTGACCTTTGGAATATGCAGAACAGCTGACGTGATCACAAGTGCCAGGATTCCAAATGGCAGATTGATGTAGAAGATCCAACGCCATCCGGTGACACCGAGGATCTGATGATGATCAGAGAAGAAACCGCCCAGGAGCGGACCTGCGACCGAGGAGAGACCCCATACCGCTCCGAAATATCCTTGATACCTACCGCGTTCGCGCGGAGGAACAATGTCTCCAATAATGACGAAAGTAAGTGCCATTAGACCGCCGGCGCCTAGACCTTGCAGTGCGCGGGTGATAATCAACTGCGTCATGTTCTGTGATGCACCAGCTAGGAATGACCCTATGAGAAATGTGACGATGGCAAATTGGAAAACCGGTCTGCGTCCGTAAAGATCCGAAATTTTTCCATAGAGCGGCGTCGACGCCGTGGAAGTCAAGAGGTATGCCGTGACTACCCAGGTGTACTCGTTGAGGCCATGCAGATCAATGACGATGGTCTTCAACGCAGTTGAGACGATGGTCTGATCAAGTGCAGCTAGGAGAAGTCCGGTCATAAGGCCGCCCAAAATAATCATGATCTCTCGGTGGGTGAATCCTTTTGCAGGAGCGCCCGATGCTGGTACGGAAGAATTAGACATAAAAGACCCTTTCGCAAGGAATAAAGTCATTGCTCTTGGAGTTACTAGAAGTTAATACAGAAGGGTAACTTTACTCCGTGAAAGCCATTCTCGCTGACAACCTTATCAAGACATACCGCAACGGTGAAGTTCGCGCACTCAACGATCTCAGTCTTGACGTGGAAGAAGGCACTGTGCTTAGCGTACTTGGCCCCAATGGCGCCGGCAAAACTACAGTGGTGCGAATATTGGCGACCCTGCTTATCCCGGATTCCGGTTCAGCATCTGTTGGTGGCATTGATGTCATAAAGCATCCCGATAAGGTCCGCGAAATTATCGGATTATCTGGTCAATATGCTGCAGTTGATGAAACATTGACGGGCTGGGACAACTTGGTCATGTTCGGGCGTTTGTATCATTTAGGAAAGAACGCTGCGGTAAAACGAGCAGAAGAATTGCTCGAACGATTCTCGCTGACAGATAGTGCGCGCCGTCCGATAAAAACATATTCGGGAGGAATGCGCCGCCGTCTGGATTTAGCAGCATCTCTTATCGTCCAACCCAAAGTGCTCTTTCTGGATGAACCGACAACGGGTTTGGATCCACGCGGCCGTCAAGAGATGTGGGGAGTTATTGAGGAGTTGGTGACCGGTGGCGTCACACTCTTGCTGACAACGCAGTACCTGGATGAAGCAGATCAATTGGCAGATGACATCGTTGTCATCGACCATGGCAAAGTGATTGCACGTGGCACCTCTGATGCTTTAAAGCGACAGGTAGGTGGGGAACGATTGGAGGTAGTCGTTGAACAATCACATGTTGCAAACACAATGGAGATCGTCGCAAGGGTCAGCGGCGTAAGTGCAATTTTGGATGAAGGCCTTCGACTTGTTTCGGCGCCGGTGATAACCGGTGCCAGTGCACTCATCGAAGTTTTGAGATTGTTAGATGGCGCCGGTATCCATCCATTAGATATTGCCCTCAAGCGTCCCTCTCTCGATGATGTATTTATGTCCCTGACCGGACATGCCGCCGAGGACGAAGTGGTCGCAGAGAAAACCAAGAAAGCAAGAGGCCGCAAATGAATTTGTTGCATGATGCTTTGATCATCACCAAACGGCAGTTGCTCCAACTTTCCCGAGTCCCGGAAGTTCTCATTTTCTCGACGATCCAACCTGTGATGTTTGTTCTTTTATTTCGCTATGTTTTCGGCGGCTCCATCGCGACCGGCCAGCCAGGCGGCTACGTGCAACTACTGATGCCCGGTATCTTCGTGCAGACAGTGGCTTTTACCCTGGCTGCCACGGCCTCCGGTTTAGCTGAAGATATGACCAAAGGGCTTATAGACCGCTTTAGATCGCTGCCTATTGCACGTTCGGCACTTGTTATTGGTAGAACCTTGGGGGATTCGACCTTGAATATCGTGGTCCTCTTCGTCATGGGCCTGGCTGGATTTATCGTTGGTTGGCGGCCGACCTCTGGGATCTTCAAGATCTCACTTGCCTTCCTCTTTCTTCTTGCATTTGGTTATGCCCTCTCGTGGGTGGGAATCTATGCGGGTCTCTCTGCCCGCGATGCGCGGGTGGTTCAGAACATGAGCTTCCTCATCACCTTCCCTCTTACCTTCCTATCCAATGCATTTGCCCCGACGACGGGCATGCCCCATTTTCTGCAGTACTTTGCCGAATGGAATCCGGTCTCGACGATGGTCGCGGCATGCCGTACTTTATTTGGATTGCAGAATCATTTCGGCGTCACCGCCGGATCGTTCCCCAGCCAACATCCGCTGATCATGTCTTTGATTTATATGGTTCTCATCATGGCAATTTTCATTCCATTAAGCGTCCGCAAATACAATAACTCAGCGAAAAAGTGATCGGGCGAAGTTACGCGTAAAACTCGGCTTCTATGATGATAACTTCGATTACTCTGCCGTTGGGCGCGGTGTAAGTAACCGTCTCTCCGATTTTCACACCGAGTACGGCTGCACCTAAAGGAGAGTTCTCGCTGTAGACATCGAGTTCGCCGGAGGCGATCTCGCGCGACCCCAAAAGGAACTTCATCTCGTCTCCTGCAATCCTTGCGGTGATGACCATTCCTGCTCCGACAAATCCAGATTCACCGGCAGGTGGGGCGCCGATGTGCGCATGCTCGAGCATATGTTTGAGTTGGCGGATCCGGGCTTCCATCTTCCCTTGCTCTTCCCGGGCAGCGTGGTATCCGCCATTCTCTTTGAGATCGCCCTCAGAACGTGCAGTCTCGATCTTTTTGATAATTTCGGTCCGGCCATCGCTCTCGAGGTATTCGAGCTCGGCTCGAAGTCGGTCGGCGGCCTCTTGGGTGAGCCAGGTCTGGTTAGTCATAAGTGTCAGAGGTTACTGTGAAGTGGGGTAACAGCGCGAGATCCCAGCGTTTACCGGGGTCGTACGCGTGGGGATGAGGGTAGTCCGCTCAATGTGGGCGGCGCCCGCTGGGATCAGGTCATTGATCTCGCCGATGACGTTCTTATCGAAATCATGAGCCACCAAGGTGCAGGTGATCGAAACCTCTGGGGTTCTCCGGTCCACCGAGTAACGGATGCTGACGGCCTTATCAGATTGCACTGAGAATGAGATCAATGCGGATCGGATCTCCGGGCGCGAATGAAAGAGCCCGGCCCAGACCAGCCATCCCAAGAAGACAATCAGGAGCGGGATGGCAACGCGCTTCCAGCTGGAGGGCTTCTGGCCGTAACGGTCAGAAAAAGAGAACTCGGACATGGGAGGATTCTTCCAGAGACGAGGAGCAAGAATGACAAATAATGTTGAAATGGGAGTCGCAGGTTCCCTTACTGTTTCCCTCCTCGTGATCGCCGTCGCCTTGCTGCTCCGCAGTTTCTATCGCCGTTACACCCGTCTGGAGAACCGCAAGGACGATGAATCGAAGTAATCTGCAACGATCGCTCTCTTATTTCAGCGTCGTAGTCATTGCAACAAGTTTTGTGGGTCTGGGTATTTGGCAATGGGATCGCGCTCAACAAAGTCGGATTCCCGTAAAGGTGGACGGAACCCTTATCCCTCTGCAATCGATATCTCAGCCGCGCATTGCACTTCCTGGTACTGCGGCACTGCGACGCGTATCGGTGAGCGGAAAATACATTCTGGATTTTAAAGCGCCCAATCAACAAGATGGACAAGGGCGATCCAGCGCATGGCAAGTGGGACTGTTGGACACCGATTCAGGTGGTGCGATTTTGGTAGTTCGCGGTCTCTGGTCGCAGCACAGTGATAATCCGGCTCACGTGGTGGTCACGGGGAGATTGATGCCCCATCAGAGCGATGATCATGCCGAAATTAGTTCAGGGGTCTTGGCACGATTGGACAGTAGCTTGGTCGTCAACCAAACTTCATTGGATTTATATGATGGCTATGTCATCGCCGATGGCGAGAGCGGAATCAGCCGGGCAAGGATTAGCCCTCCGACTGCGAAGTCTGCGGTCCCAGGTTTCTACTGGCAGCACTTGTCATATGTCATCATCTGGTGGTTCATGGCGGGAGTTGTTCTATTTCTTCCGTTCTACCAACGTAGAGTTAGCCCAAATATCGAACGACAAGAGAGTGAGCTCTAGATGGCTTCAACGATGGCCGGCACCGTCATGCGTTACCGGATAATGGCGCTGATTTCTGGCGTGATGTCTCTACTCCTCTGGTTTGTATATGTGCCCATTAAGGCGTTTGCTCATAACCCTGATCTGCACAGCAAATTGGTCTGGATCCCGATGGTGCATGGATACCTCTATCCCATTTACGTGCTGGCAGCTATCCAGTTTTCGATCAAGGCCCGTTGGTCGCTCCCGAAAATGGTTGGCCTCATTTTGGCTGGGACTCTGCCAGTCGCTTCATTGATAACCGAACGTCGAGTAGTTCGTCTGTATCGGTAATTCATGGTCGCGCGCAGATCTCTTTTGCCCTTGTCGATTCGGCGCGGCATCAAGTCTCTGCTCTATCCCTTATATGAAAGACGTCTGGTACGGTTTCTAGATTATTCGCAGACCCCGCATCACGTCGGCATTATTCTGGATGGAAATCGACGTTGGGCAAAGGCCAATCCGGATCAGACGGGGAGTACATCGGCCGCACGCGGTCACCGCGCAGGGGCTGAGAAGATAGTGGAATTCCTGGGCTGGTGTGAAGAAGCGCAGGTCCGCATTGTCACAATTTGGTTGCTCTCCACCGACAACTTCAAACGATCCGAGGAAGAACTCCATGCTCTCCTTACGATCATCGGTGAAACTGTCGACGGCTTAAAGGCAACGGGGCGATGGAATATTAAATCGGTGGGTTCGCTCGAACTCCTACCTGCGTGGCTGCAAGAGAAACTTCGTCCTACTAAAGTCGCCAATCCCGCAGCGATGGAAGTGAACGTCGCCATTGGCTACGGAGGGCGTACGGAAATTGTCGATGCAGTGAAGCGCTATCTGAATAAAGCAGCTGCAGAAGGGGAGAGTGTTAAGGAAGCTGCGGAGAAATTATCCGCCGATGAAATCGCCAACTTCCTCTACACCGCCGGCCAACCTGACCCTGAATTAGTCATAAGGACCTCGGGCGAACAGCGGCTGGGAGGATTCCTTCTCTGGCAGAGCGCGCATTCGGAGTTCTATTTCTGCGAGGCATATTGGCCGGATTTTCGGCGCGTGGATTTTCTCCGTGCATTGCGCGCCTACGCCAGTAGGAAACGTCGCTTCGGAGCCTGACCGTCTATACACCTCTTGAGTGCTCAAAGTAATCGCTTTTGATATAGGTGGAACTCTTTTTGACCATCAAGGGTCAGCAGGTAACGCCATACGTCGGGTCGTTCAAGAGAACTCGTGGAGTGAATCTATTTCACGCAGTTTGCTAACGGCGAGATCACTTTTGAGGAACAACACAGGAGACGCATGGTCGGTATTATTTCGTTTTTGAATGTCGAGGCTGAACATCCCCCCGAGAAGTATTTCCAGAATTACCTCCGCTATTACACGTGGAAAACTTCCCCGAAGTTGACGGACCTCTAAGCGAATTAGAGGAGATGGGCCTGCCGTTGGCGATAACTTTGAAATAGACGTTATTGGGGCGACTGCCGCTGGATTGCGAATAATCTGGATTGACAGGTGTCCCTCGAATCATCCGTGAATTGAACCAGCGAGTTTGAAAGCAGCCGTACAATTAACGGTGGCCTTCATTGGCGAGATTGAACGGAAGAGCCCCGTGGCTCACGTCCTACTTGTTTATGCGCACGAGCAAGTACAAATAATCAAAGAGCAGGCCCCGCAAATTCGGCGGGGAACCCTCGACTCGGTACATTTAATGCGTATTGCTGTACGTAGACTGCGTTCAGTCCTGGCCACTTACCGAACACTTCTCGATGCCGAGTTTGTAATCCACCTGCGTGAAGAACTGAAATGGTTGGGACTGATCTTGGGATCACAACGCGACGCGGAGGTTATGGGTCAACGGATCAAAGAGTTGATCGCGACGGAACCTTTCGAACTAACAATGGCGCCGATATCGCGTTGGATTGATGAACACCTCGAGTCGGACTTTCACATTGCACGCCTCGCGGTCCTCAAGACGCTGGATGACAAGCGGTATTTACAACTCCTTAAAGACTTGGATGCTTTGCTCGCTGCGCC
>DASVIG010000074.1:0-1808 GCA_036382195.1 Candidatus Nanopelagicaceae bacterium
CCAAGGGCATGTAAGTGCTCAACCGCCAGTTGGGAACCGAGAGCATCATCTGGCACGACGGAGGAGAAATCGGTCTTATCGATGGTGCGGTTGAAGAGCACCGCAGGAATACCACTCGATCGCAATGCGGCGACGATGGGATCGGTCCGTTGGATCATTCCCAACAAGAGACCTTCAACTCTGGCTTGGCTCATTGCATCAAATTGGGTGTGCCCCGTATCGAGATCATTGTTGGTGCTTGAAAGGATTACGGAGTATCCAGATGCGGCAAGGACTTCCTCTGCTCCACGAACGGCAGGTGGGAAGAATGGGTTGGTGATATCAGGAATCATGATGCCTATGGACATAGAGTGACGGGTCTTGAGAGCTCGCGCCACTCCATCCACCCGGTATCCGAGTTTCTTCGCTGCAATGTGCACTCTATTTGCCGTCTCTGGACGGACCATGGCTGCGGTTTGAATGTTGAGGGCGCGCGAGACGGTGGATAGGTGTACTCCGGATAACTCGGCGACGTCCTTCAGTCGTGGGGAGCGCACTATCTTTCTCTCTTTTGCCAACGCCGCCCCTAGCTCAAAAATAATGTTGCAATTAGCCTACCGTGGTGCGGTTGGAAGATTAGGGTTCTGAGATGGCAGATGCAGATATCCAGGCAGCAATCGCCCATTGGGCCCCAAGATTCACGACGCAAGGCGTTGATCCAAATGATTTTCAACGGATTACTGCTTCGTTAGATGCATGGTCGGATTGGCTCTCTGCCTGGTGCGCCAACGGCGACATGCATGCCGCTCTGGCGCTCGAAGCGGAATCCCACGATCGAAATCTGACCGCCGGGCAGGCGTGGCTGCGAGCGACCCTCAGTTATCACTTCGCCAAGTTCGTCTGGGTCTTGGATATGGGAGAACATCGCAAGGCAACAGAAAAATCTGTCGCAGCACTATTGCAGGCTCACCGACTGCTCGATCCAACGGCAGAGCGAATCGTGATCCCGTTTGAAAGAAAATCTATTGTCGGAAATCTTCGTCGCCCGAAGGGAATAGTCTCTCCGCCCCTTGTTCTGCTCTTGCCTGGACTGGATTCAACGAAGGAAGAATTTTTTCAATGGGAGAATGTATTTCTTAATCGCGGGATGGCTACTTTTTCGTTGGATGGACCGGGTCAGGGTGAAAGCGGATACGACCTCGCATTACGCCCGGATTACGAAGTGGCTTCCTCAGCAGCGATTGATGTTCTCTCAGAACGTAAAGACGTCGACGTCAAACGTCTTGGCGTGGTTGGAGTGAGCATGGGAGGATATTACGCAGCGCGAGCTGCGGCATTCGATCATCGGATTCGCGCGGTTGTCACGGTAGGCGGTTCATATGAATCTGGAACGCGTTTTGACACGCGTCCAGCGATCAGCAAAGCAGCGTTTATCCAATATTCCTTGGCACAATCCGAAGAGGAAGCGCGCGGGATTGCAAATCGAATGACACTTGAGGGAGTTCTGGGCAACCTAGTGCAACCTCTTTTAGTTATTTTTGGGAAGAAGGATCGATTGGTACCATTTGAGCAAGCAGAACGTGTTGTTCGAGAAGCACCGCGAGCAGAACTCGTCATGCTCGATGATGGCAACCACGTGTGCAATAACTATCCCTATATATACCAACCTCTTGCCAGCGACTGGATGGCCGAACAACTCGCAGCTTTATAGCGCCTAAAGGGTATGTTTATTTCGGTATCACGGGGACTAGAAGTGATGAAGGTCGGTCGCCCCCGACATAAAGGGTTATCTCATTGTCAAAGGTACTTCCTGGGCGATCTTGGGGATG
>DASVIG010000075.1:0-4119 GCA_036382195.1 Candidatus Nanopelagicaceae bacterium
CGGGATTCATTTCTCAGGTAAGTGCGAGAGATCCAGAAACTAGATTTGGGATAACAGTTTCATACTTCAAAGATGAAGAGTCAATCAAGAATTGGAAAGCCATTGATGAACATCGTGAAGCACAAAAACTTGGTAAAGAGAAGTTTTATTCTGAGTACTCGGTAAAGGTGGCAACCGTTTATCGAGAGTATTAAGAAGACTCAAACATCATCTATCCTCTGCCAGCCAGGCCCCTATTCACCGCTCCGAAGGCAATTTCCTGCAGGAGGGAAACATCTCTCTTAGTAATTGTTTAAGGGGTAGCCCAGGGCGGGAACTCCCGATTGGGTGCAGACTAAAGACATGAGAAAGTCAACGACTGCGACTTTGGTGGGAACTTCAGCGATTACTCTCTTACTGATTTTGAGTGCCTGCGGTACATCACCGACCCCCACCCCAACGGTAACCCCAACGGCAACACCAACTTCTACGCCAACGGCAACTCCCACTCCGACTCCGACTCCTACCCCAACCGCGCAGATGCGCGCATTGGCGCAGTACTGGGTGGCCGACACTGCACGTGGGTTCCGGCTATACCGTGAATTCGTCCGGGTGGAAATTACTCCCGATCCGATAACGGCTGCCTTACGAACACTTGTTTCGAGCAAGCCCAAAGATCCCGATTACACCAACCTCTGGTCTAGCGACACGAAGATCAACAGCGTGAAAGTCAATGGCAATATTGCAACTGTGGATCTGACACTCGGCAAGTTGAATGTAGGTTCTGAAGCAGAACTGTTGGCAATTGCCCAATTGGTCTGGACCGCGACAGCAGCGCAGCCGAGCGTTACGAGAATCTCCTTCACGGTGGGCGGCAAGAAAATCGAATCGTTTGCTGGGCATGTGGATGCGACAAAACCATTTGTGCGAGCACTGACGTATGACGTATTGGCACCTGTGTGGATTACTTCGCCGACGGAGGGGGAGCTAAAGAGTGCCCAAGGATTCACACTCAGCGGCATGGCATCGACTTTTGAGGCAAACGTCGCGTGGAAAGTTTACTTGGCAGGCAAGTTAGTCAAAGAGGGTTCGACTTTGGCCGCCGAAGCAGCACCCGCGTGGAAACCGTGGAGTGTTGCTATCCCCGGACTTGCGCCAGGGAGCTACTTGGTTGCAGCGATGGAGTTCTCAGCCAAAGATGGTTCAGTCGTTTCAAAAGATACGAAGAACGTGACGCTGAAATAATTTAACCGCGTAATACACGTGTAAATCGCATCGGAGGACCGACTAAGGTTCCTTATGACGATTTTACGACCCTTTGTCGCCCCAAATGCCAAGTCGTGGAGAACTTCAAATAATGTTAGCGGAGCGATGAAATTTCATCGCACTCTTCCCGGGTATGCACCCACCACATTGATTGACCTTCCCGCGCTAGCCGTCGAGTTTGGCGTTGCTCGAGTAATGGTTAAGGATGAATCTACCCGGTTAGCGCTTCCTGCTTTCAAAATCTTGGGAGCGTCCTGGGCGATTGCGCGGGCCGTGGCAGCGCGAACTGGTTTAGATCCCGATGCACTCTCACTCGATGCACTCCTAATCGCGATTAATGTCAGCGGAGTTACCGCCTTTGTGGCCGCAACTGATGGTAATCACGGACGTGCTGTGTCGCGTATTGCAGCATTGTTGAATCGCCCCGCGCATATTTTTATTCCATTTGGAGTTAGTAGTGACGCAATAAGTGCAATTGAAAGCGAAGGGGCGAGCGTGACGCCGACGTACGATTCATATGACGTTGCTGTTGCACGTGCAACTGAATTCGCCGCCTCGCATCCCAGTACTCTGCTGATTCAAGACACGTCATGGGAAGGATATGAAGAGATCCCAGCGTGGATTGTTGAGGGATACCAAACTCTCTGCGTTGAAATTGATGAGCAACTTAAGGATATTGGTGCACCATCCGTCGTTGTGATACCCGTTGGGGTTGGGTCATTGGCCGAGGCGGTGACACGTCACTATCGCGGTGCATCGCTATTCCATCCAGCCCTGCTGATCGTTGAACCAACTGCTGCAGCGTGTTTGTTGGCATCACTGCACGCAGATCAGCTAACGAGCGTGGAAACCTCGCCCACCATCATGGCGGGGCTTAACTGCGGCACTCCATCCGCATCTGCTTGGCCAATTCTGCGTAACGGGGTGAGTGCCGCAATCGCAGTTTCAGATGAGGAGGCAGCCTTAGCGGTGCGCCAACTCAATTCACTTGATGTCGATAGTGGCCCATGTGGCGGCGCATCTCTTGCTGGGTTACGAATTGCGCTGCTCGATGAGAAGGTGCGCACGGCAATGGGAGTTGTTAAAGATTCGATCATCGTGTTAATTAATACCGAGGGACTGGCCGCAAATCCTCTTCCCACGGAAGGGCAAAACCGATGATTGCAGATGATCAAGAGGTAATTGACCTTCTCGCTGACCTAGTTCGTATCGATTCATCGAATCCCGATTTGGTTCCAGGGTCTCCCGGCGAAACTCAGATCGCGCAGTACATAAGTGGTTGGTTTGCTGCTCGCTCCTTTGAGGTTCATCTGTTGGAAAAAAATCTAGGCCGGCCATCGATTGTTGGGATTGGCCGTGGCAGCGGAGGCGGACGCACATTGATGTTGAACGGTCACATTGACACCGTCTCGCTAGGCAGTTACCAGGGAGCTGCTCTCAATCCAGAGATTCGTGATGGAAACATGTATGGGCGAGGAACGTTCGACATGAAGGGTGGCATCGCAGCCATGATGGTGGCTGCACATCGAGCACATCAACAGGGCACGAAGGGTGACATTCTTGTTGCGTGCGTTGCCGATGAAGAGGCCGCAAGTTTTGGAACATCTGAAGTGCTGGAGCATTTTCACGCAGATGGCGGATTGGTTATTGAACCTTCCTATTTGCAAGTCACGTTGTCGCATAAGGGCTTTGCGTGGTTCGAGGTCACGATTCATGGATTGGCAGCGCACGGGAGCAGGCCCGAACTAGGTATTGACGCGATTGCGAAAGCCGGCCACTTTCTAGTTGCCCTTGAAGAATACGCACTTCATTTGACGCAGCGTCCTGGTCATCCACGTCTTGGATTCGGAACAGTTCATGCTTCTTTGATTAAGGGCGGAGAAGAAGCGTCAAGTTATCCAGCAACGTGCACCATCACAGTTGAGAGACGCACTATTCCAGGTGAGACCGCGGCAACAGTGACGGTGGAATTGCTCGAAATCCTTGATCGCATCTCCGCGAACGTTCCAGATTTTGAGTATGCATTGGCGCCGGGGCTTTCGCGTCTGCCGTTTCAAGCCGATCCGAAATCGGAAATTGTGAAAATAACTCTGGCTCACGTTGAGACGGTATTAGGTGAGCCACCCGTGGTTCGGGCCGAGCCGTTCTGGACAGATTGTGCTCTTCTGGATGCTGCTGGAATTCCCTGCTTACTTTTCGGCGTCGATGGTGGTGGGGCACATGCGGCAACGGAATGGGTCACCCTTGAATCTTTGGCAATCGTGGCGAGGGCGTTGACATCCATTGCGGTTGACTTTTGCAACTAAGGCGCAGCTGCAAAGTTAGGTCGCCTTTCTGCCGAATTAAATCTAACCGCGCTCTTCCGGAAGTGAATTTCCGCCGTCAATTGTGATTACCTGTCCGGTGACATATGAGGCTCCCGGTGAACAGAGCCACGCAATTGCGCTCGCTACTTCATCGGGAGTTCCTGACCTGCCTACGGGAGTCGCTTTGCCATGACGTGCTTCCGATTCGGATTGAGATTCAGTGTTGATCCACCCGGGTGCAACCGCATTTACCGTGATTCCATTCGCTGCCTCATCGATCGCCAAGGCACGCACAATGCCAGTTAGCGCCGCCTTTGAAGATGCATAGGCGACGTCGTGGCGAATGGCGGTGACGGTTCCGGTAGTGCTCGAGACCATCACGATTCGCCCGCTGGGTTGCTGCCGTATAAAAGGGAGCGCTGCCTTCGTCACCAGATAAGCCGAATCAACATTGCGGGCAAATGACTTGCGCCATGTCTCTAGAGAAATTTCGTCAATCGAAGAGAATTCGCCGATGGCTTCATCGATTGCACTCGTCATCCCGGCGTTGTTGACGAGGCCGTCCAGA
>DASVIG010000076.1:0-8745 GCA_036382195.1 Candidatus Nanopelagicaceae bacterium
AGCGTCGTCCTAGCGCGCGAGCAAGTCAATCCCTCTTGATGAAACTCATGTAGCCATTCGATGGCAGAGTGGCAGCACTACACCTGATCCCAATACTTAAGAAAGGAGGGGTCGCAAAAACGCAATCGTTCGTGTCCAAGCAAGAGCAGACGACGCCGCGTCGTATACCTCAGGGCGGTCGCTATTGAAGAACGCATGGTTCGTACCTGGATAGTCAAAGGCCTCTGCCTTGCCACCGCCGGCTTTGATCGCGGCAAGGGCCTCTTGGATGCCGGCAGCGGCTGATGTGCCATCGTGTTCGCTGCAATGAATGATTGCGCTCTTGCCTGAATAGTTTTTCCACTCCGGAGACATCCGGTCCCAAGGCATTCCGGGGTAGAAGCCCACAGTTGCCACAATCTCTGGCGACAAGGTGGCACTCCATAATGCCAAAGAACCGCCCATGCAGAATCCCACGGCTCCAATTCCTTTTCCGACGACATCGGAGCGGGAATGCAGATAATCCGCGGCGCCGGCAATATCGAGAGCTGCCTTGTCCATTGCCATACCCATAAGCAACTTCATTGCATCATCTGGTTCCTTGGCAACCACGCCGTGATAGAGATCGGGGGCTAACGCGACAAAACCTTCTTCTGCAAACCTATCTGCAACCTCGGTGATATGACCTACCAGTCCCCACCATTCTTGAATCACTATTACTGCTGGACCTTTACCACTCTTGGGCAAGGCAAGATATCCCTCACACGTGCCACCGTTACTTGCGAATGAAACTTTCTCTCCCATAATGATCCACACTCTCTAATAAGGAACTAGATTCCACGCCCGGACTCCGCCGATGATCCCTGCTTCATTGGGAACAATAACAACATCATCCCCCAATCTATGTATTACGGAGTCCTTAATTCTCCGCGAATTTCCACCGCCGAGATAGAGTCGGTCCCAAATGAATACCGGACGCAATTCATCTACTAGTGTCCGAATTCGGCGTGACCAGAAACTGTCGCCCAGTCGCCTCCGTTCTTGTTCCCCTATCCAATCGTCGTAGGAAGTCGAGCGGCGGACCGAAGCATGAGAGAGCTCGATGTGCGGCGAGAGCATTCCTCCATCAAAAACCGCACAACCTAGACCGGTTCCTAGCGTGAGTACGACTTCAAAACCAGATCCAGCGACAACCCCTGCCCCATGGACTTCCGCATCGTTTAAGACAAGCGAGGGAATTTTCAAAGCGTCGGTCAAGGCCGCTCGCATATCGAAGCCTTCCCATAAACCCTTCAACTGAGGGTCCATTCGCGTAAACGGACCAGCAACATTGATGTAGTGAGGCGTGGTAACAACAACTCCATGGCGAATCATTCCGGGCATGCCAATAGTTGCGCGATCTGCTTTAGGGAGGGAACGCGCGAGGTTTGCAATTGTTTTCACTAATCGCGAAGGTGACAGCGGATAAGGAGTAGCAAGATGCACGGCTGGGATTCGCATGGTTCCAGCGCTATCTAGCACTGACGCCTTGATCCCCAATCCACCGCAATCTACAGAGAGTGTCAGTTGCTCCATAGTGGTTGAAGGTACTCTTGAGTGATCCTCGACGCCAGATGAATACAATTGCTCATGGCACAAATGATTGAGACAGAGCGCCTCATACTTCGAAATTAGCGCGATGCCGATCTTGAACCGTGGATCGCGATGAATATGGACTCTGGGCGGTGGAAGTCAAAAATCGAGGAAGGCAATCCCCTGCGCGAACACGTTGTGTACGCGTCCTGATCTCTAACTGCGCTTACCGTCATCCATCTGTCGATAAGAGAGAATGCCTACTAAGGCAGCAAATATTCCACCTAGCAAAAGAGTCGCTTCGGCGCCGGTGTAGTGCACAACACCTTGCCCTAAGTGCAGAGTATGTCGTCCAATAGTCGCCGCCAGAATGGGGGCAACAGCAAGTACTGAAATAAGTGTGATGCGTACAAGTGATTGCACAAAAGCGAATGTTCTACCACGTACTTCATCTTTAACTTCCAGGCCGAGCATTGTGAAACCGGAGACCCATGCAACACCCGCGCATGCACCTAGGATGATGGTCATCAAAAGTGCAAGGACGAGGTTCGGAATGAGGGCAAGCAGAGCAAGTGAACCGCCGGCGAAAATTAATGACAATCCAAATAGCCTACGTCGTGAAAGCCTTGCGAGTGTTGTTGGACCTCTCCACATTCCAACTGCCAAACCCAGAAAGACGGCGCCAAAGAGAACACCATAGGCCGCATTCCCTCCGCCCAAATCGCTGACAAAGGTCCGGCCCAAACCGATAATTGTTCCGGCAGCAACGAAAGCGCCGACCATTCCAATGACGAGACCGCGAATGATCGGTGTCTTGCCGATGAATTTCCACCCGTCGAAAAGCGAACTTAAGATATTCGGAGCTTTCTCGACCCCTTGGCCATTGCTCTTTGGAATTTCCTTAAGGCGATAGATCGTAATCGCGCTGTAGAAACCAGTGAGACCATCTACATAGAGTGCAAGGTCTACTGGATTGCCCTTAAAAAACGGGAAAGGTATGGCCAGCGCATTGCTGATAAGCGCCATCAAGGAAAAGAGAAGGGCGGCTATCGGGGCACTTCCGTAGGTGCCGATAAGCGAGGCCTGGTAGGCCGCTTCAAGACGCTCACGCGGAACGAGATTTGGAACGGTTGCATCTTTTGCTGGTCCCCAAAAAAGTCCGACAATCTCAATCAGAACAATGGCGGTATAGAGCCACCAATAGGTGTGAACAAATGGAATGGAGATCGTCAGCAACCCGCGTATCGTGTCACCCACATACATCAATCGTCGACGATCAAAACGGTCAGCAATTACGCCAGCGAAGGGCCCGATAAGGACGGAAGGCAGAAGTCGCACAATAAAAACTCCAGCGATAGCGACGTTGGCCTTTGTATAACTGTTTCCCGCAAATTGTTTGGCTAATGCGGTCGTGGCTAGAAGACCTAACCAGTCACCCAAACTAGAAAGACTTAGGTTCCACCAGAGTTTGCGAAAGGCGGGAATTGCCAGCACTCCGCGCATGTCATTCTTCGCCGGCAACGAAGGGTTCGGGAGACTTCTAGACACAACGCGAGCCTAGTGACCGAAATCTTGAATTACCGAAATGGATACTGCCACTCGTTACTCGACAGGAGTCCATCTACAGGAATCGTCCGGGTCAGCCCATATCGTCTCAACTGGGGCCGGAACCCATAGCTCAATGAACTCCAAAGCCACCTCAGGATCACTCGTAAAAGCGTGCATCTCGCCTTCCTCTGACATCACCACATCTCCAGGTGCCAGAGGAAACTCGGTGTCGCCGCCGATAAACTTCCCGGTACCGCTAATGATGAAAAAGTAATGCCTGCTCCCTGTGTGGTAGTGCGCAGGTGCATCCCTGCCGGGCAGGTAGGTCACCCTGTCTGCCTTCACATCCGTTGTTCCGAAAATCTTCTCGGCGACAAGATCGACGCGCTTGCGTCCATCACGCAATGAAACCGCGCGCGGCAAATCATCGGCCTTCACTAGTTTTGCCATGGTATTCCCCTTGCCTGAATCGGACGCCCGATCGCATGTGAGGATGCAAACGATACCTACGAGGAAATCACTTCACAATAGGGCCTGCTGATGCGAAAAGTAGATTGGCAGAATAAGAAACGGGCTCCGCGTGATGCGAAGCCCGTTTCTTGTAACTATTTAATTAGTGACTGTGTCCACCAGGACCGTGTGAGTGGCCAGAACCGCCTGAATCAGAATCTGATTCTTCTGGCTTCTCGTAAACAACTGCTTCTGTTGTAATGAACATTGCTGCGATTGATGCAGCATTGGCCAGAGCAGAACGAGTCACCTTAACTGGATCGATTACGCCATCTTTAGTGAGATCGCCATAGACATCGGTAGCGGCATTGAATCCCTCGTGAGGCTTCATCGCGCGAACCTTAGATACAACGACATACCCTTCAAGACCTGCGTTTTCAGCAATCCAGCGGAGTGGTTCATCGCATGCTTTACGAACGAGACGGACTCCGACGGCCTTATCGCCTTCGAAGCCAAGATCGCCATCGAGCGCATCAGCCGCATGAACCAAAGCTGCACCTCCGCCTACGACGATGCCCTCTTCAACCGCAGCGCGGGTGGCAGAGATTGCATCTTCGAGGCGGTGCTTCTTCTCTTTCAATTCAACTTCAGTGTGCGCCCCAACTTTGATGACGCAGACGCCACCAGCAAGTTTGGCAACACGCTCTTGCAACTTATTGCGATCCCACTCGGAATCGGTGTTTTCGAGTTCGTTGCGGATCTCAGAAACACGGGCTGCGACAGTTGCCTTATCTCCCCCACCATCCACAATTGTGGTGGCGTCCTTGGAGATCACAATGCGACGGGCGCGACCTAGAACCTCAAGGCCGACCTGATCCAGTTTCATGCCTATTTCAGATGAAACAACCTGCGCACCAGTGAGGATTGCAATGTCCTGCAACATGGCCTTACGGCGGTCCCCAAAGCCTGGAGCTTTGACTGCAGCTGATGTGAAGGTTCCACGCATCTTGTTAACGACGAGAGTCGAAAGGGCTTCGCCTTCAACATCTTCAGCGATGATAAGAAGTGGCTTGCTGGCTTGTGCAATCTTTTCCAGAATTGGAAGAAGCTCACTTAGTGCCGAGATCTTGTTGCCACTCACAAGAACGTAGGCGTCCTCAAGGACAGTCTCCATGCGATCTTGATCGGTCACGAAGTATGGCGAGATGTAGCCCTTGTCGAATTGCATTCCTTCGGTGAACTCAAGTTCGAGTCCCGTGGTGGATGACTCTTCAACCGTGATTACGCCGTCTTTGCCCACTTTGTCCATTGCTTCGGCGATCAAGTCGCCAATTGCACGGTCTTGGGCTGAGATAGTTGCGACGTTTGCGATCTGCGACTTATCGACGATGGTTGTCGCATTCTCGCGGAGACGGGTGATGATGGCCTCTACTGCAGCCTCAATGCCAATCTTTATTTCCATTGGCTGTGCTCCTGCAGCAAGGTTGCGAAGACCTTCCTTCACCATGGCTTGCGCCAAGACGGTCGCCGTGGTTGTGCCGTCACCGGCAACATCGTTGGTCTTAGTCGCAACTTCTTTAACCAACTGCGCACCCATGTTTTCAACTGGATCAGAGAGTTCGATCTCGCGCGCGATGGTGACACCATCGTTGGTAATGGTCGGTGCGCCATACGACTTCGAGATAACGACGTTACGACCCTTAGGTCCAAGCGTTACCTTGACAGTGTCAGCAAGAATGTTGACACCACGTTCCATGGCACGTCGTGCGTGTTCATCAAATTCAAGAATTTTTCCCATTTACTTCTTCTCAATCACAGCAAGAATGTCGCGAGCTGAGAGAACCAAGTACTCCTCATTGTTGTACTTGACTTCGGTTCCGCCGTATTTGCTGTAAAGAACGACATCGCCAACTTTGACATCCATTGGAACGCGGACGCCATCATCAAAACGGCCTGGGCCTACCGCGATAACGGTGCCCTCTTGTGGCTTTTCTTTGGCGGTGTCAGGAATGACAAGTCCTGATGCAGTGGTCTTCTCGGCTTCAATGGCCTTCACAACAATGCGATCTTCTAGTGGCTTAATGGCAACGGCCATTTGTTGACTCCTTCTTAGTTGACTAACTCGTGGGTGGAACTTCTCCTCAGTGGCCTCGATTAGCAGACTCGGACCTTGAGTGCTAACGCCAAGCCTAGGAGGGTCATTCCCGATGGTCAATTTGGGATCAGGGCAGGCTCACGGTCGTGACGGGGAGGCTGGAATCAGCCTCACAATCGACCCGGCTGGCGGGGCGGCCCGCGGCCACCATCAGGGAACCAAGAGCTGCCACCATCGCCCCGTTGTCGGTACACAGGTCAGGGGGCGGGATTCGCAAACGAATCTTTGCCTCATCGCACCTCTCCTGGGCCAGGGTTCGAAGGCGCGAATTGGCGGCCACTCCCCCAGCGATGACCAAGGAATCAATCCCCGTCTTCTGGCATGCAGCAACGGCCTTCGCCATCAAGACATCCACGATGGCCTCCTGGAATGAGGCAGCCACGTCGTTTCTGCGATAGTCGAGGGTCGATTCAAGATAGCGAGCAACGGCAGTTTTTACTCCAGAGAACGAGAAGTCAAAGGGGCGGGTATCCCAATCCTTACTCTGCGTGAGTCCGCGCGGAAAATCAATGGCCTCTGGATTTCCCGTGCGGGCTTCCCGGTCAATGGCAGGGCCACCAGGAAAGCCCAGTCCCATCACTCGGGCAATCTTGTCGAACGCCTCACCCGCTGCATCATCGATACTTTCGCCAAGTTTGATCACCGACGATGTGATGTCGTCAATTTGTAAGAGAGAGGAATGCCCGCCGCTTACAAGAAGTGCGATGGTTGGCTCATTCGGAGCATCGTGCGTCAACAAATCTACCGACACATGCGCAGCCAGATGATTCACCCCGTATAACGGTTTACCCAGACCTAGCGCCAAACCGCTGGCCGAGGCAACACCCACAAGTAGAGCGCCAACGAGTCCAGGACCTGCAGTAACAGCAACCGCATCAATATCGTTGAGAGAAACTTTGGCGTCCGCCAATGCCCGCGCCAGAATCGCCATCATGGACTCAAGGTGGGCACGGCTTGCGATTTCGGGAACTACTCCGCCAAACCGGGCATGTTCATCAACACTGGATGCAATCGCATTTGCCAACAGAGTGCGCCCTCTGACAATACCTATCGCCGTTTCATCGCAGGAAGTTTCGATTCCGAGTACAAGCGGTTCGTCCTTCATACCAGCTCTTTCTTCATGACCACCGCGTGAACACCATTGCCGTAATAATCATCTCGCCGAGAAATCGGAGTAAATCCAGCAGATATATACAGTGGGTTGGCCTCTTCGTTTCCTTCGCGCATCTCTAGGAAAATTGACGGAGCTTTCCGCTCGTAACCCCAAGCAATCAACTGATCCAAGAGCGCGCGACCGATTCCCTGTCTCCGAAAATCCGGTGCCACTGTGAGGGTATGGATATCTGCGTCCAGTCCTTCGTCGGGGGAGAATACGCCGGCATATCCGACGATCTCACTCTTCTCATTGACCGCCACGATATAGAAGCGATCGAGCGGAACTCCGGCCAGTTCCTCCTTGAACTGGCCCATCGACCATGCGTCCGACGGGTACACAACGCGCTCCATGCTGACGACAACGGGAAGATCTACAGTTGTCATACTTCGAAATGAAATCGTCATGAGGGACGCTCGTTGGTTGGGACTGCATCGGGCCGCCGCAGATAGAGTGGTGATAGCACATGCATCAACGGGTTCTCGCTCATGGCAACCAGGGCAAGCACATCGGGAAATTGAATCTCATCGCTATCTCCAAGCGAGTATTTAACTGCGCCTTCACCAAAGATTGGCAGGCCATATTTGGCAACAATCGCTGGCAAGCCGACTGACGGGCCCTCAATCCGATTGCCCTGATTGTATTTCGCCCAGTAAATTTCTTTACGCCGGGCGTCCGTGGCAATAATGAATTCGCTCTCTTCGCGCACAAGCGCCGCAATTGCATCCAGCGAGCAGACGCCTAGGATGGAAATATTACGCGCCGCGGCAAAGGCCCGTGCGAAGGCGATCCCTACGCGCAAGCCGGTGAATGGACCGGGGCCCATTCCCACGACAACTTGGTCCACAACTGGCTGCACGGTCAATGCCTCGGCAACAAGTGCCGGCACTGCATCACCATGTGAGGTTGCTCCGTCACGATAGCCGTGCCACAACAGCGCACCTTGATCTACAATCGCAACCGATGTTCGTGACGTTGATGTATCTATTGCCAGAGATATTGTCATAACGAGAAATTATCCCAACGGCGCCCATGTGTCACAATCGTCACCAAACGCTCATCATTGGTTCGGTCAATCATAATTTCCAGTCTTTCATCTGAGAGACGCGCGGCTTCCGCCCCGCCCCACTCGACCACTGTGATTGCACCCTCGCGCTCGGTATCGAGGTCCAAGTCGTCAAGATAGAGATTTGGATTCTCTGATTGCAGCAAGCGATAAGCATCAACATGGATCAAAGGGATCTTTGCATGATGCACGCGGGAGATGACGAAAGTAGGAGAGGTGATCCCCTGGATTCCTAATGCCGCACCGATCCCTTGAGTCAATAGAGTCTTACCGGCGCCCAGCGGACCGTTGAGAAGTAGGAGATCCCCAGCCTTCAATTGACTTCCGATGCGAATGCCAAGATCAAACATCTCATCTGGGGTGGTAATGGTCAACATAATTATTCAAGGTTAGTAGATACGAGGATAGAAAAATGCGGGGACCTGGTTTCCCAGACCCCCGCACCAATCCGCTTAGTTACTACTGGTAGAACTTCAAGAGCGGAGCACGGAAGAACCTATCGACGCTCAGATTCTTAGCCGTCCGGAGAAGGTAATAGAGCTGCCCACCGGGAAGAAACTTGCCAGTGGTGCCGGCCGTTGTGAGTTCCTTTGCGACGACCAAGTATTGAGCCGTCGTAAAGTTACAGTGGTTTGTGCCGGGCGCTGCGGGAGTACTGGTTATCGGCGTACCTTTCGAATCGAAGGTTGTATACGTAGAAGGCGTAGTGCTCCAGATTGAGAGCAACTTCTTCTGCGGGCTCGCGTAGGTGTGTGTAGTTTTGTAGAGACCATAAGCCTTTGCTTTCTCAGCAGCATATTGAATTGCGTACTGATCAGCCAA
>DASVIG010000077.1:0-14689 GCA_036382195.1 Candidatus Nanopelagicaceae bacterium
AAAGGAGTTATGTGGCAAGGCCCAACCGAACACCCAAGAGGGATTTCTTTCGGATGATTAACTGGTCAACTATGGCTGAAATGGCAATTGACGCGGGAGATTCTGGGTTGGCAAGTACGACAGGTTTTCCAGCATCTCCGCCGGTGCGCAACTGCGGGCTAAAGGGAACTTTTGCTAGCAGCGGGACATCGCTACCTACGAGGTCAGATAGATGGCGTGCGGTCTCCTCACCGCCCCCTTCGCCAAAGAGCGAAATCGCCTCACCACATTTTGGGCAAGCAAAATCTGACATATTCTCGATAACACCGATGATGTGCTGCTTCATCTGGTGGGCGATCCTGCCTGCCCGCTCTGCCACTTCAGCCGCAGCCACCTGCGGCGTAGTCACGACAATAATCTCGGAGCTGGGAATCAATTGACCAAGAGAGAGTGCTAAATCTCCTGTGCCCGGTGGCAAGTCGATGAGAAGAAGATCGAGATCTCCCCAATACGCATCGCTGAGCAATTGTTGGAGCACTCGATGTAAAAGTGGGCCACGGTATGCAACCGCATCAGAGCGTTCCGGTTTGAACATCTCCATTGAGACAGCTTTAACACCGAAAGATTCAAGCGGGATGAACATCTGATCAATTGCGGTGGGTCGCTGTCCCATCAAGCCCAGCAAACGGGGAATCGAATGACCGTACACGTCAGCATCCAAAATTCCAACGCGCAAACCTTTTTGTGCAGCCGCGACGCCCAAATTCACGGTAAGCGAAGACTTGCCAACGCCTCCCTTGCCAGATGCAATTCCAACCACGCGGGTCAGGGAATCGGGCTGGGCGAACGGGATAAATTTCTCTCGACCGTTGCCAAGAATCTTTTTGACATTACCGCGTTGTTCCTCGCTCATGACTCCAAAATTCAACTGGACAGAGGAGACATCGGGAACACCCATTACAGCCGCAGTGACATCAGTACGGAGACGATCTTGCATGGGGCATCCGGATATGGTGAGCAAGATCTTGATCTGAGCCACTCCGTCAGAGAATGTTACGGATTCAACCATTCCCAATTCAGGCAGTGGACGGTGCAATTCGGGATCTTGCACCTTGTTAAGAGATTCGTGGATCAATTCAAGGATTGTCATAACAAATCTGGATCAATCTTGGCTACAGGCTTAGCCGCCGCATCAACTTGCTCGAGCGCATCGGCCAATTGTTTTCTTAAGAAAGTCTTTGGGTGTAGATCGGCAGGTTGCAAGTCCTCAAAACCCGGCCCGAGATTCTCGCGCAATTCCTTGGTGGCCGCCTGCGAGAGCCGTTGGATTCGACGCACGAGTAGTGCGGCATCAGAGGCCAATTTAGGCAGACGATCGGGTCCAACCAAAATCAACCCCAATATTGCCAGGGCGATGATTTCACCGCCACCAATATCAAAGAACATAGCGCCAGCCTATCGGCTCCACCAATTACGGTGCAGCCACCAATGTAGTTGTTGCATCATGTGAGACGGTCCCCCGCATGTAAGTCAATGTGACTCGGTCGCCAATGCTTTTCGCGCGAACGGCAACAATGAGTTCATCGGCGCTATTGATGGTCTTACCATCAAAGCCAGTGATCACATCGCCCACTTTAAGACCTGCTTTATCTGCAGGACCGCCCACTTTTACACCGGTTGCGGTGTTGGCGATCTTTGCACCCACTCCGGCGTACCCCATATCAAGGGAGATTCCGATTATGGGATAGGTGGACTTGCCTGTTTTGATCAACTGCTCTGCTGTTTTTCGCGCTTGATTAATCGGAATTGCGAATCCCAATCCAATTGATCCTGGTTGGGATCCATAGGAACTGCCCAGAGAGGCAATTGCTGAGTTCACCCCGATTACAGCACCAGTCGCATCCACTAATGGTCCGCCCGAATTGCCTGGGTTAATGGCAGCATCTGTCTGAAGGGCATTGATAAATGAATTTTCTCCCGATGAGCCACCTGCCGTGACCGGACGATTTTTTGCGCTGATAATTCCCGACGTCACCGTGCCAGATAATCCCAGCGGAGAGCCGACTGCAATCACCGCATCTCCCACTTGAATCTTGTCGCTGTCGCCAAACTGCAATGCGGGCAGGTTTGTAATTGCAATCTTAATAATGGCCAAGTCATAAGACGTGTCACGTCCAATAATTGTTGCACCAATGGTCTTGCCGCTATTGAGGGTGACGGTAATGCTCCCACCTGCAGTAGCGGCGGCTTCCACCACGTGATTGTTTGTCAGAATGTAGCCAGCACTATCAATTACAAAACCAGATCCAGTGCTGCTGCCATTGGCAGAATCTGTAGATATCGAAACGACCGAAGGGAGAACTCGCGCGGCAATACCAGCCACAGAATCGGGCTTCCGTTCGATCGCGGTATTGACGGAGACTAGATTCACACGATGGCTAATGAACGAACCGACGTTTGTGAAATCTCCAACGACGCTCCCGACAAATCCAGCAACAACAGCTAGTACGACTGCCATACCCAACGGGATGAAGGTCCGTCTTGGTCGAGGATTCGGTTCTGACCACCATGGCTGCTGTTGGGGGGTTAATGGCTCCATCACATACTCCTTCACGTACTAGAACTAGAGGGTAGTCAACCTTGGAATGCCGAGAAAATCGTGAGAAAACGCTTGCACCTACCGTTTTGTTGCCACTAGTAACCCATCACCGACGCCGATGATGGAAGTAATCCAGGTAGTGGAGGCGGCCCGTACCGCCTTTCCGGCTTCACGCAAGGCAATAGTCCGCGCGTCCCTTTGGGCTGGATCGGGCACCTTCCCCTCCCCGAAGAAATTATCGATAACAAGAACGCCACCGGTGCGGAGCATCCGTTGGGCATGGTCAACCGAGAACCCGAGATCTTCAGGATCGTGTCGCAGCACTACCAAGTCATATGCACGGTCGGTGAGTTTGCTCATCACGTCCATCACAGGATTTGTGATGAGACGGTAGCGTTGCGGCGAAATTTCCGATTCGGCAAAAGCGATGCGGGCTATTCGAGCATGTTCTGCCTCATCGTCAATGGAAGTCAATGTTCCGTTCTCGATCATTCCACGCAATAGCCAGAGGCTTCCCACTCCCGAACCAGTGCCAACTTCGACCACTGCCTGGGCAGATATGAGATGGGCGAGGAAGTGTAAGAAGGCTCCCGTTCCCGGGGAGGTGTCTACAGCGCCTACTTCGACACCACGGGTACGCGCGGCTTGAAGCACATCATCTTCCGGGATAAAACTTTCTGCATAACTGTGTACGTCAATCTTCATTTAAGGCTCGCAATCCAATCGATAAGAAGTCGGACTCCAAAGCCCGTACCGCCTTTGGGATTCTCACCAGAATCATTCTCACTCCGAGCAGGTCCAGCAATGTCCAGATGGACCCAATTGCGCTGGCCAACAAAGTGTTCGAGGAACAAGGCGGCAGTTACCGATCCTGCCGAAAATTTCGGCTTATTCGCCGTATGGTTTAAGTCAGCCACCGGGCTTTCTAGGGCAATTTGATATTCATCGATAAGCGGCATATGCCAGACTCGGTCCCCTGATTTTTCGCCAAGATCGGCGAGCTTCTTAGCCAGAGATGCGCTGCGGGTATACATGGCACCATATTGACGGCCAAGTCCCAGACTGGCAGCTCCGGTCAAAGTTGCGATATCGACAAGATAATCGGGGTTCAGTGTGAGATCGGCGTAAGCCAGCCCGTCCGCCAGTACGAGGCGACCTTCAGCATCTGTGTTGATGACCTCCACCGTTGTGCCCCCATATTGAGTAATCACATCGCTGGGGCGTTGGGCACTTGATGAGAGGGCATTCTCGGCCAGCATGAGAAGAGCAGTGACGCGAACCTTAGGATTGATATCAGGCATCGCACTAATAACGGCAAGAATCGCGGCCGCGCCAGCCATATCGCTCTTCATGCTAATCATATTTTCGTAAGGGCGCTTCAAAGAGACTCCGCCGGTATCGAACGTGATTCCCTTTCCGACCAGGACCACATGCGGCCAATTCGATGATTCTTTCGGGGCATAACTGATCTCGACAAAGCGCGGGCCCGGGTTGGGAGAGGAGTTACCAACTGCTCTCAGTCCACCAAAAGGTAGTAGATCCTTGCCGGCGAGAATTTTTACCGTGAGGTCCTTGCTCTTCGCCAAAGACTTGGCTTGCTGAGCTAACCACTCAGGCGTTTTGATATTCGATGGTGTGTGAATCAGATCACGAGCCCGCCAGACTGCCAGTGCCATCGTATTCGCGCGGATCACATCGGCCGCATTGGTATCGGCGACCATGAACTCAGGAGTCTCCACCTTCTTTGTCCCGGTCTTCTGGTTCCACTGGTAAGAACCAAGGATGAGTGCGATCGCATGGGCGCGTATTTCCGCGTGTGATATTGCCGCAATACTAAAAAGGGATATTTTCTTCCCACGAACATTTCTTCCAAGGGCGGCACCAGCAGCACGAACGTCACTGAGATTGTGATTACCCAACCCCACAAGAATTATTCGACGGCAACGAGTATCTGTTGCACTCACCGGCACCTCGTAGATTTCGCCCGATTTTCCTGAGCCTGAAAAGAAATCCAATTCATCCGAAAGGTCTACTCCAAAGTGGGCTTCTATCTTTCGTACCAATGCAGGTGCGGTTGGAAAATTGTATTTATCCAGTTCATTCTTGCGAAAACCAATGGCGATAGCATCAGAATCTAAGATGGAATTGAGGTCAAGTGATCGGGAAACTAACGCAGGAAAAGGCATAGCGCTCACGTTAGCGCAGAGGGGTAATTATTTTTTCACTAAAAGCAGGGCTGCCGCATGAAGTGCGTTGCCCAGATTCGATGCTTCTTCGCCATTGAGTTCGACTACGAGGCGTCCGCCACCTTCGAGAGGGATGCGCATGACCAGACTGCGAGCTTCCTTTGTGACCTCCATGGGTCCGTCACCAGTTCGAGGTTTCATGGCTGCCATGTTCCGGACTCCTTTTCAAGTTCTCCCGCGTGCCTAGCCCCCAAGGGGGTGCTGGCCCACACTTGCTGGCGTATGAGAGAGAAGTATCTCGCACTTACCTCCCAACAATGAAATTGGGAGGGAAGGGGACGAAAAGCCTACAAATTCAGGCGTGAAGTCAGCCGAGCCCGGCCGATGGCGATGACATGCGTCACCGCTCGTTCGGGAACGTTGAGCAGGGTCGCAATTGCCTGTGGCGAAACATCCTTCACGTAATGGAGGGTAAGGATGATTCTTTCCTCCTCGGGCAGAGAGTCGAGGAATTGCGCCATAGTCTCCGCGGTCATGGCGGTAAGGCTACCCGTTCTCTTTTCCATACCCTCGCTTGCCGTGACACTCCGCAAGGGCCTCATCAATAGTCCGCGCCCAATGGAGCAATTCTCGTTGACCTGGTTTTATAAAGCCTTCGACTTCCAAATGATCTACAAGAACACGAAGAGGTGCAAAGAGATCGTACGGGTCGAGGATGATGACGGGTTTGTCGTGAAAACTTAGAAAGCGGCCCACCCAAATCTCAAAAAGTTCTTCCAAGGTTCCTATGCCACCAGGTAGCGCGATAAACGCATCGGATTTCTCTTCCATGAGGGCTTTGCGTTCGCGCATCGAACTAACAACATGAAGTTCATCGCTTTCAGTATCTGCAAACTCAATATCTACCAGGGACTGTGGAATAACTCCGATGGTCCGTCCTCCGGCACTGCGTACACCTTGAGCCACCGCGCCCATCATGGAGATATGCCCTCCCCCTGAAACCAGATCCCAATTTCGCGAGCCAATTGCGATACCAAGATCTTTCGCGAGATCAATGTATTTTCCATCGATTGTTGGCGAGGATGAACAGAACACGGCAATGCGCATCCGTGAAGAATAGAGGCTACCCTTTACCCATGTCGCCTCAGAAAACGGGTTTTGCATCCGGGCATGGAATCGCGACCGTGACACTTGACGGCGTCGTGCTAGACACCTGGTTTCCCAATCCGGTCCTGGGAGAACCAATACCAATCCCCGCTTTTCTTCAACACCTCGTTGGTCGAGATGACGAACGACAAGTCACTCGAAATCTGGTGTCGATCACGATCGATTTGGCATCGCCCCCGAAAGACCCGAGCGATGCTTATTTGCGCTTACATTTGCTCTCTCATCGTTTAATAGTTCCGCATGGTCAATCCTTGGACGGTCTCTTTGGAATTCTCAATAATGTGGTCTGGACTTCACATGGACCCTGCTCGGTGGAAGGCTTTGAAGAGACTCGCGCTCGCCTCAAGACAAAACATGGCAATGTCACGGTTCATGGCGTAGATAAATTTCCTCGGATGGCCGACTACGTCATTCCGAGTGGTGTTCGTATCGCAGATGCAGATCGCGTTCGATTAGGAGCGCATCTGGCTCATGGAACCACAGTGATGCATGAGGGTTTTGTTAATTTCAATGCAGGAACACTAGGAACATCGATGGTCGAGGGCCGCATCTCATCTGGCGTCGTCGTTGGCAATGGTTCTGATATCGGCGGCGGTGCATCGATCATGGGCACCCTCAGTGGAGGCGGCCAAGAGGTAATCTCCATCGGCGAAGGATGTTTGCTCGGAGCAAACTCCGGACTGGGAATTTCCCTCGGAAACAACTGTGTGATTGAAGCAGGTACCTACATCACTGCAGCGGGAAAAGTTCGACTGCCCGATGGGGAAATCGTTAAAGCCGGCACGCTCTCTGGCGCAAATGACCTGCTCTTTCGTCGAAACTCCATTGACGGGAATCTCGAAGTTGTCCTTCGCACAGGGACATGGGGTGGCCTCAACGCCATCTTGCACAGCAACTGATTTCTAATAAGCCTTTCTTAGCCAGGATTTCACTATCGGTTTGGGCGCCTGCGAAGGCGAAGGCGTTGGTGTAGTCGCCTGCGAAGGCGTCAATGATGGTGCGGGAGTGGGCGTTGATGTAGGACTTGCCGGACTGATCTGTGGGAGCGTGAAGTCAAACCAGGCAGATGGCAAGTTGACCCTACTGCGGAAAGTCTCTCCAGATAGCCGGACTTTCTTTCCATTACTGGAGGTGCCCAGAATTGTCCCAACACTGCCACTGGCATTTCGATTCAGGATCTGGAGTGAAACTACATCGGGCAAGGAAAACGCGCCGGCAATGAGCGACTGACGAATTGGACGTTCCCAATGTGCATATTTGGAATTTAGTGCGGGATTGAGACTCCAAGGATCAGGGACACTTACGGCATAGGGCACTGCCGATCCCCATGCATCAAACGCCGACGCAGTGTTGCCTCCTGAGGAAGAAAAGAAATATGCGGCAATGGAAGCGCTCTTGTAAAGAATCGCGAGTCCCGTTGAGTCATCGAGTGTGGTCGATACCACTGCCGCTTTCCACAATTGGCCGTATCTGGGTTCGCTCTCTTTGGAATAACCCACAAAAGCCTGGTCTTGTGATGCCGAGTAAATATCACAATCGCAGCTAGATTTGATCTTTCCGACCTTGTTCAAGGCATAACTTCTCGAGGCAATTGCCTGAGCGCGCATCGCCTCTATGGGCCACGATGAAGGCATTTCACCAATGCCCCAGAGATACTCATCGTGAAGTCGGACGGTGTTGGTTACTTCAATGCGGTATCCCAGCACACCCGCTTTAACCAACTTCACTTGAATCTCGCCATAACGATATTTTGTCGTGAGAGTTCGAGTCTTAACAGAAACTACTGCTGCTGCACCTGGCATATACCGGGTTCCAGTCCATCGAATGGTCCACATCTTTCCACTGGGCAACGTCTCCACCACGCCATTGGAGGCGAGTTCACTCGGAAAAATTGCATTGCCTAGAAGCGTAAAACTCAAGCTCGCCTTGGTCGGAAGAATCTGAATAGAAGTTGCATCGGCACTCTCTTTCAGGTCGCCATTGAACAACTGTATTTGACCAAGTTTGGTATCCGTTTTCAGTGAGAAATCCGTCAACAAATGTCCGATATTTACTCGCAATAATTGGTCATCTTTGACAGGAGCAACGGTGACATCTTTGTAGTAATACTGAACAATTGCCGTGGCGGTGTCTCCCTGTAATGCCTGTCCAAGTGCTCCGACCTGGCTCATGCCAACGCCATGGCCGTAGCCAGAACCCTGAAAGGTGAAACTCGCTGGAATGTTCTGGTCGGCATAGCCAGAGGGAGCGGCAACTAAAAGAAATAGCAGCGCAAGAGAAAGAGTACGGCTAAACATCCTCATCAATAGCTGAACTCTTTTCGACCTTCAAGAATTTCTCGTAAGCGTTCACGACTTCGTTGGGATCCCCGCGTTGAATCAACTTTCCTTGATGCAACCAAGCCACTTCGTTGCACATGTCTCTAATAGTTCCGAGGCCGTGGCTAACAAGGACTAGACAACGAACATCACTTCGAAGCTCTTTCATTTTCTTCAAACTTTTCTCTTTAAACTTCGCATCCCCTGCACTGAGTGCCTCATCGACAATCAAGATATCGGGCTTAACTGTTACTGCTACAGAGAAACCCAACCGGGCAAACATGCCGGAAGAGTAAGTCCGCATTGGCGCATCAATGGCCTCACCCAACTCAGCAAAATCCGCGATCTCCTCAAAATGATCTGCGATCTCCTTGCGGGACATTCCAGCAGCCAGGCCGCCGAGTTCGACGTTCTCGCGCCCCGACAGGGACGGATTGAATCCAACCCCCAGAGCCAACAAAGTACTGACTTTTCCATAAACTTCCACCCTGCCGCGCGTGGGTGGCAAGATTCCCGAAATTACCCGCATCAAGGTTGACTTTCCAGCACCGTTTGCACCGACGACTCCGAGCACTGACCCATAAGGAACATCAAGCATGACGTCATCCAAGGCTTGCACGACCCGTGTGTGCTTGGTGCCACGCCCGACCGCGCGCAATCGCGCCTTCAATGTCGGGCGCTTGTCAATTGTCGTCGTGTATGTAAGCCCTAAGTGCTGAACAGATATGGCGATGTCTCCATTGAGATGCGGTATGTCAGACTCGTACGGCAAAATCGCGCTCCCTAGATAAGAAGTAATAGGTACCCAGAACAAAGATTGTTAGCGCCCAAACTAGTGCTTTGAGCATGTTCGCCATGTTGGGCGCCTCCGCGTGCACCATGGCCCTAGACCATGAGTCCAAGAGCGGGAAAAGCGGGTTAAAGGCTTCGAATTTTCGCAAGTTTGGTTTAAGTGCAGAAGCCTCGTAGAGAATTGGTGATAGATAGAGCCAGGTCCGGTTGAAATACGGCAAGAAGCTCGCGATATCGCGGAAGTAAACGTTGACTGCGGATATCAAAATTGCCAGGCCCAACGCAAGAATAAAAGTGATACCCACGACGGGAATTGCCCAGAGCATCGCAAAGCCAATCGGAAATCCTAGAATCGAGCGAATCACCATAAATACCAGGACTGTTGGAAGGAATTTGAGAAGTCCAATGATCGCCGAAGACACGGGGAGCATAATGCGTGGAAACGCAGTATTGAGAATGAGTTTCTGACCGGTCGTGATCGATTTCACCCCGGCAGTCATGGTGTTAGCGACCGAATAAAAGAGGAAAAGGCAGGCAGTCAGATGGCCATAACGCATCTTGTCACTGTGCCCGCCAATGATGACGATAAGGAGAAAATACACTCCCGAAAGCAGCAGCGGGTTGAGAACTAGCCAGACTTGACCGAAAACGGAGTCGAAATGCTGCTCGTGCAATTCAGAGCGGGAGTATTCGGCGATGAAGGAGCGTCGTACCCAGAGCGAGCGCCAATATTTTCCCAGGGGCGGCAAACCCGCCTTAAACGGCTCGTAAACTTCAGTTGGTTTGGCTCTATTCACTGCCACAGGCTACCGCAAGGCACGCAGGTCATTCGCTCGAGGGGGCAAGAGTCCGTGGCGAAGTCAAGAAACCAGCGCCCCACGACATATGCATCGTGAACAAGATCGCGGGCAATCGCAACATTTCTCCTAAATTTCTCCCGATTGCCAAAGAGGCCACAATTAAAAAGAGTAAGTAGATGATCGCGGGTCCGAAGAAAATCGGCGAAATTGACAATCCCAGAAGAAGGGAAGCAATGGTTCCCAGTAATGCAAATGGCGGCGCTAGATAGCGGAGATTCACGGTGCCTTGATGCCTCCGCGTGACAACCCGGCGCCAACGACCGTATTCGAAATATTGTTTGGCCAAAGCCTTAAAAGTGGGGCGAGGTCTATAGGTCACCTCAAGACGAGGATCAAAATAGACAATTCCACCGGCAGCACGTAGCCGATAGTTCAATTCCCAATCTTGGGCTCGCGTAAAGCGTTCATCAAACCCCCCAACGCCAACTAGTGCGCTTTTTCGAAAGACTCCTAGATACACGGTGTCCACTGCGCTGGCTGCTCCCCCAGTGTGAAAGCGTGAGGCGCCAACTCCCAATGGACTCCGCATTGCACGTGCTACGGCTCGTTCAAAGATTGTGACCCCTTTGGCCGCCATCATCCCACCAACATTTACCGCACCGCTGCGATGAAGAATTTCCACTGCTAATGAAATGTAATTCGCAGGTATTTCCGCATGACCATCGACCCGAACGATAATTGGATAACGGGATTCATTGATCGCCAGGTTGAGTCCTGCGGCGGTCCGGCCAGTTGGATTCTCGACCAGAATTATCCGCGAGTCTTCTGCACGGAGTTCCTGCGCGATGGCATCGGTGCGATCCTTGGAAGGGCCTAGGGCAAGAATAACTTCCAATGAACCGAGAAAATCCTGAGAAAGGATCGCATTTACCGCATGCCGTAGATAAGACTCTTCGTTAAGAACCGGAAGAACGACGGAGACTCCGTCCGAAATACCAATGTCGTCCAAGTACACTCTCCTAGTGAAATCCACCCGCCCGATACGAATAGTAACTACTTTATCTATCGGGATTGTGTTGGTGTCGGGCTTTGCCTGGCTGGGACTTGGTCACATTACCGGTTCCCTAAAGCGAGTAGATGCCTTCGCGGGGTTAACATCACGGCCAGAAAAAGCCTCGTCAGCGGTGAACTATCTCCTCGTCGGCTCCGACACTCGTGAAGGTCTCACTCCTGCTGAATTGAAATTGCTTCGAGTGGGAAGTACAAAGTCTGCTGCAGGCGCACGTTCAGACACGATGTTGCTGGTACACATAAGCAAAGCACGCGACAAAGCAGTAATTGTCTCATTGCCACGTGACACCTTGGTGACGATTCCCCAACGGGTAGGTACCGATGGAAAGACAATCGCGCCTCAACAAGCGAAGCTGAATTCTGCTTTTGCATGGGGCGGTGCCCCACTATTGATTCAAGTAGTCGAAAATATTACTAATTTGCGGATCGATCACTATGTAGAGATCAATTTCGCTGGATTCGCCCACATGGTGGACTCCCTTGGCGGAATTCAGGTCTGTACAAAACAGAACATCAACGACCCCAAGAGCCACCTCATCCTCTCGGCAGGCGTTCACACACTCAACGGCATTCAGGCGCTCAAATATGTGCGCACCCGAGATTTCGATGGAATGGGCGATCTGGGAAGAATGCAACGCCAACAGCAGTTCATGAGTTCGGTGCTGCGAAAAGCAACTAGCACTGGCGTACTTCTCAACCCCGTCAAACTCTTGGAATTCTTCAATGCCGCGATGGCCACCGTGAAGACAGATTCGTCCCTCAATACCAGCGACCTCATTACCTTGGCAAAACAGTTGCGAAATTTGTCTGCTAGCAAAGTCCGCACGCTTACCGTGCCTCTTTCCAATGTCGCCTTCTCTGTACCTTACGTCGGCTCCACGGTAATTTGGGATCCAGTTTTGGCGCCTCAACTATTCAAGCGGTTGAGGGCAGATTTGCCCATCGTTGATGTCGTAAAACCAACGCCAAAACCTTCGACTTCTGCAAGTTCGACCGCAAAGGCCAAAGTGACCACCAAAGCTTCGACCACGGCGTCTGCCACACCCATAGTGATTGACAAATTCAAGACTCGAACAGCCAGTGAGAATCCATGTGGGGCGCTGAAATAAAGGGAGCAACACTCCTACACTTGCACTCATGAGTCACGTTATTTCGGTAATCGGCACGGGCTACCTCGGTGCCACTCACGCTGCATGCATGTCCTCCCTTGGATTCACCGTCGTTGGCATAGACAGCGATGCAGAGAAAGTGGCACAACTATCGGACGGAGTGCTGCCTTTTTACGAACCGGGTCTGGAGGAGCTCCTCAAAACCCAGTTGGCCTCGGGGCGCCTGACTTTCACGACAAACATCGCTGCGGCAAAAAGCGCCGATGTCCATTTCATCTGCGTTGGCACTCCGCAGAAATCGGGTGGGCTGGCGGCAGACCTCACTTATGTTGAAGGCGCCCTGGCTGCCCTCGCTCCGCAACTTAAAAAGGGATCTCTCGTAGTGGGCAAGTCGACGGTGCCCGTTGGTACCGCGCAAAGATTAGCTGGGCAACTTGCACTCTTGGCCCCCGAAGCAGATTTGGCTTGGAATCCAGAATTCCTGCGTGAAGGCTTTGCAATCGAAGACACCTTGCGTCCCAACCGCATAGTTGTTGGAGTTACAAATGACCGTGCGGAGGAGGTACTTCGCGAACTATATGCCCCACTTCTTGCGCTTGGTACGCCTTGGATCCGTGCGGACTTGCCGACGGCTGAGTTGGTAAAGGTCGCCGCAAATTCCTTTCTTGCTACGAAGATCTCTTTTATCAACGCGATGGCCGAAATCTGCGAGGCTTCCGGTGGAGATGTCACCGTACTAGCGCGGGCAATTGGATATGACCCACGGATAGGTGACAAATTCCTGAAAGCAGGAATCGGCTTTGGTGGTGGCTGCCTGCCCAAAGACATTCGTGCATTTATGGCCCGCGCCGAAGAGTTGGGAGCCAAACAAGCGTTGGACTTCCTCCGCGAGATTGATGCCATCAACCTGCGTGCGCGCCAACGCGTGATAGATGTTGTGCGTGCGCAACTCTCGCAAGACTTGAGCAAATATAAGATCGCCGTACTTGGTGCAGCATTTAAACCAGATAGCGACGATGTTCGCGATTCTCCGGCCCTAGATATCGCAGCCCAATTGCACGCAGCTGGAGCAGTTGTAACCGTGCATGATCCAAAGGCAATCTCAAATGCTAGGAAGCGCTTCCCCTCACTGGGCTTTTCTCAGAATATTACTGACTGCATTTCTGACTCAGATCTCGTGCTCCACCTCACGGAATGGCGCGAGTATCGCGACCTCGATCCGGCTGAACTTCTCCCCTTAGTCAAGAGTGCTCGCATCATCGATGGAAGAAATGCCCTTGATCGGGATCGCTGGGTATCTGCCGGATGGAAGTTCCACGCCTTGGGAAGGTCCGATGCATGAGCGATGAAATCATCGACAAAGTGCTCTCCCTCAAAACGTGGGCGATTGTCGGCTTAAGCAATAATCAAGAACGTCCGGCATTCGGGGTCTCGGCATTATTGAAAGCTAAAGGACATCGGATCGTGCCTGTCCACCCCAAGGCCGAAAGTGTTCATGGTGAGCAGGGATTTGCCTCGCTTTCCGCAATCCCATTCCCCATTGACGTCGTCGATATTTTTGTAAATTCCTCATTGGCAGGCGGAGTTGTGGACGAGGCTATCTCGATTCATGCCAAGGCGGTATGGCTGCAATTGGACGTGATTGACGAGGCTGCATGTGCGAGGGCGGAGCAAGCGGGGCTGATGTCCGTCATGAATCACTGCCCTGCGATCGAATATCGACTTCGCAATTAATTAATTGAAGCCGGTCTTATGCGCACGTCGCACCTTCAGGTTCTCGCTCTTTGCACTGGCTTCCGCATGCATTGCCACCATCGCCTGACTTACTTTTGCCGATACCGTGGGATCTTTCACGCCCAGAATCCGTGCCGCCAATAACGCAGCATTCTTCGCGTTGCCGACGCCGACGGTTGCCACGGGAATTCCAGCGGGCATCTGAACGATGGAAAGTAGAGAGTCAAGACCGTCAAAAGACTTGAGAGCGATGGGAACGCCTATTACGGGCAAGGGAGTCAGTGCCGCAACCATGCCCGGCAACGCTGCCGCTCCACCGGCTGCGGCGATTATTACTTCAATCCCATGGGATTTGGCGGATTGGGCAAAATCTATAGTCTCTATAGGCATGCGATGCGCCGAAATAACTTGGACGGAGTAGGTAATACCCAACTCATCTAGAGTCTTGGCGGCTTCCTCCATGATTGGCCAATCGGAATCAGATCCCATGATTATCGCGACAGAAGTTTCATTCATCAATGACTCCGCTCATGTAGTGGACGGCGTGTGACACGCACTCGACCAAGTCTAGAAGATGATCTCCCACTGCCGTTACATGTCCCAACGAGTCTCCCTGACGCACGTCTTCTCGGTACTGGTGGAACTTGAGCGCAGGGGTACGAGCCATGAGGTGAAGATAAGGCCGGTACATATCGCTCTGTAGCCCTCCAAGAAAATTTCCGGTCACAGCGTATCGTGCCGTCATCGACGGGTCGCCGAGCGGAAGATCCAGAATTGCCCGTAAATGCTGTTCAAATTGACTGGTCCGCGACCCATCGATCGTCCAGTTTCCGAATTCATGTGGACCGAGGGTCAACTTCTTCACCAACAATTCATCAGCTCGAATACAGATCTCTATCGTCATTACGCCCACTGCTCCCACCTCTGCTGCTAC
>DASVIG010000078.1:0-5998 GCA_036382195.1 Candidatus Nanopelagicaceae bacterium
CTGAACTGCGGGCTTCTTCGGCTTCCTCGGCTAGGAAGCGGGAGCGCTCTTGGGCCAGGCTGGCAGTTCCGCGAAATTTCTCACGAAGGGAATTGAGTCGGTAGTACGTTTCTTGCGCCTGCACTAATTGCGGATTGCTGATGGCAGTCTCGGATTCGAGTTCGGACTCACGGGCGCGAACGCGTTCTAAATCGGATTCAACCATTGTCCGCCGCTCTCGCAGCGCCGTTTCATCAGCGACTTCTGCATTCAATGTTTTAGTCAGCGAAATAAAATCATCTGCCAGCAGACGCAATTTGGCATCACGGAGATCGGCTTGAATCGTTGCCGCTTTCTTGGCAACTTCGGCCTGCTTTCCCAACGGACGCAGTTGGCGACGCAATTCGACGGTGAGATCTTGTACCCGCGCCAAGTTGGCCTGCATCGAGTCGAGTTTGCGGATCGCTTTCTCTTTCCGCTTGCGATGTTTGAGGACGCCGGCGGCTTCTTCGATCAACCCGCGACGCTCTTGCGGGTTGGCCATCAAGATCGCATCGAGTTGGCCCTGCCCGACAATGACGTGCATCTCGCGTCCGATACCACTGTCGCTGAGCAACTCTTGGACATCGAGCAAACGCGAGGCATCGCCGTTGATCTGGTACTCACTCGTTCCGTTGCGGAAAAGGATCCGCGAAATTGTCACTTCGGTATATTCAATGGGAAGCGCGCCATCGGTGTTATCGATGGTGACTGAGACCTCGGCCCGGCCTAAAGGAGCACGGCCGCTGGTCCCGGCGAAGATGACATCTTCCATCTTGCCACCGCGTAAAGATTTTGCGCCCTGTTCGCCCATGACCCAGGCGAGAGCGTCGACAACGTTGCTCTTGCCCGATCCATTGGGCCCGACCACGCAGGTGATGCCTCTTTCAAGGCGCAGAGTGGTCGAGGAAGCGAAGGACTTAAAGCCCTTGAGCGTGATGCTCTTCAAATACACGGGGCAAACCTACCGCAGCCCTCAGGTCGAGGAAGTCAGACTCAAACTTTCATAGGCACTGCGAGCCGCGAGCTGCTCTGCCTCGCGTTTGCTCTTGCCTTCTCCTTGGGCTGCGGCGACACCGCCAACCATCGCAACGGCGGTAAAACTCTTATCGTGATCCGGGCCGGTCTCGGTAACCAGATATTCCGGCACACCTTTGCCTTGGGCGGCGAGGAGTTCTTGCAGCGCAGTCTTTCCATCCAGGCCTGCGCCCTTTGCCATCGCACTTTGGAGCGTCGCATCAATCAACACCCGTACGACTTCTGAGGTTTTCATATAACCGGTCTCCAAGTAAATGGCCCCGATCAAGGCTTCCAGCGCATCGGCCAAGAGTGAATTTTTATCGCGCCCGCCCGTGACTTCTTCGCCTTTGCCCAGACGGATGAATTCGCCCAGATCCAAAGTGCGAGCAATGTCGGCAAGGGCGCGCATGTTGACAATTCCAGAGCGCAACGGCGAGAGACGGCTCTCATCAAGATCGGGGTAACGGCGGTACAACTCCTCGGTCACAATCAGACCTAGGACAGAGTCGCCTAGAAATTCCAACCGCTCGTTTGTATCCTGTGCACCGGATTCATACGCATGCGAACGGTGCGTCAATGCCAACTCCAGCAGTTGCGGGTTGATATCAACTCCCAACCGCTTTGCTAGCGATGAGTACAGATCAGACCTCGATTACCTGACGACGGTTATACATACCGCAAGTTGGGCAGGCAGTGTGCTGCAACTTGGGTTGCTGGCACTGTGGGCAGGCAGTAAGAGAGGCCGCTGTGGTTTTCCACTGGGCCCGACGAGAACGCGTCTTAGAGCGAGACATCTTCCGCTTTGGTACTGGCACTTTTCGTTCCTCTTTCTTACGGTCTCTTACGGTTCCTTGCGGTTTCGTACGAAATCTTATGGATTCTTAAAATTGAGGCCTTCGGCCACGGGTAAGTATCCCCTAAAGAGCCCAATTCTAAAAATCGGGGTTACTCCTTCCGGTCCTTCAACGCCGACAAGCTGGCCCAGCGGGCGTCGATCACCTCGTGCGAATGACCGTTCTCCAGCACCGACCATTTCACGCCGCATCCAGGACAAAGACCCGGACAATCGGGTGCGCAGAGCGGGTTGACCGGCAGGTCCAAGACGATGGCGTCGCGGATTGGGCCTTCCAGGTCGATGAAGTCACCATCCATCATGAGCACATCATCGTCATCCAGATCGTCGGCCTCTTGACGAGCGCGCTTGCGGTCGGCCTTGGTATGGGCTTTCTCCGGCTCATATCGATAGAGCTCTTGAATCCAGCGATCGATCTCTAATTCAATCGGCTCAAGACAGCGCATGCATTCACCATCTGCCACTGCAGATAATTGCGCACTCACCAACACTCCCTCGGTGACCGATTCCAAGCGCATATCCAGGTGAATCTCCTCACCCGCAAGTACGGCAATCACGTCAATGCCAATGCGTTCGGGGATGGTGATGTCGAGGGAGTATTCCTTCATCTCTCCGGTACGACGCGGCAACTCGTAGGAATTAAAGAGAAAGACATCCGATGCGCGAGCCATGGCAGTGGTGACTACTTGTCATTCGCAAGTTGCGCGAGCACGTCGTTGTCACCAGCACCAGCCAGCCGCTCTCGGCCACGTGCCACTGCATCCATCGTCTTATTCAAAATTACTTCCAAAGTCGCCAGTCGAGAATCGATGTAATTCTCGACTTCCTCCCGTTCGCGTTCAGCAGAGGTTTGAACTTCGGCGAGAATTCGCTCGGACTCATCGCGCGCAGATTGGACAATGGCCTCCTGCTCCACCATGCGGGCAACTTCCTCGCGGGCGATAGCGACTAATTGTTCGGCGCTTTTATGGCCCTCTTCGACTATGGCATCTCGCGCTGCGATGAGATTCCTGGCTTTTGCAAAATCCTCCGGCAGGCCAGTTCGAACGTCATCGAGCAGATCAAGTAATTCACCGCGATGAACCACGCATGAGGCTGAAAGCGGAACGCCTCTTGCCTCTTCCACCATGGTAATTGCTGAGATGAGTTTTTCTGTGGAATCCATATCTCACTTCCCAACTAATCGATTTCGAAGCGCTTCATTGACGTTGGAGGGAACCATGGAAGATACATCTCCCCCATAATGTGCCAACTCTTTGACCAGCGATGATGAGAGAAAAGAATGCGTGGGGGCGGTCGCCATAAACATGGTCTCCACCTGCGCTGCTTGTAAATTGACTTGAGCCATCTGCAATTCATAATCAAAGTCAGTGACTGCCCGTAGGCCTTTCACAATCGCATCGACGCCGTTCTTGCGACAATAATCCACCAGCAGGCCATGCCATGAATCGACGACCACATTGGGGAATTTCAACGTGTTTGCTCGGATCATTTCCATCCGCTCTTCTACCGAGAAAAGACTGGCTTTGGTCCGATTTTCGAGGACCGCGACAATGACCTGGTCAAAATGACGACTAGCCCGTTCGATGATATCCAGGTGGCCGAAAGTGATTGGATCAAAAGATCCAGGACAAACAGCGCTTTTCACATCCCAACGCTAGCAAGAGTTGCCCCTCTTATCCATTCTCTTCCGCAGGACTTGCATAGTAAATCACTGCTTGACCGTAATTTCGTGCGCGAAGTGCCTTAAATCCATGGGGCCAATGCACCGGCGATGATTTGCTTGCCCGTTCCACTGCAACGATTGCACCCTCGCGTAGAAAGCCACCCTCTCGCAATTTGATCAGGCATTCATACAGGTCGTTATCGGGAAATTCATAAGGAGGATCGACATAGACGATGTCATAACTGGTCAACGCAGGTGATTCTAAGAATTTCTGCACCGACATCGCGTAGTGATGAAAGTCTCCTAAGGTATTTCCTTTCTTTACCAGATCTGCATTGGTCTTGATTGTTCTACCTGCACTCTCATCTTTCTCAACTGCGTGAACCACGGCCGCCGATCGTGACAATGCCTCCAAACCAATTGCACCTGAACCTGCGAAAAGATCGAGAAAATTCAGCCCTTCGAACTCTCCGAATTCAGAGTGCAAAGAAGAGAAGAGTCCTTCCCGTGCCCGATCAGAGGTCGGTCGAGTAGGGCCGCTCACAGAAGAGAGAGTCCGGCCTTTCGCGGCGCCGCTGATGATTCTCATGATGAAATATTACTTCGCATTTTCGTTGCCCTAGCCTTTGTCGATGTAGTCGACTGCTTCATCGGCGGCCAAGAACTTCAGCGCGCGTGAGAGTTCTTCGAACTTCGACAGTGTCGGATCTTGCGTCACGATCTCTTGGGCGTGTTTGCGTGCAAGTTCGATCAACCCCTCATCCCTAAGGACCCGCAACAACCGCAGGTGGGATCGAGTTCCGGATTGACTTGCACCTAGGACATCACCCTCGCGGCGTTGTTCTAAATCGATACGTGAGAGTTCGAAACCATCCAACGTCCCGGCAACAGCGTCCAATCGCTCACGAGCAGTTGTCTCGGCCAATGCATTTGTTACCAGCAGGCATAGCCCAGGTGAACTCCCTCGACCCACTCGCCCCCGCAATTGGTGGAGTTGGGAAATACCAAATCGGTCGGCATCCATAATGACCATGATCGTGGCGTTTGGAACATCAACACCCACCTCGATCACAGTGGTGGAGACGAGGACATCAATTTCCCCGGCCGAAAATGCCCGCATAGTTGCATCCTTGGCATCAGTGGGCAATCGCCCATGCAAGATTGCCACCCGAAGTCCGGCAAGAGGTCCGGCATGGAGAGAGGGCGCGAGTTCTTCCACCGAGGTCAATTCAGCACTCGTGGTGCCGAAGAGGAAATCCATATCAGCGTCCTCTGGAGCAGATGCGCTGATTCGCGGTGCGACTACATAGGCCTGATGGCCTTGGCCGACTTCCTCGCGAATCCGCGACCAAGCACGTTCGAGGAAGGCCGGCTTCTCTTGCGCAGGTACGACGTGGGTTGTGATCGGTTGGCGACCCAGTGGCAACTCGCGCAGAGTGGATATATCCAAATCACCGAAGACCGTCATCGCAACCGTCCGCGGTATTGGGGTTGCGGTCATGACCAACAGGTGAGGCGGAAACTCGGCTTTGGTCTTGAGCACATCGCGCTGCTCGACGCCAAAACGATGTTGTTCGTCAATGACAATCAGTCCCAGATCAGCAAAGACCACACTCTGACCAAGCAATGCATGTGTACCAATTATGATTCCAGCATCACCGGAGGCGGCCAGCGCCAATGCCTCTTTCCTGGCTGCGGCATTCTGCGAACCGGTAATCAACGTTACTTGTGTGGCATGCTCGCTGCCGCCCAGCCGGCCGCCTTGACCAAGCGGGCCGAGCAAACTCTCTAGAGTGCGCAGATGTTGCTGCGCCAAGACTTCCGTCGGAGCCAATAACGCCGCTTGTCCTCCGCTGTCGACTACAGCCAACATCGCACGGAGGGCAACGACAGTCTTGCCAGAGCCGACTTCGCCTTGTAAGAGACGGTGCATAGGGTGCGAGGCAGATAAATCTGCCTCGATTTCAGATGTGACCTGCCTCTGCCCAGCCGTCAACTCAAAGGGCAACGACTTATCAAATGCATCCAACAGGCCTCCCGGACGCAAAGGACGGGCAGTTGCTTTGAGTTTACGTAATTCCTCGCGGCGGACTACCAGAAGAAGTTGGAGGAGAAAAGCCTCATCAAAAGTCAGTCTTTCCCGGGCGCGATCGGCTTGGGCGATATCTGCGGGTTGGTGCACTCCGATGAGCGCTTCCTTCAGAGTCGGGTAGTGATATTGCAGCCGTATCTCCTCGGGCAGGAAATCCGGAACCTCATCCAACGCATCAATGGCCAGCGTTATGCATTGGGCAACTTTCCACGAGGGCAACTTGGCAGTGGCGGGATACACCGGGAGATACTTGCCGGCAAAGTCATCTATCGCGCTATCTACATCGCCACCATCTGCAATGAGTTCATAATCAGGATGAGAGAGTTGACGCTTGCCTTTGAATGCACCC
>DASVIG010000079.1:0-26558 GCA_036382195.1 Candidatus Nanopelagicaceae bacterium
AGAAACCGGTGCATCTATGAGTCGCACGCCGTGTTTGACCAACTTTGCTTCAAGCGAGCGGGTGCGTAGCGGCTCTGACGAGCCCATATCAATTGCAATCATCCCCTCAGGAAGGGCAGATGCGAATGCCTCGTCGAAAAAAACTGATTCCACTGCATCGGAATTTGGAAGCATTAAAATCAAGACGTCCGCGTCAGTTACTGCCGCCACCGGGGATTGGGCGATGGTGCCACCAACCTCTTCAAACTGCTTCTGCGCCTCCGTGCTGAGATCAAAACCTTGAACACGATAACCGGCCTTGACTAAATGAGTCGCCATGGGCAGACCCATTTTGCCAAGACCGAGAAACCCGATTGTTCCTTGAGTGAGAGGAGTTCTCTGGTCAGACGCTTCGCCAGTTTCAGGCTTCTTCATTGAACTCTCGCACTACCTTTTCAGCAATGCGAAATGACTCCAAGGCGGCCGGTACTCCGACATATACAGCGGTCTGCAGAAGAGTCTCTTGCAGCTCTTCAATGGTGACTCCGTTGTTCAATGCACCGCGAACGTGGACAGCGAGTTCGTGCCCCCGATTGAGCGCCGTGAGCATCGCAATATTGAGCAAACTTCGAGTCTTGGCTGGAAGCCCATCGCTACTCCACACGACTCCCCAGCAATACTCCGTGACGAACTCTTGAATTGGGCGGGTGAATTCGCTGACATTTGAGAGCGACCGTTCAACGTGTGCTTTTCCCAGAACACTCTGGCGCTTTGACAATCCGAGTTCGAATGTTTCCTGGTGAGTCTTTTTACTTGGCATGATTGTGATTCTCCTCAGGTTGATTGTTGAATTCGGAAGCTTGAACTTCCACAGACCAGACGGTTTCGCCAAGTGAGTATGCAATGTGGGTCATAACAGATGAACTTGCTGCGCCGTGCCAATGTCGCTCCCCAGCAGGAACCCAGACGATATCGCCGATCTTTAATTTGCGGGGTTTTTCACCGTCAGTGCAGATGAGCCCCTCGCCGGCAATCACATGGAGTATCTGACCCCTCTCGTGATGATGCCAGAAGGTACGAGCACCCGGAGCGAAAGTCACCGTGTTGATCTTAACGCCATCGCCGGATAGTAAGACTGGATCAGAAAAAACATCCCCAGTGAAAGTGGGACCGGGTTTGGCGGTGGGAAGCCCTTCGCCTCGGCCGTGAACGATAATCATTTCTTCCCCTCTTCAGTCTTGTCATAGAGTCGAACGCCACCCGAGAGGTCTCCAATTGCATCAACAACGGTGTTGCTGATCTCATCGGCATATCCAAGGGAACGAGCCAATCCAAAAGCAGCAATTGGTCCGGCAGAGTTGAGGCTCACCACGCCCATCGCAGTAGCTAGATCTGCATACAGAGCAATGTCTTTCAACATGAGAGTGTTTGTCAGTCCACCTTTGAGATAGTCACCGTGAATGATCTTCGGGAAACGATTCACTGTCGCAAAATTCGTACCGGAGCTTGCGTTGATGACATCAAGGAGGACTTGTAAGTCCAGCCCTGCCTTCTTGCCTACGACCATTACCTCGGCAGTCGCGGCCAAGGAGACTCCATTGAGAAAGTTGTTGAGCAGTTTGGTGACATGGCCAGCGCCAGTTGGACCACAATAAAAAATCTTCGATGCAAAAAGGTCAAGGATTGATCGGACGGAGTCAAGCGCCTCAATCTCACCTCCGACCATCAGAGTCAACGCTGCTTTCTCTGCCGCAGCGGCACCTCCTGAAATCCCGGCGTCCAAATATGCGACTCCATGATCTGCCAACATCTGATGGATCTTCCGGGTTGAATTTGGGGATGAAGTACTCAAATCCACAATGATTTGACCACTGCGAACATTGGCCAAAACACCATTCTCGGAAAAAAATACGGATTCGACGACTTTGCTATCTGGCAGCGAAATCAAGATGACATCAGAGTGGGCCACAAGATCTCCAACAGATGCAGCAACCCGAGCTCCTGACGCCGAGACATTTTCAGTCTTTACGTCAAACCCCAGAACATCACGACCGCTGCGCGTAATGCAGGCAGTCATTCGACCTCCCATATTTCCTAGGCCGATGAAACCAACTTGTGATTCGCTCATTCGTTCTCCTCGATTTTCCAGTTATTTCCATAAAGATGTGCGTCGACCACGTCAGTTCGCCAAGCTCCTGCTCCACCCGAGGGTCGAACCGTATTTACAATTGTCGCTCCACCGTCAACTGACAGTAATTGGCCAGTCATATAGGCAGAATCTTCACTCAGAAGAAAGGCAGTAACGCTGGCGATTTCATCCGGAGTGCCCGCTCGTCGCAGAGGAGTAGTCAATGCACGATTGACCATGTCATTTTTCCCACCCGATGCTGACGCCGCAGCAGCAAAGAGATCAGTCGGAACAATTCCGGGTGCCACTGCGTTGACTCGGATTCCCAATGGTCCCCCGTACATTGCTGCCCCACGTAACAGACCATTCGTGGCATGTTTGGAAGTTTGATATGCGATGAGGTCGGCGCTCCCCGTAAGACCCGCTATGGATCCGGTCAGGACTATGGCGCCAGCAGAGCGCTGCTGGTGATAGAGGCGGAAGGCGGCTCGAAGTCCCAGAAACTGCCCCCGGACATTGACGCCCATGACCCGGTCGAATTCGCTGACAGCGACATCTGGGAAAGCGGCGAAACTTCCAAATATGCCGGCATTGAGATGATGAAGGTCAACGCGTCCGTATTTTGCGGTCGCGGCCTGAATGTAACGGTCGACTTGGGCTTCATCGGAGACGTCCGCCTCAACCCCAATGGAATCGGTAGGCAGAGATTTGGCAACTGCTTCCGCCGCCTCACCGTTGATGTCTACAACAACTACTCGTGCCCCTTCTTGCGCCAATCGGATTGCAGAGGCACGACCGATTCCACCGCCAGCACCGGTGACCACGGCAACATGATTGGAAAATCTCAACCCAGCCTGAACTGTTTCCGTCATCAAGAATCAATCCTCCCGATTACGGCAGCCAGCCCTGGCAATTCGTTTGCAGCAGGGAATCGATTCAAAGTGTCGGGGTCATGGCCTGAAACCAAGTGTTGAACTTCCCCTTGATCTACCATCTCGCGAATAAGATCAAAAGATTGATACATCTGCGGCAAGTTAGCAACAAAGGCAAATGGCATGTCTCGTTCGTACTCTTCATAGTAATGAATTGCATCAGATGCAAGCAGGACATCTCCATCACTAGTTGAGACACGGACCATCGTTTGTCCAGGGGTATGACCACCAACTTGGATCAGTTGGATACCGGGAAAGAGGTCCAGGCTCTTATTGAAAAGGGTGACCCTTCCTTCGGCATGCGCGTTTCGTAACAACTCTATTTCAACATCTTCCACCGAGTGATGGAATTGCTTGCGTATTCCATATTTGCTATTCCAGAAATCAAATTCCGCCTCCGCCATGACGATCTGCGATTGCGGGAATAGATCCAAGTTTCCAATATGGTCATAGTGCGCATGCGTGACAATGACGGTCGGCTTATCAGCCGGATTCACATTCAATTTTCTATAAGCGTCCGCAGGATCAGCTACAAATGTTCTTTTGCGCGCTAGGGCTCCTGCTTGCGAAAAACCTGTATCAATACAGATTGTTCGTTCAGCATTGCGCGCTACCCAAAAGAAATAGTCCATATCAATCGGACGATCACTCTCACCGTACAAATGAAAATTCAAATAGACATCACTTGCAACCGTGCTGCGCGTTCCGTATTTCACGATCAGCACTTCATAAAGATCATTTGTAGCCATACATCCTCCTTCCAGGGCTAAAGAATCAATATCGGTTTCTTGCGGAGTAGAACTGATGCCTTATCCGAGAACAGTTGCAATGGCTCCCGCAGGACCCTCAACTGGTGGGTAATTCGTGCGGACGCGGCCGTCGTGACCAGGAATTACCACGGCGCCCTTTTCCTTAGCCAATTTATTGATGAATGCGAGTCCTGCAATCATCTGATCAAGATCGGTGTAGGCGAAGAATGGCCATTCGTGTTCAACTTGCTCATAGAAGTGAGCGCCATCAACGGCCAAGATACGGCCGCCATGCGCGGTATTCACCAGAGTCAATAATTCTCCTGGGCAATGGCCACCAATCGGGTAGACCGTGATCCCTGGATAAACTTCGGTTTCCTTGTCGATGAGGCGTAATCTGCCTTCATCCTCTGCAGTCTTTACAACTTCTAGATGCTCTGCAATTGTGAATTCGCCTTCGAGTTCGTTCCTGTTCCATTTGCCGAACCAGAAGTCATACTCAGCTCGTCCCGATACCACTTGAGCGTTCTTAAAGAGTTTGAGATATCCAATGTGGTCATAGTGGAAATGGGAGGTGATAACCATGCTGATTTCGGCCGGGTCAATCCCCAGCAGTGCCAAGGCATCCGGCGTGGGCATTACGCTGATCTCGCCTAGCCAATCGCGGGCAGAAATGTCATAGCCCGTGTCTACGAGCATCACATGGTCATCAGAGCGAATTACCCAGAAGTTGTACTGCATATGAAGATCGGTGTCAGGCAGACCATATTGCTCGTAATTATGAAATACCACGCTTCGGCGGGTGATTCTTTCACCGTATGTGACCTGGATGAGGCTAAGACCTTGGTCTGAACCTGAAGTAACGGGATTTTGGCTCACGAGAGACTCCTAACTGTTGTCAGTGGATTGAAAACAGTCAGACTATATGCTTGTCTGGCAATCTTGGCAATAAGTTGAAGCCGAGCCTGGAATCTTCTCCCTGAAAGCCAGGAAGAGGCGGATATCGCAAGGTTAGCGCTCTTATAGCTCCCGAACGGGAGTTCCTGAGCAAAATCCGAGAATATCCTCGACGACATCGCCGTACCAGAGTCGGAAGTTTTCAGTCGTGACGTATCCCAGATGGGGGGTCAAGAGCATATTCTTCGCCGCTCGCAGAGGATGCGCAGCCGGAAGTGGCTCCTCATCGAAGACGTCAAGAGCGACTCCGCCGATCCGACCCTCCGAAGCCGCTCGCATAAGGGCCTGCTCATCGCAGATCTGACCTCGGGCCGTGTTGATAAGCCAGGCGGTGTCCTTCATCTTTGCCAGATCCTCCTCACCCACCAGGGCGCGGGTTCGGTCTGAGAGAAGAAGATGGATCGACAGGAAATCTGACTGGCGGAATAGTTCCTCTTTGGTGACCAGCCGGGCCTGATTTTCCTGGGCGCGTTCTGAGGATAAATTCTGGCTCCATGAGATCACCTCCATCTCAAATGAGCGCCCAATTTTTGCCATCTTCGCGCCAGTTCTGCCCAGTCCCAATAACCCCAGGGTCTTGCCTGCCAATTCCGAACCTGGAATGGGAAGCCAAGAACCGCTTTTCATCAATTGATCGTGGCCGTGGACGCCTCTAGCTGCAGCCAAGATGAAGGCCCAAGCCAACTCGACAACTGGCATGCTCTGATTGCGGGTTCCGCATACAACAATTCCGCGCTCGCGAGCGGCGGCGATATCAAGGGCGGCATTCTTGGCGCCAGTGGTGATGATCAACTTGAGTAGAGGAAGGTTCTCCAGCACATTTCTCGAAATAGGAGTTCTTTCGCGCATGACGACCAGGATGTCGAACCCCTGGAGCATTTCAATCAGGTCCGCTTCGGCGCGCACGTGCTGATTCATAACAACCACACTGGCCAGAAGGTTCACTTGAGTCCAATCGGCGCTAGCTAATGCGGCATGCTCCAAGTCATCCAGTATGCAGATGCGCAGCACCGGCAGATCAAACCGTACTGTCGGTAGCGCTTTTGAGAACTAATGCTCGTCCAGATTCTAATCGCGCAATCGGCACTCGGAAGGGTGAGCATGAGACATAATCGAGACCTAGATCGTGGAAGAAATGAATGCTTCGAGGATCACCACCATGTTCGCCGCAGATGCCAAGTTTGAAATCAGGACGCAGCGCACGGGCTTGCTCGGTTGCAGTTCTCACCAGAATTCCTACCCCCGCTTGATCGAGAGATTCAAAAGGGTTGAATGGTAGAAGTTCTAGATCCAAGTATCGAGGTAGGAAGGTAGATTCCACATCGTCGCGGCTAAATGCCCAAGTCAGTTGGGTCAAATCATTTGTACCGAAGGAGAAGAAGTCGGCGTAGTTGCCAAGTCGTCCGGCAGTTATAGCCGCACGAGGTGTTTCGATCATTGTTCCGATCGGGATATCGATCTTCTGCCCCGTACCTACGAAAGTCTTAGCGATTTCGTCTTCCAGGGTCTCACGCAAATACAACAACTCGCGCTGAGTTGCAACGAGGGGGATCATGACCTCAGGTTTGGGATCATGACCCAGTTTGCGAACCTCCAAATATGCATGCACGAGTGCGCGAACCTGCATTTTATAAAGCTCTGGAATGAGAATTCCTAGGCGTACACCGCGCAGGCCCAGCATCGGATTGGCCTCATGGAGCCGCTTCACTGCAGCGAATATCGCCTGATCTCTCGCGGGCACCTCTTCCCCAAGAGCCTCAGCCCGCGCCATATCTGCACTGAGAGAGGCAAGTGGTGGCAAGAACTCGTGCAAAGGAGGATCAAGCAGTCGCACGGTGACCGGAAGACCGGACATGGCCATCATGATTCCGACGAAATCTCCTCGTTGTAACGGTTCCATTTCGGCAATCACGCCTCGCTGCACATCCTCATTTTCGGCCAGTACCAACCGTTCAACATACATCCGGCGTGGTCCAAGAAACATGTGCTCAGTGCGGCACAAGCCAACACCCTCTGCACCGAGAATTCGCGCACGTACAGCATCCTCCGGCGTATCCGCATTTGCATGCACTCGGAGAGTGCGAATCTCGTCCGCGTAGTTCAGTATTCGATCCACGGCTTTGACGACAGGTGACGCTTCATCACTCGATGCCGCAAGTCGACCCTCTAGATAAGAAGTAACCGGAGAGGCAATCACTGGAATGGTGCCGGCATAGACATTCCCTGTGGTGCCATCGATGGAAATAGTTTCGCCTTCATACACCGTGAGGCTTCCGACAGTAAATAATCCTGCCCGTTCATCTACGGAAATGCTCTCCGTACCGCACACGGCAGTCTTGCCCATGCCGCGTGCAACAACCGCCGCATGGGATGTCTTGCCACCACGACTAGTCAAAATGCCCTCTGACGCCACCATACCGACCAGATCATCGGGACTTGTTTCGCGACGGACCAAAATAACCTTCTTGCCGCTTCGGGCTAAATCAAAAGCCCGACGGGAATCAAAAACAACTTCTCCAACTGCAGCACCCGGTGAAGCAGGGATGCCCCGGGCTATTTCCTTCACCGATCCACGCAGATCAAATTGAGGGAACATCAGTTGCGCCAGTTGATCACCAGAAGTTCGTACCAAGGCTTCGTCCATGGAAATCTTGCCTTCGTCGACGAGTTGAGTAGCAATCCTGAATGCCGCCTCAGCCGTACGTTTTCCGACGCGAGTTTGCAGAATCCAAAGCTTCCCTTTTTCCACTGTGAATTCAATGTCACAGAGATCGCGATAATGATCTTCAAGTATCGACATCACTCGTTCCAATTCGGCGTGAACTGACGGAGATTTCTCCCCAAATTCAACGAGACTCATTGTGTTGCGCAACCCCGCAACAACATCTTCACCCTGAGCATGCTCTAAATAATCGCCGTAACTTCCTTGTTCGCCAGTTGCCGGATCACGAGTAAAAGCAACACCGGTGCCTGAATCATCACTTAGATTTCCAAAAACCATTGATTGAATATTCACCGCAGTGCCCAAGTCAGAGGAGATGCGTTCGCGGCGGCGATACAATTGCGCACGTTCAGAATTCCAGGAGCGGAACACTGCTTCAACCGAACGCATTAAATGCTCGTGCGGATCGGTAGGAAAAGGCGCTCCTGTAATCGCTTCCGTCTCTTTAATATATCCGTCCGCCAGAGCCTGGAGCCCTGGAACATCCAATTCGGGAATGCTGGCAACCCCAAAGGTAGAAAGTACTCGCGCTTGAATCTTGTGAAATTCCCCGACAGGAACAGCGCAGACAATTCGCCCATACATATCTATGAATCGGCGATAAGAGTCCCACGCAAACCTTGCATTACCTGTCGCGACTGCAAGAGCTTCAGCGACCGCAGGTGTCATCCCGACATTAAGAACCGTCTCCATCATTCCGGGCATTGAAAATTTTGCACCAGATCGGACTGAGACTAGGAGTGGTTTGGCTGGATTGCCAAACTCTTTATCCAAACTCTTCTCTAAATCTATGAGAGATTTTTTAATTCCACTCTTTAACTCTGCCGGAATTTGTCCGGACGAGAGATACTCGCGGCAAGCCTCTGTCGTGATGGTAAAACCAGGAGGAACCGGTAAGCCGATCCGGACCATTTCAGCCAAGTTGGCACCTTTGCCACCAAGAAGATCAGATTGAGTTCTATCGCCTACCGTAAAGGGATAAATTAGTTGCCCAGACATAGAATTCCATTCTCACGAGGCGGCTGATAATGAAGAGTACTGGAAATGAAAACCCCCTGAATCAGGGTCTGCTCCACTTAATGAGAGCGTTCGATAACCGTTTCACATAGCGAGAAAAGGGCGGCAGTCGCATCGCAGATCGGAAGCGGGCCGAGTGCTAGCCGTGCCTTATTGGCCACTTCCAAGAGTTGAGCCTTAGATTCTTCGAGCGCAGGGTGCGCACGAAGGGCCGCTAGAACCTCGGCAACTACCTTCTCTGACTTAATTGGCCCTTTCAGGAGTTCTTGCAGTTCACGGTCGGCCGGATCAGCGGATTTCAACACATTGAGGGTGACGAAAGTTGGAACTCCCTCGCGCAAGTCGGTACCGGGTGTCTTGCCAGACAAGTGAGAGTCGCTGGAAATATCAATGACATCATCGGCCAACTGAAAAGCGACACCGATTTGCTCGCCGAATATTGTCACTGTCTCCACGATCTCGGGGCTTGCCCCAGAAAGAAATGCGCCAAAGCGCGCACTCGTCGAAATCAGGGAAGCCGTCTTATCCGACACAAGTCGCAAATAATGTTGGATCGGGTCCTGTCCCACACTTGCACCCTGGGTCTCCATAATCTGGCCAATAACCAATCGCTCAAATGTTCGAGCTTGCAACCGAACCGCCTCCGGGCCTAAATCAGCCAGAAGATTCGAGACCTTTGCGAATAGATAGTCGCCTGTCAAAATCGCAACGGAATTTCCCCAACGGGAATTAGCGCTTTCAACTCCGCGCCGTAGGGGAGCTTCATCCATAACATCATCGTGAAAAAGAGTCGCCAAATGGGTAAGTTCGCAGACGACTGCGGCCTCAATAATTTCGTGGCGCGTAGGGTCACCAAGATGTGAACAGATGAGTGTCAAAAGCGGACGCAGGCGTTTTCCACCCGCCGCAACAAGATGATAAGAAGTCTCTTCCAGCAGGGGATAATTTCCCTTTATATGGCTGGTCAGTAACTCCTCTACCTTTGCCAGCCCATCATTCAGGTCCTGTTCTAGGACGGATGAGACATTAGGAACTCCAAGGGCAGACATCAGCGAATGAAATGCGCCGTAGAAGAAATAAAGTTGAGTAACGGCGCTGGGAATACGCCGAGGAATAGGGTGACAACGAAAGCCACGACGACAGTGATCCGGGTCAAAATCGAAGGAATAACCACGGTAGTTCCATCCTCGATTGGATCTGTAAAGAACATCAAGACAATCACCCGAATGTAGAAGAATGCTGCGATTGCACTCGACAGAACACCGACGACAACTACAGCGCGGTTTCCGCTCTCATATGCGGCGGAGAAGATAGAAAACTTTCCGATAAATCCGCTGGTGAGTGGAATGCCGGCAAAAGCAAGTAGGAATGTAGCAAAGAGGGTAGCGGCAAATGGTGAACGCTTGCCCAAGCCGGCCCATCGATTGAGATCCGTGACTTCACCGGAGGAATCCTGGACCAGAGTCACGATTCCAAAAGCTCCAATTGTGGCGATGCCGTAGACGAAAAGATAAAAAATGGAGGCATCTAGGCCGGCCTTGTTCAGTGCAATAACTCCCAATAGAAAAAAGCCAGCATGAGCAATTGAAGAATATGCCAGCATCCGCTTGATGTCCCTCTGGGCGATTGCGACAATGGCTCCGAAAAGCATCGTGATGATGGCAATGACAGTGATGAGCGGTCGCCAGTCCCAATACGCATTCGCGAATGCGGTATAGAAGATACGTAACATTGCACCGAAGGCCGCGACCTTTGTGGCTGCCGCCATGAAAGCCGTTACCGGGGTCGGGGCCCCTTGGTACACATCCGGGGTCCATGAATGGAAGGGAACCGCGCTTACTTTAAAGAGGAGGCCGACCGAAAGGAAGGCAATACCGATGAGCAGAAAGACGTTGTTTCCATTACTGCTACCGACTGAGTCGTGAATGCCTGCCAATGAAAGCGACCCGGAGTATCCATAGAGAAAAGCCGCACCGAAGAGAAAGAAAGCCGATGAGAATGCACCCAGTAAGAAATATTTAAGAGCGGCCTCCTGGGAGAGCAATCGACGACGTCTAGAAAGTCCAGCCATCAAGTACAGGGGCAGCGAGAGCATCTCCAGAGCGACGAAGAGGGTGATCAAGTCATTGGCAACTGGAAATAGAAGCATGCCCGCTACCGCAAATAATGTCAGAGGGTAGATCTCGGTGAGCTGCTCACCACTTGTAAGAGACTGGCTCTCCTCGCTCGACCCTGGCAATGAAGCCGCAAGCACCGTGAAGTGTTCGCGGTCTGCCGTGAGCATGACCCCCAATATTGCGATTATGAGTATGGAAGCCTGTAGCAAGATCGCAGCGCCGTCCATTGCAACCGAGCCCATTGCTGCGGTGAGCGAAGATGCGCCACGAATTCGCCAGAGTTGAACGATGGCAAGAACCAAAGTTCCTAACGTGATGCTCAGTTGAGCGATGGGGCGAAGAGATCGAGAGAGGAAAGCTTCAACCAGCACCCCCAACAACGCCCCACCCAGAACAATGAGAATCGGCGAAAGAAGTGAGTACGAAAGGACGGGTGCGGTAAAAGTATTCATCTATTTACCCACCTGAGCGATACGGGGAGCCGGATCAGTAAATCCGACTTGTGCGATGGTATGCGCAGCAGCCGGGTTGATCACTTTGAGAAGCGGCGATGGATAGAACCCTAGAAAGATGATGACGGCGAGTACAGGGGCGATGGCAAACTTCTCTCGGAGATTGAGATCGGGTAAAGATTCATTTCCTGGAGTAGTCGGCCCATGGAGAGCGCGCTGTACCGGGATCAGGACGTAGAGCGAAGCCAGAACGATTCCGAAGGATCCCACGACTGCGGCAACTGGATACCGCGTGTACGTGCCAACAAGCACTAGAAACTCACTGACGAAACTGGAGAGCCCCGGCAGAGCCAGACTCGACATACCGGCGATAAAGAAAGCCCACGCCATCATGGGAGTCACTCGCTGAAGGCCGCCGAAGTCGGCAATTTTTGAGGAGCCGCGACGCGATGCCATCCAACCGGCCACCAAGAAAAGTGCTGCAGTCGAGAACCCATGATTGAACATATAGAGCGTTGCCCCGGAGTTGCCCTGGGTAGTCATCGCAAAAATGCCCATGGTGATAAAACCGAAGTGGGAGATGGAGGTAAACGCGATAAGGCGTTTGAAATCCGTCTGACCGATTGCCAGAAAGGCACCATAGATAATGGAAATAACCGCAAGGACCAATATCACTGGCGTAAAAGTTCTGGTCGCATGTGGAAAGAGGGTGAGGCAGTAACGGATCATCCCGAAAGTTCCGACCTTGTCCAGCACCCCGAGAAGTAACACGGAGGTACCTGGGGTGGCTGATTCAGCTGCATCTGGCAGCCAGGTATGGAAGGGCCAGAGAGGTGCCTTGATGGCGAAAGCAATGAAGAATCCGAGGAAGAGGAAGTTCTCGGTCGTAGAACTCATCTTCAGGTGAGAGAGCGCGTTGATATCAAAGGTGTGGCCGCCCTGTTTGCCAGAGAGAACATAGAGCCCGATGATGGCGGCGAGCATCAACAAGCCACCGAAGAGGCTATAGATCAAGAATTTTACAGCAGCTGCCGATCGTTTCCCAGTGCCGTAGCCGCCAATGAGAAAGTACACCGGAACGAGCATCGCCTCAAAGAAAACATAGAAGAGGAAGACATCCGTGGCGCTAAAGACGCCAATCATCATCGTCTCGAGAACTAGCAGGAGGATATAAAAGGTCTTTGCACTCCAACGGCCGCCGTGGGATTCATTCCAACCGGCCAGAACAACCACGGGAGCCAACAAGACTGAGAGCAAAATGAGCACCAGTGCAATTCCATCTACGCCAACTGCATAATTGATACCGAAGGATGGTATCCATGAATGAACTTCAACAAATTGGAAATCGACGTTATCAATTTGAAATTTCACTGCCATGGCAATCGCCGTTGCCGCAACCGCAAGTGTGGTTCCAAAGGCGATTCTCTTGGCGGCAGCCACACTTTTAGGAGATAGCGCCGCAATTACTAGGGCTCCCAGAAGTGGAAGGAGTCCAAGCGTTGTCAACCAACCGATGTTTTTTATCATTGTGCAACCACCCAAATTGCGGCAATCAAGCCCACTGCTCCGATCAGAATCCATAGTGCATAACTGCGGACAAAACCCGTCTGCGTTTCCCGTAATGCATTACCCGTGCCAACAGTCAGTCGACCAACACCACGAACCGCACCATCAACAACCGCATTATCCGCTGTGACCAAAGCTCGAGTCAGAGCCTGTCCTGGACGCATGAATACCGCCTCATTGAAATCGTCTTGCAGCAGATCTCGACGCGCAATTTTTGTAAAGACCGAGACATTCTCCGGCGCAACCTCGGGCACCTCGCGACGGAGGTACTTGACTACCGCGATTCCTACTCCCACGAGAACGAGGAGCAACGCCAGAATCGAGACCACGGCCGGACTCAACAGTTCACTCTGATGTACCAGTTGCGGCTCTACAACGGGGGCCAACCAATTGCGGAGGGAATTTCCATGGGTAAAGAGAAATCCCGATGCAACTGATCCGATAGCAAGCAAGACCATGGGGGCCCACATAAGGAATGGCGATTCGTGTGGATGCGCCTTCTCATCCCACCGTTTGTTGCCGGCAAAAGTAAGGATGACGACGCGGGTCATATAGAACGCGGTAATCCCCGCACCCAGTAGAGCGGCGGTTCCCAGAATCCACCCCTTTGTCCCCCCAGAATTAAAGGCAATTTCAATGATCTTGTCTTTGGAATAGAAGCCGGCAAAAGGAGGAACGCCGATGATTGCCAGATAACCCAGGCCAAATGTAGCGAAAGTAATCGGCATGAATTTGCGGAGTCCGCCGTATCTGCGCATGTTCACTTCATCATCCATGCCATGCATGACCGATCCCGCACCGAGGAACATTCCAGCCTTGAAGAAACCATGGGTCAGCAAGTGCATGATTGCAAATGCATAACCTGCCGGTCCAAGACCTGCTCCAAGAACCATGTAGCCGATCTGAGACATCGTCGACGCAGCCAATGCCTTCTTGATGTCATCCTTGGCCATACCGATAATGGCGCCAAAGAGAAGGGTGATCGCACCGATGATCGCGACTGCCAATTGAGCTGCGGGGGCTGCGTTGAAAATAAAATTGGAACGGACAATCAAATAGACGCCAGCGGTCACCATCGTCGCCGCATGGATGAGGGCAGATACTGGCGTGGGGCCCGCCATCGCGTCGCCCAGCCAGGCCTGTAATGGGAACTGCGCAGATTTACCTGTAGCAGCTATCAACAACATGATTCCTATCGCTGTCAAAGCGCCAGTTGATGCCTGCCCTACATGCTCCTGAACGCCGGCAAAAGAAACTGTGCCCATCGTTGCAAAGGTAATCATTATCGCCAGAGAGAGACCGAGATCTCCGACCCGGTTGGCAACGAAGGCCTTCTTGGCCGCAGTTGCATAGGTTGGCTTCTGATTCCAAAACCCGATCAAGAGGTAGGAAGCCAGACCAACTCCCTCCCAACCGACATAGAGATTGAGGTATGAGTCTCCCAGCACCAACAGCAGCATCGCAGCTATAAAGAAATTGAGATAGGCGAAGAATCGTCTGCGATCAAGATCATGGGACATGTACGCGATCGAATAGATATGGATCAAAGTTCCAACGCCAGTAATTAGCAGTACAAAACAGATCGAGAGTTGATCGAGCGTCAGCCCTGCATCGACATTGAAAGTCCCTACTGAGATCCAACTAAAGAGCTTCTGAGTTACCACACGCTGGTCGTTAGAATGGCCGAGCATCTGGGAAAGTTGGTACAGGCCGATGCCAAAGGAACCAGCAGAAAGCGCCGTAGCCAGCAGGTGTCCCCATCGATCAGAACGCCGGCCCGCCAACAAGAGAACAGCCGCGCCAAATAATGGAAGGGCGATTAGATAGACGAGTGAATTGCTGGTGTAGACGACTGCAGTGCTGGTCATCGGGTCACCGCTTCAACAGACTGGCATCATCAACCGATGCCGATCGACGTGAACGATAGATGGTGACGATGATTGCTAGCCCCACAACTACTTCGCAGGCGGCCACAACCATCGTGAAGAAAGCGATCACCTGACCGTCGAGGTTCCCGTTGATGCGGGCAAAAGTCACGAAAGCGAGATTGGCGGCGTTAAGCATCAACTCAACGCACATGAAGGCCACGATTGCGTTACGGCGAACGACCACGCCGATTGCACCAATAGTAAAGAGGAGAGCAGAGACGTAGAGATAGTTAGCAGCGTTCATTACTTCTCCCCCTCATCTGTTTCGTCGAGTTGCTCCAATTGGAATGGCAAAGACGCGATTACATCTCCGCGTGCTTTCAAGGTCGCAGAAGTTGAGGTCTCTGCTGGTGTGCCATCTGGCAGAAGCGCAGGTACATCCACCGCATTGTGTAGAGCGTAAACCCCTGGATTAGGAAGGCCCGCTGCATTGGCCAGCGAATCTGTCCGAAAGCGCGCAATAGAAAGATCACGCTGAGTGGGGCGGGCAACAAGGCGGCGGCTATGTGCCAAGACCATTGCACCAAGGGCGGCCGTAATGAGGAGTGCAGAGACAACTTCAAAGGCCCAGACGTACTTGGAGAATAGTAAATCAGCAAGTCCGGGAACGTTGCCGTTGGTATTTGCCACTTGCAATCCCACCAAACCATGACCCAGCGTCGCACGGCCCAGAAGCGAAACCATGAGGCCGCCAAAACCAATGGCCGCAACAATTGCGATGGGGCGGAGCCCGGGGATGGTTTCCTTGAGGGAATCTGCTGAATCAATACCTACGAGCATCAAAATAAAGAGGAAAAGCATCATGACCGCACCGGTGTAGACGACAATCTGCACGATGCCGAGGAAGGGCGCATCCTGTGCGATGTAGAAAATCGCCAATGTAATCATCACCCAAGCAAGTAGTAGCGCAGAATGCACTGCCTTCTTCACTAGAAGCATCCCGAGGGCCGCCAATACTGCCAATGGACCCAGTATCCAAAAGAGCACAGCTTCCGGGGCCTGGGTCTTTCCAACTTCTATCGCCAGATTTATCAAGGCTTCACCTCGAGGGAGATTTCCTGAGAGGGGTGGGATTGCGTGACATCGCCCCTGTAGTAATTGGTGTCATCCATGCCTGGATACATCGGGTGAGGTGGCATCAGCATGCCCTGACGCAACGGCGCGAGAAGGTCTTCCTTTTCGTAGATCAAACTGGCGCGAGAGTCATCCGCGAGTTCGTACTCATTGGTCATGGTCAGAGCGCGAGTCGGACAAGCTTCAATACAGAGGCCACAGAAAATACAGCGAAGGTAGTTGATCTGATAGACCTTGCCGTAACGTTCTCCCGGAGACATCCGTTCTTCCTCGGTATTTGACGCGCCCTCGACATAGATCGCATCTGCCGGACAGGCCCACGCACATAGTTCACAACCAATGCACTTCTCCAAACCGTCTGGATGACGGTTGAGCTGATGGCGGCCATGGAACCGCGGCGCCGTCGGCTCTTTCACCTCTGGATACTCGACGGTGTTGACCTTCTTGAACATCGTCCGGAATATGACCCAGAAACCCTGCAATTGCGTACCGAAACTCTTTGGACCGGCATTGCCGACAGAGACAGATTGCACTGCTTCTAAACCGAGGTCGTGACGGATCGGTTCAATCGAAAAATCTTCATCTTCAACCACGAGGCTCCTCCAATTCTGAGCCGGGCAATTTCGGAACGGCAAAGGAAGGAACGGGGACTTCCCTTTCGGGAATCGACTCTGCTCGCTTCTTTGCAGAATCAAAGGCCAGGCTGACAAGTAAGACGATGAGGACAACCCCGCTGGCAAATGCAACTACCACCATTCGAGGGGCACCTTGCAGGGAAAGCACGCGGAGCGTGGAAACAATCATGATCCAGAAAAGGCTGACAGGGATCAAGACTTTCCAGCCGAATTTCATGAATTGGTCATAACGCATACGAGGCAGGGTGCCACGCAACCAGACGAAGATGAAGAAGAAGAAAATCACTTTCCCGAAGAACCAGACCAACGTGAACCAACCACCCAGCCAACGTTCGGTAAATGTCAGGCCAGGGAGGGCGTGATATCCACCCAAGAAGAGAGTGGTTGCCAACGCAGAAACTGCCACGATATTGATGTATTCAGCCAGGAAGAAAAGGGCAAACTTCAACGACGAGTACTCAGTGTGGAAACCGCCGACAAGTTCACCCTCGGCCTCGGCCAAATCAAAGGGTGCGCGGTTGGTTTCGCCAACCATGGAAATCGCATAAATGACGAAGGACGGGAAGAGGACTACCGCGAACCACCACTTCTGTTGGGCTGCCACAATTTCTGAGGTTGACATCGATCCGGAATAAATAAATACCGCGACCAACGAGAGTCCCATCGCAACCTCGTAGGAAATCACCTGGGCGCTAGAGCGCAACCCGCCAAGGAGCGGGTAAGTGGAACCGGATGACCATCCCGCTAAAACAATTCCATAGACGCCAATGGAGGCAATGGCCAGAATATAGAGAACTCCGACTGGAAGATCGGTCAATTGCATGGCGGTCTTATGCCCAAAGAGAGTCACTGGTCCAGTTACGGGAATGACCGCAAAAGACATGAAGCAAGCGGTTGCGCTAATAATCGGCGCAATGATGAAGACTATTTTGTCCGCAGCAGCCGGAATCAAATCCTCCTTGAGAGCCAACTTCACGCCATCGGCTAGACCTTGAAGCAGTCCCATTGGGCCCACTCGGTTGGGGCCAAGTCGCATCTGCATCCGCGCGACGATCCGGCGCTCTCCCCAAATTGCAACCAAGGTGAGGAGCACGCAGACGATAAATACCAGGAGCGCCTTAACAACGATCAACCAACCTGGATCTTGACCGATTAACTCTGCAGTTGTCATTAGTCCTTCACCACCGTTACGAGTGCGCCACTTGCAACACCCAAAGTGGCTAGAAGATGGGAGCCAGGTGAGTTACGTGGCAACCAGACCGCGTCATCGTGAATTGCTTCAATGAGTACAGGTAGAACTATCGCGCCATGGTCGTTGGAGACTCGGACGGCATCCCCATCTACAACCCCAATCGAACTTGCTCGTTTGGGGGAAATGACAACCACAGGCTGGCGCGCAGTCCCGGCCAGATTCTCTTCGCCTTCTTGCAACGAACCATCATCCAATAGGCGACGCCAGGAAGTCAGGATCGCTGCGTTGCCATCAACAGTGAGGGGCCCATGCGCGCTGACTGGCACAAATTCGGCAGATGCCCCATCCCAAATACCCAGGGATGCCATCTCTCTGGCCGCGGATTTCACAGTTGGCAATCCGATGGGACGGTCCAATTCATCGGCAATCATCGAAAGGATGCGCAGATCTGACCGTTGGAGTGAGTTATGTACCGCTGCCGCGAAATCGCGCGCATGGCCTTCCCAGTTGAGGAACGAGCCCGATTTCTCTGCGACAACTGCAACTGGCAGAACTACATCCGCCAACTGGGTAATCGCACTGGGACGAAGTTCCAGAGAGACGACGAAAGCTCTCTTTAAGGCGATGAGAGCCAGATGACTGGCTTCGGCGTCTAGTGGATCCACCCCACCCACTACAAGTGCGTCGATCTCTCCTGAGTTAATCGCGCTAAAAATTTCTGAACTGCTACGACCTACCATCGCAGGAAGGGATTCGACTCCCCAAGCGGTGGCGATATCCACGCGAGCGGCTGCATCGGCTACAGGACGACCGCCCGGCAAAAGATTTCCGATGGCACCGGCAGCAAGCGCGCCGCGTTCGCCGGCGCGACGTGGGATCCAAGCGATCTTTGCACCCGTGCTATCAGCTAGAGCCGCCACGGCAGAGAGTGCTCCGGCACTTTCGGCTGCGCGCTCTCCGACCAGAATGACCGACTTAGCCGTCAGTTCTTGGGTTGCAATCAACCTTGCTTCGGCACCAGGGGCGACAGGCAGAAAAATGGAATTCAATTTCTCATTGCCAACCGAGAGTTTGCTGGCGATGGCAGTGACTTTCAAGGCCCGCTTACGTACCTGCTTGTGAATGCGCAAAAAGACTATGGGCGACTCTTCCTCGGGTTCAAAGCCAACCAATAAGACCGAATCCGCGCGATCTATATCGCGATAGGTGGTCGAAGAAGTAAGAACTCGGGTGGCCAGAAAATTACGCTCCTCGTCAGAGGAGATTCGGGCGCGGAAGTCAATGTCATTTGTGCCCAATGCGACCCGCGCAAACTTGCTGTAACCATAAGCATCTTCAGCGGTGACTCGGCCACCAGTCAACACCGCAGACCGCTTACCTTTCAAACCTGCTGCTACTGCTGCAAGTGCCTCAGGCCATGAGGCGCTTCGCAATTCACCAGATTCGTCGCGAACCAACGGTTGGGTCAATCGATCCGCGGCACTCGCATACGTAAATGCCCAACGTCCCTTATCGCAATTCCACTCTTCGTTTACTTCCGGATCATCCCCTGCAAGACGACGAAGCGTCTTGCCACGACGGACATCAGTGCGCATCGAGCAACCTGATGCACAATGTTCGCAAGCAGAAGGTGTGGAGACCAGATCAAAGGGCCGGGCACGGAAGCGATAGGAAGCGCCAGTTAATGCACCTACGGGGCAGATCTGGACTGTGTTACCTGAGAAGTAAGACTCGAATGGCTGATCCTCGTATATCCCAACTTGTTGGAGAGCACCGCGCTCGTTCAACGTAATAAATGGATCGGCCGCAATTTGATCTGAAAAACGGGTGCAGCGCGCGCAGAGAATGCACCGTTCGCGATCCAACAGAACCTGCGAGGAAATTTTGATGGGCTTTTCAAAGGTGCGCTTCTGCCCGTTGAAACGCGATTCCCCGCGCCCTGTGCTCATTGCCTGATTTTGAAGCGGACACTCGCCACCTTTATCGCAGACCGGACAATCCAGCGGATGGTTGATGAGCAAGAACTCCATCACGCCTTTCTGCGCTTTTTCAGCAACCGGCGATGTCAATTGAGTCTTAACGACCATGCCAGGTTCAACCGGAATAGTGCATGATGCTTGTGGTTTAGGGAATGCCCGACCATTGATCTCGACATCCACCAGACATTGGCGACAGGCACCAACCGGATCGAGCAGAGGATGGTCGCAGAATCTGGGGATCTGAATTCCGAGTTTCTCAGCTGCGCGGATGATCAGGGTTCCCTTGGGAACAGTCACTTCGAAACCGTCGATTACCACTGTAATCAAGTCGACGATTTCTGAAGTCTGGTCTTGAGTGATCGTCATCATGCACCCGCCTTAGCCGAGGCAAATAATGTTGATTCGTAAGGATCAAATGGGCAACCGCCATTGGTCAGATGGGCGATGTACTCATCACGGAAATACTTGATAGAGGAAGTAATGGGACTGGTTGCACCATCGCCGAGGGCGCAGAATGCCCGCCCGAGAATGTTCTCGCAGAGATCCAGCAATTTATCCAGATCAGCAGCAGTGCCATGACCGTTTTCGAGATCCCGCATTATCTGAACCAACCAGATAGTTCCCTCACGACATGGGGTGCACTTGCCACATGATTCATGTTTATAAAACTCAGACCAGCGCAAGACTGCTCGTACAACACAGGTTGTTTCGTCAAAAATTTGCAGGGCTTTGGTGCCGAGCATCGAACCAGCCGCGGCAACTCCTTCATAATCAAGCGGCGTATCCAAATGATCCGCGGTGAAAATCGGAGTAGACGAGCCACCCGGCGTCCAGAACTTAAGTTGATGCCCTGCACGGACACCACCTGAGAGTTCAAGCAGTTCACGCAAGGTGACCCCGAGAGGTGCTTCAAATTGTCCCGGTCGCACAACGTGACCAGAGAGGGAGTAAAGGGTCATGCCCTTGCTCTTCTCGGTGCCCATTGACGAGAACCATTCGGCACCGTTAGCGATAATTGCTGGCACCGACGAAATCGATTCAACATTATTGACAACAGTGGGGCGGGCATAAAGCCCGGCAATTGCTGGAAACGGTGGACGAAGTCGCGGTTGACCACGGAATCCTTCGAGGGAATCCAACAATGCAGTTTCTTCGCCGCAGATGTAGGCGCCTGCGCCAACGTGGAGCACTATTTCAAGGTCCACCCCACTGCCAAAAATATTCTTACCGACATACCCGGCTTTGTAGGCATCTTCAATCGCCTGCTGAACGCGGCGCACAACATGGGTAACTTCACCGCGGACATAGACAAATGCGTACTTTGCGCGGATAGCATAAGAGGCAATGATCATGCCTTCGACCAGTACATGTGGATTTGCCAACAACAGCGGCATGTCTTTGCACGTTCCAGGCTCTGACTCATCGGCGTTGACGACCAAGTAGTGATCCTTGTTGTCGCCTTGCGGGATGAAACCCCATTTCATGCCGGTGGGGAATCCTGCGCCACCTCGACCGCGTAGCCCAGAATCTTTCACCAATTGAATGACTGCATCGGGTTCCATCTTCAAGGCTTTGGCTGCTGCCTCGTAACCACCATGGCGCTTGTAGCCCTCCATCGTGAATGAATCCTTCTCATCCCAATGTGCTGAAAGGACAGGAGTAAGCGTGGTCATCCTTGGGCTGCCTCCTTGGAAATCTTCAGGCCAAGGAGCGAAGGCTCGCCTGCTTGAACTCCTTCGTGTGCATGGCCGTCGTTGAGGCCCGCGAGTACCGCGGAGTTTTCTTTCCACGTCGGTAGAACACTTGGACCGCGTGTTGGAGCGGGCGGATTTCCCGCTCGCATTGCATCAACCAAGTCTTTTGCCGATTGAACACTCTGATTATCGTAAAACTCCCAGTTGGCCATGACAACCGGCGCATAATCACACGCGGCATTGCACTCGATATGTTCCAGCGAGACTTTCCCATCCGCCGTTACACCGTCATTTTCGATATCCAGGTGCTCTTTGAGGCCGGCAAAAATTGCGTCTCCGCCCATCACTGCGCAGAGGGTATTCGTGCAAACACCGACGTGATACTCGCCGACTGGTTTCCGTTTGTACTGAGTGTAAAAAGTAGAAACCGCCGAAACTTCAGCCTTCTCCAGATTGAGTTTTTCCGCAACAATTTCGATTCCCTCGTTGGTGATAAATCCATCTCGTGACTGCACATAATGAAGGAGAGGCATGATCGCAGAACGAGGTCGTGGATAGCGAGCAATGATGGAGTCCATCACCGATAGGTCTTCTTCAGTAAATGCCATTAGCGATCAACACCGCCCATCACGGGATCGATTGATGCAACGGCGCCGATGATGTCAGCGATCAAGCTGCCTTCGCACATGGCAGAAGTGCCCTGCAAATTATTAAAAGAAGGTTCGCGAAAGTGGAGACGATAAGGGCGAGTGCCGCCGTCAGAAACCAAGTGCACGCCGAGTTCGCCTCGTGGTGATTCAACTGCCGAGTACACCTGGCCGGCAGGGACGCGGAACCCCTCCGTTACCAATTTGAAGTGATGTATAAGCGATTCCATAGAGGTGCCCATGATTTCACGGATGTGATCGAGTGAATTACCTAAACCATCTCCGCCCAGAGCCAACTGCGAGGGCCAAGCAATCTTCTTATCTGCCACCATCACCGGGGCACCTTCTAGCGATTCCAACTTAGTCACACATTGTTCAATGATGCGAAGACATTGCTCCAACTCGCTCATACGAATGAGGAATCGACCATATACATCGCAGGTATCAGCAGTGATTACATCGAATTCGTAATTCTCATATCCACTGTATGGCTGGGTCTTGCGCAAATCCCACGGCAAACCGGTAGAACGCAGGACTGGCCCTGTGATTCCCAAAGTGGTGCAACCAGCTAGATCGAGGTATCCAATGCCGGCGGTGCGCTTCATCCAAATAGTGTTGCCGATCAGCAATTTCTCGTTATCTTTGAAATCACGGCGCAATTCTTTGACCGTCTCGGTGATCTTAGAGAGGGCGTTCTTTGGGAGATCCTGGGCAACACCGCCGGGGCGGATATAGGCCATATTCATGCGCAAGCCAGCGATCAACTCAAAAACATCGAGGACTTTTTCGCGTTCTCGGAAGCAGAAGATCATCGGTGACAACGCACCCATCTCGAGTGCCCCAGTTCCGAGGGCAACCATATGGGATGAGATGCGATTGAACTCCATCATCATCACGCGAATAACACTCGCGCGCTCTGGAACATCATTGGTTATTCCAAGGAGCTTCTCGACGCCTAAGCAGTAGGCAGTCTCGTTGAAAAGTGGCGCCAGGTAATCCATCCGAGTCACAAAGGTGACGCCTTGGGTCCAGCTCCGATATTCAGCGTTCTTTTCGATACCCGTATGTAAGTATCCGATACCGCAGCGAAGTTCAGTAACCGTCTCGCCCTCAAGTTCGAGAACTAAACGCAATACTCCGTGAGTCGAAGGATGTTGTGGGCCCATGTTGACGACCACGCGTTCTTCTTTGGTTGCGCCAATTTCAGTAACCAATGAATCCCAGTCGCCACCAGTGACAGAAAAAACCCGGCCTTCGGTCGTATCTCGTGACGCTGCATACGGATCGGTAAAAGTGCTCATCGGTAAGACCTCCGCTCATTGGGAGGTGGAATCGTCGCGCCCTTGTATTCAACGGGTATTCCGCCAAGTGGGTAGTCCTTGCGTTGAGGATGCCCGCGCCAGTCGTCTGGCATCAAGATGCGAGTTAAACCAGGGTGGCCATCAAAAATTATGCCGAACATGTCAAACGTTTCACGTTCATTCCAGTTGTTTCCACCCCACACTTCCACCAGAGATGGAATGTGCGGATCAGAATCCGGAACGGATACTTCTAGACGCATGCGGCGGTTTCTGGTAATCGATAGGAGTGGATAAACAGCGTGGAGTTCACGATCAACATCGGTCGGATAGTGCACGCCGTTTACTCCTAAGCACATTTCAAAGAGCAACTTGTCACGGAGGATGAGTGATACTTCCACCAATTTCTCGCGCTTGACGTGCAGAGTCAATTCCCCGCGATCGACAACGACTCGTTCGATTGCTTCAGAAAAATCTGGATAGGCGCGCTCGAGATCATCTGCGACATCGTCAAAGTAACCGCCATACGGGCGTTCGCTAGATCCTTTTGTCGTTGCGGTACGGACCAATCCGCCGTATCCCGAGGTATCACCCGTGCCGGAAGCGCCAAACATCCCGTGCCCTAAATCTTTCTCTTCTTCTTTACTCACGCGAGCAAGCCCTTCAAGGCGAATGTGGGTTTTGCGGCGAGCGCTGCCGCTTCAACTTCTCTAATGACGTCCTGGCGGTTGGAGCCGAGTTTCTCGTGATTGATGTGGTCATGCAGTTTCAAGATTGCATCCATCAACATCTCCGGACGCGGCGGACAGCCAGGTAGATAGATGTCAACCGGCACAACGTGGTCGACGCCTTGCACGATTGCGTAGTTATTGAACATGCCGCCAGATGATGCGCATGCACCCATCGCAATAACCCACTTCGGCGCTGCCATCTGATCGTAAATCTGTCGCAATACTGGAGCCATCTTGTTGGAAACGCGACCGGCAACGATCATCAAGTCCGCTTGTCGTGGGGAGGCGCGGAATACTTCCATTCCAAAACGAGCGAGATCATACCGACCTGCTCCGGCCGCCATCATTTCAATAGCGCAGCACGCCAGGCCGAAAGTTGCTGGCCAGAGTGAATTTTTTCGCACATAACCGGCAAGTTTCTCAACGCTGGTAAGCACAACTCCACTAGGTAACTTCTCTTCTATTCCCACAATTAATCCCATTCCAATCCACCGCGGCGCCATACATAGGCATATGCGATGAAAACAGTGGAGATGAAAATCAACATTTCTACCAGACCGAAAACACCCAATTTGTCGAAAGTAACGGCCCACGGGTAGAGGAAGACTATTTCGATATCAAAAATAATAAAGAGCATCGCGGTAAGGAAGTACTTAACAGGGAATCGTCCGCCTTCAGCCGCTTGCGGACTTGGCTCGATTCCACATTCATAGGCGTCGGCCTTGGCTCGGTTGTATCGCTTAGGGCCGGTGACGGCAGCTAATACAAGAGATATGACAGCAAACCCAAAACCGATTGCGCCTATGACGAGAATAGGTACGTAGGGATTAGATGTGGAATTCATAATGAAGGAAATCCTAGGGTTGCCAACGTGGTCTCCTTCACCGTTACGCCTTGATCGCCCTGTGAACTGCGACAACTCCGCCGGTCAGGTTCTGCCAAGCCACCTGGCTCCAACCGGCCTGGGTAATCCGCTGGGCCAACTCCGCCTGATTGGGCCAGGCCCGGATGGACTCGGCTAGGTATATATAGGCATCCGGATTGCTCGATGTCCGCCTGGCAATAACCGGCAAGGCCCGCATCAGATAATTGGTATAAATGGTACGAAACGGGCGCCAGACCGGATGGGAGAACTCAGCGATGACCAGACGGCCCCCTTTTTTGGTCACCCGGAAGGCTTCGCGGAGCGCCTTGTCGATATCGACGGTATTGCGCAGGCCAAAAGAGAAGGTGACAACATCGAATCTCCCCTCTTCAAAGGGGAGATTGAGGGCATCGGCTTTGGTGAAAGGAAGGTGGGGCAGGCGAGCACGACCGGCAGCGAGCATTCCCTCTGAAAAATCGGCGGGGATGACATCGGCTCCTGCTGCCGCTAAGGGTTCACTGGAAGAACCCGTGCCAGCTGCCATATCTAGGATCTGCATCCCGGGTTTCGGCGCGATTGTCGCAGTGGTCGCTCTACGCCACGCGCGAGTGCGACCGAGACTGAGCAGATCATTGACCAGGTCATATCGTTTGGCGACGCCGTCAAACATTGCCGCAACTTCATCTGGATTCTTATCGAGATTGGCGCGAGACATGGAGGTATTCTCCTGCAGAGTAGGCTCACCCACAACCTAATTCCATTCCGTCCCCCGCAGCAAGGAGCATCCGTGTCCATCTCAGCCATTTCTCTGCGTAATGCCGTTTTCCCCCGAACTGGGGCCCTCAGCAATGCGCTCTTTATCGGAGTTGGGACCATCTTCCTGGCCGGATTGGCTCAGATTGCACTGCCGATACCTGGATCGCCCGTTCCTGTCACGGGCCAGACCCTGGGAGTACTGCTCATCGGCACCAGCTACGGCGCAGTTCTGGGGCTCTCAACTTTTCTCACCTATTTATTAGTTGGTCTAGCGGGCGCCCCGGTCTTTGCCGGCGGCGGCCACGGACTTGCCAGGTTAACTGGGGCCACTGGCGGTTATCTCGTCGGCATGTTGGTTGCTTCTTTGGTCATTGGCTGGCTCGCCGGACGGGCATGGGATCAACATCTCGGAACGGCACTCCCAACGATGTTGCTCGGCGATGCCATTATTTTTTCCTTCGGTCTTTTCTGGTTGCACAACTTCACGGGTAAGAGTTGGTCATGGACTCTTGCCGCCGGCTTTACCCCATTTATTATCGGAGAAATCCTCAAGATTGCAATCGCGGGAACCTCGCTCCCGATTGTCTGGCGCTTTGTCCATAGGTAATCATTCACTGTGCCATCGTTGATTCCGGTAACAACAACTCGTATAGGCGAACACCTACCACTCCTAGAACTTCTCCCTGATCCAGGGTCTTTCTCATGGGTTCGTAGAGACGACGGTCTGGTCGGTTGGGGCGTCCACGCGATGACCACTATTCGGGGTGAGAATCGTTTTCAGCAGGCGCGCGACTGGTGGAATGACCAACTCGGTAAATTAGCGATTACCGATTCCGTTCATAGCCCTGGTACAGGACCAATACTCTTCTCATCTTTTTCGTTTTCCCCTGATGAAGAATCAGTACTTGTGATCCCCAAAGTGGTCGTGGGTATGCGGGATGGAAAATCATGGATCACGTGGATCGGAGAGCAACCTGCGCCCCAACTCCTCGAAGAAGCTCCCTCATTCAACCCGATGAAGTACTCATGGCAAGACGGCACGCTGACTCCATTTGAGTGGGAAGAACAAGTTGCCTACGCAATTGAGGCAATAAAAGAGGGAACTATAGACAAGGTCGTTCTGGCGCGAGATGTGGTTGC
>DASVIG010000080.1:0-9717 GCA_036382195.1 Candidatus Nanopelagicaceae bacterium
TTTGGATATCGCATAATTGGGGTGGGACTTAAGGCCGGGATAACGGACACTCTTGATTTCTGGCCGACTCTCAAGGAACTCAGCGATTAATTGAGCACTGCTGCTCATCCGTTCAACCCGCATGCTCATGGTTTCCAGGGATTTCACCAGAACCCATGCATTGAAGGGACTCAGCGATGGTCCGGTGTGACGAATAAATGGATTGAGTTGTTCTTGGATGTAAGAAGCGCTTCCGAGGATGGCTCCGGCTAGGACTCGGCCTTGGCCATCAATATGTTTGGTGGCCGAGTACATGACCACATCAGCGCCCAGCTGCAAAGGTTTCTGCAGGACAGGAGAGGCCATCACGTTGTCAACGATCACGGTGGCGCCTACTTTATGGGCCAGATCGCTGACCATCGCGATATCTACGACTTCGAGCATCGGGTTGCTGGGGGATTCGATGAAGACAACTTGAGTGGGTTTGGAGAGAGCTTCCTTCCAGGCTTGCGGATCAGTGCCTTTTACCAGTTCGGTTGTGATCCCCCATTTGGGAAGAATTTCCATAAGGACGACGTAACAAGAACTGAACATGGAAGCGGAGGCGACAATTCGATCTCCAGATTTGACCAGGCAGGCAACTGCCGCAAACATCGCAGACATACCCGAACCTGTTCCGACACAGAATTCTGCGCCTTCGATTGCTGCTAACCGCTCTTCGAACATAGCGATCGTGGGATTTGCAAAACGACCATAGAGAAAATGATCAGTCTCATTCGCAAAGGATGCGTTGGCCTCTTCGGCGCTGGCATAGGTGAAGCCGCTGCTGAGGTAGAGCGCTTCCGAAGTCTCACCGAATCCAGATCGGGCCAGCCCGGTGCGCACTGCGTGGGTATCCGAATGCAACTCCCATTGCGGTTCCGGTCGTTCTGGAAGTGGCTGGTATCCCCAAGGGCGTTTACTCATGGCCAAAGTGTAAGGTAGCGCTCGTGTCCTCTTTAGCAATTTCAGTTACTGACTTGAGTAAGAACTATGGTGACCGGCCCGCCGTATCGCATGCCAACTTTGAGGTGCCATTTGGCACTATCTGTGGTTTCGTCGGACCCAATGGCTCTGGCAAGACCACAACCATGAGGATGTTGCTGGGATTAATTTCCCACACTGGCGGGACTGGGACGATTCTGGGCGAATCGATTGACCACCCGGAGCGGTATCTCCATCGCGTCGGGGCGATGATCGAAGGCCCGGCCTTTTATCCCGCCTTGAGCGGCGCTGAGAATTTGCGAGTGTTGGCAACCCTGGGCGGTTTCGCCGTCGATGAGGTTCAAGGACTCTTAGAACGGGTGGGCTTAGGCGATCGGGCTGATTCCAAATACAAGACATATTCATTGGGAATGAAGCAGCGCTTGGGAATTGCCGCTGCGTTGCAGCCAAAACCGCAATTGTTGATGCTCGATGAACCGACCAATGGATTGGATCCTGCTGGTATTCAAGAGATCCGCGAACTACTGCGTTCTCTTGCCGATGAAGGAACCACGGTGTTTGTCTCATCCCACCTTCTGCAAGAAATCGAGATGATCAGCGATTCTTTGGTCATGCTCCGTCAAGGAAAAGTTATTTTTGCTGGCAAGACGCAGGATCTTCTCTTGCGTCAACAACCCGTCATTATTGCAAAATGTGCTGATCCGCAGGATCTGCAGAAACTACTAGAGATCGCACATAATGCCGGACACGAAGGATCTATTGTGGACGATGCAGCCCACATACTTGCGACCTCTGAATGGGCTCCAACTTTCAATAAATTATCTTTTGACGCCGGCATCACGTTGTCGCAGTTGTCTCCAGTCCTACCATCGCTGGAAGAGACTTTCTTTGAAATGACGGGGGACCAGGAATGATCCGCGTGGCTTTTGCCGAATGGCGCAAACTCCGCCGCCCCACTTTGTTTTTAGGCACGATGGGTGCGGTCATAGGTTTCACTGCCCTGATTAACTCATTACTCTTTTTGCTTTTGGATTCTCCCAGGGGGAATGCACGCGAGGGCCAACTAATCAATCGTGGCACTTTAGAACTTCCCCATGGATTGGTAACCGGTTTTAGCAGTGCCGCTGGATTTTTGGGGCTGATAGCGCTCTGTGTATTTGCAGCTAATACGGCGCAGGAATATACCTACGGAACTTTGCGAAATCTTCTGGTCCGGCAACCACGAAGAATTACTCTGTTGGTTGGCAAATTCTTGGCGATGGCCGCTTTTGCACTCGTCTCTGTGATTCTCTCTGCCATTGTTAGTGTGTCACTGGCGTACGGTCTGTCGGGCAAAGCGAAAGTCAACACTGCAGCTTGGTCGACAAACGATGCGCGAATTGCACTTTTGCATGCATTTATCAATGTGTTCATCTCAGTAATCGCTTACGGGACGATCGGGATGCTGCTGGGCCTTTTACTGCGTTCCCCGATTAGTTCGATCTCACTGGGTGTGGCCTGGTTGCTGGTCGTCGAAAATATCATCGCCGCTTTTGTGAAACATTCGGGCAAGTGGCTGCCTGGTCAATTGATGTCCTCCATTGCCGCAGGTGGGGACATCAACGCCTCGTATTCCCACGCCCTCCTTATTCTCTCCGCTTACCTGGCTCTGGCGACGATCTTCGTGGGGGTTCTATTTAGCCGTCGCGATGTGGCCAATTAGAGACACGTTGCCAATTTCGGCGGCAATTTCGGCGGCAATCTCAGCAATTTGACTTAGCATTGGCCCTTCGAAGAAGGGTTTCCCCTGACCCTTCGAGGGAGGGTTTCCCGTTGAACCGTAAGCGTCTACTTGTTGCTGCCTTAGTGCTAGGACTTCTTGGAAGCGCAACCCCTTCATATGCGAAAACACCCAAACCAACCTTGGCTCAAATTGATGCAGCCAAGAAAGCCGAAGCTATAAGGGCTGCTGCGGCCAATGACGCTTCAGCGATATTATCGAACGCTACTTCGGCACTTCGAGTCCTCACCTCGCAAGCCGACAATGCTCGCGCCCGGTATCTGCAGGCCCAGAAGGTACTGGCTGCTACCGCGGCAATCGCAAAGGTCGCTGCGTTACATGCAAAGCAGACCGCCATGGCTGTCGATATTGCGCATCGCACAATTGGCAAACTTGCTACGAATGCGTACATGATGGGCGGTGGACTTACAGATATAGAGCCATTGTTGAGTTCAACCGGACCACAAGATTTGGTGGATCGACTCTCTACTTTGAGCACATTGGGTGCCCGCAATTCCACCGCACTCGCTCGATATAACACCGCAGAAGTGGTGGCGACCACCGCCAAGCAAAAGGCAGTGGCAGCGAAAATTGCACAACAGAACGCGACCAACAAGGTTGCCGCCACCAAGAAGGCCGCAGATGACGCAAAAGTTGCGCAGCAGACCGAGGTAGATAAATTGCAGGCGGTACAAGATGAGGTAATGCGCGAATTGGCTAGCGCTAAACAGGTGCGGATAACTCTGGAGCAGCAACGGCAGTTGGCTCTGCTGGAAGAGGCCAATGCAAAAAAGGCAGCACAGACACCTGGGCAGAAAAGTGTCTGGGATGACCATGGTTTTAAAGGCCGAGCAAATAGCATTTCGACGCAGACGCAACGCCTCGCGGCTGTTGCTTATGCCAAGAAACAAGTCCTTGCGCGTAAGCCGTATGTCTGGGGAGCTCAAGGACCGAATTCTTTCGATTGCTCAGGGCTGGTTTATGCCGCGTATAAAGCTGCGGGGTTGAAGTGGCCAGAATGGAATCGGCTTAATGCTGCTCTGTATTCCGTTGCAACCATGCACATTACCTTTGCGATGCTTCAACCGGGCGACCTCCTCTTCTATTCATTTGACGGCACCATCCAGAGCATTCACCACATCACGATCTACGCCGGCAACGGCATGATGTGGGAAGCCAACTCAACCAGGGTGGGTCTGATCTTCTCCAACATGTACAGCGTGAAAGGGCTTATGCCATTCGGCGGTCGGGTCTAGTCTTCCTGCATGTCCATTTCCATCGATTCTGCGATGGTGGCTATTAGGGGGGCAGTCCGCGCGGAATTATCGGAATGTTCAGCCGGGGATCGGATCATTGTCGCCTGTTCGGGGGGCGCTGATTCGCTGGCTTTGAGTTATGCGCTGGCGCATGAGGCAGAGAAATTGGCGCTGACGCTCGTGGGGGTCACCATCGATCACCAACTTCAGCCAGGTTCCCGCGCTCAAGCAGAGAAGGTGATTTCCCAACTCCATGCCATGGGAATCCCTACCGCAGAAATTCGCACGGTAACTGTTGAGATCACTGACGGGGTGGAGGCCTCGGCCCGTCGAGCGCGGTATGCGGCCCTTGATCAGGCGAGTATTGAGCACGGAGCCGGGTGGATTTTTCTCGGACACACCAGGGATGACCAGGCAGAAGGCGTTCTCCTGGGATTGGCTCGAGGATCCGGGACGCGTTCCTTATCCGGCATGGCCCCTCGCAACGGCAAATATCTCCGTCCACTGCTGGCGATCACCCGGGAGCAGACGATGGCCGCCTGTCATGAAGTGGGCCTAGATCCTTGGCAAGATCCGCAGAACTCCGATCGGAAATATTTGCGAGTGCGCCTGCGTACGCAGGCTCTTCCCGTCCTGGAGGAAAGCATTGGACCAGGGGTCAGCGCAGCCTTGGCCCGCAGTGCCCAACTCCTGCGAGATGATGCCGATGCCCTGGATTTCTGGGCCCGGCGGGAGTTTGAGCGCTTTGATGGGAGTTCCCTGGACGTGCAATCCCTGGCGGAACTGCCTCGAGCGGTCCGTACCCGTCTGCTCCGTCTGGCGATTTATGCCGTTGGGGCGCCTGGCGGGTCGATTTCGGCCGATCACGTGAGCGCCGTCGACGCCCTGATCACGTCTTGGCGAGGCCAAGGAGAGGTGAGTTTGCCCGGCGGTGTGAAGGCGAGTCGAAAATCAGGCAGACTTTCGCTCTTAGCCCCATTCAATTAAGAGCAGCGAGGCACCGTGGATCTAGCAGCAGTTGGGAATGATGTTGATCGAGTGGTTGTTACTGAAGAGGAGTTGCGCGAAAAGATCAAAGAGTTAGCCACTCTTATCGAAACTGATTATCGCGGCCGCGATCTTCTACTTGTTGGAGTGCTTAAGGGGGCAGTGATGGCGATGGCCGATCTGGCTCGTGCTCTGCAACGGCATATTGAAATGGATTGGATGGCGATTTCCTCATACGGCTCCGGCACGAAATCCAGCGGGGTTGTTCGCATCCTTAAAGATCTGGACCGCGACATCACCGGTCGCGAAGTATTAATTGTCGAAGACATTGTGGATTCTGGACTCACTCTTTCGTGGATGAAATCAAATCTAGAATCGCGTGGCGCCAAGAGCGTCGAGATATTGGCGATCTTGCGGAAACCTGAAGCTGCAAAAGTGGACGTGCCCGTGAAGTATGTTGGATTCGAAATTCCAGCGGATTTCGTAGTTGGGTACGGGTTGGACTTTAACGAGAAATATCGGAACTTGCCTTTTGTCGCCGTCCTTGCCAAACACATGTACACCTGAGAGAAGAGATCCCCTACGCCATGGCAGTGAAAAAGAAAGACCCTCGTAAGAAACCGCAGACGCGTTATCAGCGTTTGCTGCGTGGACCGCTCTTCTGGATCATCGCGGCTATTATCGGCGTCACAATTTTTGGGCAGATCTCGAGTGCTGGCAAGGCGTTCACTCAGGTAAAGACCTCTGAGGTCTTGGCCGCTATCTCAAAGGGGCAAGTTGATTCAGTTCTATTGATTGATAAAGAGCAGAAGATTCAAGCCATCCTTAAATCGGGGACTTTGATAAACGGGGCGACGAAGGTTGAAGCCTTCTACATCACCGGTCAAGAACCAACTTTGATCGATGCATTAGAAAGCAATCCACCACCGCATTCGTGGAGCGTCAAGATCGCCACTCAATCCTTCTTGACATCGCTCTTCTTTTCGTTCGGACCTATTCTCATTATCGGCCTCCTCTTCTTCTTTATGATGAGCCAAGCCCAAGGTGGCGGGTCACGTGCATTTTCGTTTGGCCGCTCCCGGGCCAAGTTGCAAGACAATGACGTGCCGAAAACTACCTTTGCCGATGTAGCCGGCGCAGATGAAGCCATTGAAGAGTTAAAGGAAATCAAGGATTTCCTGGCAAATCCGCCTAAATATGTCGCACTCGGAGCAAAGATTCCCAAAGGTATTCTCCTCTATGGCCCTCCGGGGACAGGTAAGACTCTTCTGGCTCGTGCCGTTGCAGGTGAGGCCAATGTCCCCTTCTATTCAATCTCTGGCTCTGATTTCGTAGAAATGTTCGTTGGAGTTGGTGCAGCCCGGGTCCGTGATCTTTTCAACCAGGCAAAAGAGAATGCCCCCGCCATCGTTTTCGTCGATGAAATTGACGCAGTTGGCCGCCAACGCGGTGCTGGTCTAGGCGGCGGGCATGACGAGCGCGAACAGACCCTCAACCAACTTCTGGTGGAGATGGATGGATTTGAAAGCAACGGATCAGTAATTCTTATTGCTGCGACGAACCGCCCTGACGTTCTTGATCCAGCACTTCTGCGCCCGGGTCGTTTCGACCGACAGATCCCAGTTGAGCGCCCTGATCTCAAAGGGCGTGAGGCAATTCTCAAAGTCCATGCAAAGGGCAAACCGATTAGCGAAGATGTTGAGTTGTTGGCATATGCCCGTCGCACCCCTGGATTTACGGGTGCCGATCTGGCCAACGTGCTCAATGAAGCAGCGCTCCTTACTGCGCGCCAAGAGCAGAAGGTGATTACTAATTCGGCACTAGATGAAGCGATTGACCGGGTTATGGCCGGACCACAACGTAAGAGTCGGCTCATGAGTGAGGAAGAACGTCGCGTCACTGCCTACCATGAAGCCGGCCATGCTCTTGTGGCGTATGCATTGCCGCATACCGACCCGGTCCATAAAATCACGATCATGCCGCGTGGTCGCGCACTTGGGTACACGATGGTTCTACCGGATGAAGATAAGTACTCAACCACGCGAAATCAACTACTGGACCAACTCTCTTATGCCCTGGGTGGGCGTGCCGCGGAAGAATTGATTTTCCATGATCCATCAACCGGTGCTAGCAATGACATTGAGAAAGCGACGGCATTAGCGCGAGCCATGGTGACGCAGTACGGCATGACTGAAGCAATTGGCGCCATCAAATTAGGTAGCGACGCCACCGAGCCATTTATGGGCCGGGACTACGGGCATACTCGTGACTTCTCAGAGAGCATCGCCGCCCTCGTTGACCAAGAAATCCACCGATTGATCGAGAACGCCCATCAGGAGGCCTTCGATATCTTGGCCGATAATCGGAGCATCCTCGACGAGATGGTTGTACAACTCTTAGAGAAGGAGACCTTGAACAAAGAGGAGATCTCCGAGATCTTTGCGAAAGTGAAGCCGTACCCACCGCGCCCATCGTGGACTGGTTCCCCATCGCGCCAACCCTCGACCCTCCCGCCTATTGCCACGCGCGCTGCGCTGCGTGGGGCAGAAGAGAAGGTGGAAGAGGCTGCTGTAAAGAAAGTCCGAAAGGCGAAGAAAACCGATGAGTGATATCAGTTCTGTATCAATGGGGCCGCAAGACGGTCGGGCTTTGCATCCCTATGATCATGAACGTGCAGAACGCGCTGTCAAGGAGTTGCTTTCCGCACTCGGTGAAGACCCAGAGCGCGAGGGTCTGCGTGAAACACCAGCCCGAGTTGCTCGCGCCTTAAGTGAGAATTTTGCCGGACTTTGGCAAGCTCCTGAGGATGTTCTGACAACAACTTTCGATATTGGTCATGAGGAACTCGTGATCGTCCGCGATATCGATGTATTTTCGCATTGCGAACATCACCTCACTCCTTTTCACGGCATGGCTCATGTCGGTTACATTCCCTCAGGCCGCATCACGGGCTTGTCAAAGATTGCCAGGCTGGTGGACCTTTACGCTCGGCGACCACAGGTGCAAGAACGGATGACGACGCAGATTGCAGATGCGCTAGTAGAGATTCTTGAACCAGCCGGAGTGATCGTGATTCTCGAGTGTGAACATCTCTGCATGTCTATGCGGGGAGTGCACAAGACACAGGCCCGAACTTTAACGAGTGCCGTCCGTGGAAAATTGCGAGACCCTGCGACCCGCGCCGAGGCAATAAGTCTTATCACCAGTCGGTAGATCCGCATGTCATTATCTGGCTTGGGATTGCCAACTGACCGCATGCTGGTGATGGGTATTTTGAATGTCACCCCAGATTCATTTGCTGATGGTGGGCGGTACGAGAAGACCGACAGTGCAATAGAGCACGGTCTTGCGATGCTGGAACAGGGCGCCGACATCATTGATATCGGCGGTGAGTCAACCCGACCGGGTGCGCAACGAACTTCACTGGCAGAGGAACAAGGACGTGTTCTGCCGGTTATTGAGGCACTGTCGAAGGCTGGCGCCGTCATCAGCATCGACACAATGCGGGCAAATACTGCACTCATGGCTGTGCAGGCAGGAGCCAAAATCGTCAATGATGTGAGCGCGGGAATATCCGATAGTGAGATGTTCAACGTAGTTGCCGATCTCCAATGTCCCTATATTGCTATGCATTCGCGTGGCCTATCAAAAGATATGCAGGCACGGGCCAATTACGGAGATGTTGTGGCAGAGGTGATATCCGAACTGATGGCCAGAGTTGATTTAGCGATCTCCGCTGGAATAGTCGGGGAGAATCTCATTCTCGATCCCGGCATCGGGTTTGCCAAAGATTCAGAGCACAATTGGCTCCTCTTAAATAATATAGAAAACTTTAAGGCATTAGGGTTTCCGATCTTGATCGGTGCTTCTCGAAAGCGTTTCCTTGGCGCTCTCGTCGGCGCCGAAGGTACCGATGACCGAGACGCAGCCACGGTTGCTCTCACCAGCATGCTGGTGCCGCGCGGAGTATGGGGAGTTAGAGTTCATAGCGTGAAAGCCAACCGTGATGCCATTGCTGTGGCGAGGCAGTTTCAATGAGTGACAACATTCGTATCAACGGGATTCATAGTTATGGCTACCATGGCGTTTTGGCCCAAGAACGCAAGCAAGGTCAGGATTTTTACGTCGACCTGCTACTTGAATTGGATTTATTGAAAGCGTCGCAGGGTGATTGCCTCGATGACACCATTGATTACAGCGTGGTGTGTGAGTTAGTCGTTGCTGAGATTTCCGGCCCCCCAGTTTCTTTGATCGAGAAACTTGCGGGCCAGATTGGCGATCTCCTCTTGGCGAAATTTCCGCTTTTGGAGAGTGTGGCGGTTACCGTCCATAAGCCACAGGCACCTGTCAGTGCCGAATTTTTGGACATTGCCGTAACGATCGAGCGCGAACGTTGAGAGCCGTTGTTGCACTCGGGGCCAATTTAGATGATCCCAGAGAATCGGTTGACCTTGCGGTCGCGATGCTCCGTGAGGCAACCGATCTCGTCGCGGTCTCCACTTTTCATGTGACCAAGCCGGTCGGAGGACCTCCACAGCTTGATTACATCAACGCGGTCTGCATTATCGAGAGCGAACTTTCACCCCGTGAATTGCTGGGTCTTCTCCATGGAATTGAGAAGAGCATGGGCAGAGTACGAGATGAGCATTGGGGACCACGCACCATTGATTTGGACCTCATAAGTTTCGGAGAAGTAGTGATCAGCGAAGAAGGTTTAGTCCTGCCGCATCCGCGTGCTCATGAACGACGATT
>DASVIG010000081.1:0-7803 GCA_036382195.1 Candidatus Nanopelagicaceae bacterium
TAGGTTCCGTCGCTCAACCGAACGGCGGTTAGGTACGACTTCGGTCGTTAGATCAGGAGGAAGCACAATGTTCATGAAGCATCGTGCACGTAAAGGTGCGACATACGCACTTTTGTTAGGTGCTGCGTCGCTGGCACTTGCGTCTTGTAGTAGTGCAAAGGTAGGCAGCCCCGCGACGACGGCTGCTGCGACAACCAAATGCGGAACAGTTACGTTAGCTGACAACGCATGGGTCGGGTACGAAGCAAATCTTGCTGTTGTGGCCTATGTTGCCAAGACAAAACTTGGTTGCACCGTGGCCATAAAGCACATTAGCGAGGAAATTTCTTGGCAAGGTTTTGCATCTGGTGAAGTTGATGCCATTCTTGAAAACTGGGGCCACGCAGATCTTGCAAAGAAGTACATCACGGACCAGAAGGTCGCGGTGGATCTAGGACCAACAGGCAACAAGGGGATCATCGGTTGGTACGTTCCCCCATTCCTCGCCACGAAGTACCCAGATATCCTCGATTATAAGAACTTGAACAAATATGCCAGCCTTTTCAAGACAAGTGAGTCTGGTTCAAAGGGAGCATTCCTCGATGGAGACCCTTCATATGTCACCAACGACGAAGCCCTGATAAAGAACTTGAAACTCAACTTCAAGGTCATCTATACCGGCAGCGAAGCGGCATTGATCACGGCATTCCGAAATGCCGAAGCTCAGAAGAAGCCGATGATCGGCTACTTCTACGAGCCACAGTGGTTCTTGTCGGAAGTGGCGTTGAAGCACGTTGCCCTCCCTCCGTATACCGTCGGGTGTGACGCCGTCGCAGCAAAAGTCGCCTGCGATTACCCTCCATATATCTTGAACAAGGTCGCCAGTGTGAAGTTCATGAACTCCGGTTCTCCCGCTGCCTCATTGATCAAGAATTTCACATGGACCAATGACGATCAGAACTCGGTTGCTAAGTCCATCAATGACAGCAAGCTAACTGATCCCATCGCGGCAGATGATGCTGCTGCAAAGGCCTGGGTCGATGCCAACCCAGACAAGGTCAACGCTTGGCTGGCTGGATAGTTGAGTTTGACTCGTTAGTTCTCTCCTGAACTGACCGACGTGCTGGGCGTGTTTGTCTGCGGATTATTCTTCGGGCAAACACCCCAGAGCATGAGTAGGGTTTGATTAGAGAATGGATGGTCAATGAATTCCCCTTACGACTACATCATTGTTGGTGGAGGCTCCGCAGGTAGCGCTCTTGGAAACCGCCTGAGTGCAGACCCTGCAAATAAAGTTCTCATACTCGAAGCTGGACGACGTGATTACAAATGGGATGTCTTCATTCACATGCCCGCTGCATTGGCCTTTCCTATAGGCAATAAGTTTTATGACTGGAAATACGAATCAGAACCCGAGCCGTTTATGAATAATCGACGGATCTATCATGCACGGGGGAAAGTCCTGGGAGGGTCCAGCAGTATCAACGGGATGATTTGGCAGCGTGGAAATCCCTTGGATTATGAGCGCTGGAGTAAAGATCCAGGAATGGCTACCTGGGATTTCGCACACTGCCTTCCTTATTTCAAAAGGATGGAAAATTGCCTGGCTGATCCGACAAACCCTTTTCGTGGGAACAACGGTCCGTTGGAACTTGAGCGGGGTCCTATCCGCAACCCGCTCTTTCAAGCTTTCTTTGATTCAACCGTACAGGCAGGTTATTCACGGACCGATGATGTCAATGGTTTTCGCCAAGAAGGTTTTGCAGCCTTTGATCGCAACGTACGGCGCGGCCGCCGTCTCAGTGCTGCGAGGGCATATCTCTATCCTGTAAAGGGTCGTCCTAACCTCACTATTAGGACGCGAGCTATGGTCACCAAGGTTTTATTTGAAGGAAAACGCGCCATCGGTGTTGAGGTGATTATCAAGGGGAAGAAGCAGACGATTCATTCGCGTGAAGTGATTCTCTCCGGCGGAGCAATCAATACTCCGCAGATACTTCAGCTTTCAGGGATAGGCAATGCCCCTGATCTCAAGGCTCTTGGCATCGACGTTATCCAGCATCTTCCTGGTGTGGGCGCCAATCTCCAGGATCACCTAGAGGTGTACGTCCAGTACTCCTGCAAACAACCGGTATCGATGCAGCCCATGTTGAAGAGATGGCGCCGTCCTTTTATTGGAGCGCAGTGGCTTTTTATGCGGAAGGGGCCTGGTGCCACAAATCATTTTGAAGCGGGTGGCTTTGCCCGAAGTAATGACGAGGTGGCTTACCCCAACCTCATGTTCCATTTCTTGCCACTGGCCATCCGTTATGACGGGACCGGGCCATCCGATGGCCATGGCTATCAGGTTCACGTAGGACCGATGTATTCTGATGCGCGCGGGACTATCAAAATCAAAAGCACTGATCCGCTTGAAAAACCGGCATTGCGTTTTAACTACCTCTCAACTGACCAAGACCGTCGCGAATGGATTGAAGCGATCCATGTTGCACGAAATATTCTGACCCAGAAGGCGATGGACCCCTTTAATGGCGGAGAGACCTCACCTGGAGCAGGCGTTGATACTGACGAGGAGATTTTGGATTGGGTCCGCAGGGATGGCGAGACAGCCCTCCACCCGTCTTGCACGGCCAAGATGGGCACTGATGAGATGTCGGTAGTGGATCCGACAACGATGAAGGTGCACGGAGTTGAAGGCCTACGGGTAGTCGACGCTTCAGTCTTCCCGTATGTGACGAATGGGAATATCTACGCTCCCGTCATGATGGTTGCCGAAAAAGCTGCCGATCTCATACTCGGCAAAGAACCGCTGCCGGCAGATTATATTGATTTCTACCGTTATTCCCGGTGACAAAGTGAACGAGACTGGAGATGCTGCGCCATCGTCGATCGCGCAAGTCAAAGTTCAAAAAACCGACTCGGCAACTTCTACTTCCGACAGTGTTGTTGTCGAAGAACCGCTCGAGATCCGCATAAGACGAAATGGCCAGGAAGATCAATTGGGAATCACCATGCGCACCCCTGGCGCAGATCTTGAGTTGGCGGCTGGATTCTTATGGGGCGAGGGGTTTCTTACCTCGCCAGATCAGTTGATCGGTGTAAAAGTCTGCGGGGATAGAACCCTCTCTCCTCGCCAGCGCGCAAATGTGGTTATTGCTGAGGTCGTGGGGGATTCACCAGAGGCGCCCCGACTTTTGGAGCGGCGATTTACTATCTCGTCGGCTTGTGGCGTCTGTGGATCGACGAGTCTGATCGATTTGCATAAGCGCGGAGTGCAACGGGTGAGCCCACCCACGCATTCCATTCAGGAACTGGCGCAGATGCCGCGACTGCTGGAGGGCCGCCAGCAAATCTTTGCTAAAACGGGCGGTCTCCATGCGGCTTTGCTGGTCAATCCGGATGGGGAGTTTGTGTGGGTCCGTGAAGATGTGGGTCGCCACAACGCGGTTGACAAAGTAGTTGGTGCAGCCCTCATGGCAGGGAAACTGCCCTTGGCGGACTGGACATTGGTTGTCTCTGGTCGGGTTGGCTATGAGATTGTTCAAAAAGCCATCGTCGCTGGGATATCTGCGCTTGTAGGAGTCAGCGCCCCGACATCTCTGGCAGTTGACCTAGCAGACGAATTTGGTCTGACCCTTTTGGCATTTGCACGGAACGGCCGAGCAAAACAGTATCGTCCAATCAGATCAGAACTTTAGAGATTCTCAACTGCAGAATGTTTTCACTCACTTTCGAAGGGCGTTCTTGAGCGCCTCACGGTCTCGCGTGTAGTTTTCTAAATCAATTTCGCCCCGGGCAAATCTGTGATCGAGAATCTCCAAAGGAGACTCTTTCTGACCACCGTCATGGTGTGAAATCATTCGAACAACCCAAAAGACAATGAGTACCAACAGCGCCATACAGAGGAAGATTCCGACTCCTCCCATGTAGCCTCCGCCGCGTCCATAACCCCAGTCTCCGTACATTTTCTCTCCTTCTTATGACGATTGTTTTCTCCTAACGGCGAGATTACTCTTCCAATAGAAAAAAGTCCCACTCAGAATCTGGGGGTTGAGCGTGAGTTCGTTGTGAAACGCCAATTGCTTACTTGGCTCTTGCTGACTTTTCTTCTTGCCCTTTCAATTTTGACCTCCTATTTCTTCGTGCAACAAGAAGGACGATCGGCAATCAATCTTCCCTTAATTCAGAGTGTTCAGGTGGTTAAGGAATCCTTAGCCTCGGGTGTGACGGCGAAGCAGGTTTTAGCTGGGCGTGAGATCGATTTGTCCATCAATCAAAATCCTTTCATCACCCTTTATTCGATGGACAAGAAAGTCATTGGCAGCAATTCCCACTACAAGGGTGCAACTCTATTGATCCCACGTGGAATTCTGGACCGGTCGGCAAGAGAGGGAGAAGTAAGAGTTACCTGGCAACCGACGAGGGAACTTCGCTTTGCTTCCGTTACCGAGTTTGTTCCAGGGCTTGGTTACATTTGTGTGGCTCAATCTTTGAAAGAGGTGGAGAATCTGGCTACGGCAAATCTCTGGCGGGCTCTGGCAATCTGGCTATTTGGAACTGCTGCCTTGGGGCTGGGGTTGGTTCTCATTGTTCGACTCTCCAAACGCACCTAACAGGAGATCGAATATCATCCCTCTTGATCTGACCGCGACAAGAATTCTTCAAACATCGCTTTGATGTCTGACTCAGAGTTCTTAGGAGTTACGATCCACTGCCTAAATTCTCCCGAGTGAAAGGTAATGACGTAACCAGGCCTTCGACCGTAGACCGCTACAAAGTTTTTTCCTTTTCGAAGCCTCCATGTTCCCAGAGAGACTAGAAAAGATAGGCCTAATCCGGGAGCTCCTATTCCACGAAGTACTCGGTGTTTCCAGGGTTTCTTTACTTTTTTAACGGAGATTATTTCGCTGTACTTGGCCCGCGGAGACTTATGCATCGCAATCGCTCTTTCCAGGGGTGACAGAGTCAGGATGACGTAACTGCCGAATTTTGCGATCTTTGCCACTGGATCATTATTCCATTCTTTTAGGCGGGAGTACGCTCAATCTATGAGTGATTTGACTGGCCTTACCGTCGAGGAAGCTAAAGCCAGACTTGCCAAAAATGGACCAAACACTGTTGATACTCATCCTCAAAATTCTGCATTACGACTTTTAGCACGCCAATTTGAGAATCCAATCATTCTGATTCTTTTTGCGGCCACGATTATCTCCATGATTGCGGGCGAGGTAGTTGATGGCGTGATTATTCTGGCAATCATTGTTCCCAGCGGTCTGTTGGGGTTCTGGCAAGAGCATCGTGCCGGCAAAACCATGCAGTCCCTCATCAACCGGGTACAGATCCAAGTTACCGTTATCCGAGGGGGTCAGGAAATTTCTATTCCTATCGCCGATGTTGTTCTTGGCGACCTGGTAATAATGCGGGTTGGCGACCTGGTACCTGCGGATCTGCACTTGGTTCAAAGCACCGCATTGATGGTCGATGAATCAGCGCTAACAGGGGAGTCATTTCCACGGGAGAAAGATGTTGGTGAAGCGAATCCCGATAGACCATTGGCAGAACGGACTACCGAACTATTTTTCGGTACTCATGTGGTTAGTGGTATTGGCGAGGGCATTGTCATGAAAGCCGGTCGCGACACTGAATTTGGCGCGCTCTCAAAGGAAGTTGGCTCTCGGGATATAACCACGGGATTCGAACGGGGTACAACCGCCTTTGGGATGTTGCTGCTACACGCTATGTTGCTACTTGTCTCCGCACTGTTCATCGTCAATATGCTGCTCCATCGCCCGCTTTTAGAATCACTCTTATTTTCTCTGGCTCTGGCGGTCGGCCTGACGCCGCAGCTCTTGCCGGTGATTATCTCTGTCTCTCTTGCGGCCGGCGCCCGCCGCATGGCAGATAAGCAAGTCCTTGTGAAGCGGCTGGATGCGATCGAAGATTTCGGTGTCATGACGGTTCTGTGTACCGATAAGACCGGCACAATTACCGCTGGTGTCGTGAACCTGGATGGCGCAATTGATGGCAATGGAGTGCCAAGCCAGAGTGTTTTGCGGCTGGCATACCTCAACGCTAAATTGCAGAAGGGTTTCACAAATCCGCTAGATAGCGCAATTATCGCCTCGGTGGGCAGCGCATTTGCGGACGTACCCGTCCTTGGTGAAGCACCGTATGATTTCAAGCGGCGTAGATTATCTGTCTTGGTGAGCGATCCTGAGCCGATTGTCATCACCAAAGGTTCTTTCGAGAGCATTCTTAGCGTTTGCACTTCAGCACGCGATGGTGGGGCCATTCTTCCTATTGAGTCCATTCGCGAGAAGTTGACAACAAAATTTGCCGAACTCAGCGCAGCAGGCAATCGGGTACTGGCAATTGCCACCCGCCCTCTGCCTCATGCACTTGCGATTACGGTGAATGATGAAGTTGAGATGACACTGGAGGGATTGCTTGTTTTTCAAGATCCGCCCAAGGCCGATGCACGTGAGGCTATCCAGGAATTGGCAAGTTTGGGAATAGATCTCTATCTCATTACCGGCGATAATCCCCTGGCAGCTAAATCGATCGCGGGCCAAGTAGGTCTAAAAATCGAGATAGTTCTGACGGGCAATGACGTTGCAGCGATGGATGATTCGCAGTTAACTGCGAAAGTAAAAGAATGCCGAGTATTTGCAGAAGTGGATCCATTGCAGAAGGAACGGATAGTTCGGGCCTTGCGAACGGGCGGGGCAACTGTTGGTTACTTCGGCGACGGTATTAACGATGCAGCTGCCCTGCATGCCGCCGATGTCGGGATATCAGTTGATACGGCGGTTGAGGTCGCTAAGAATGCCGCGTCAATAGTTCTGTTGGATAAAGACCTTCGGGTTGTAGCTGAAGGCGTGAGACTGGGCCGACGAACCTTCGTGAACACGATGAAATACGTCAGAGTCGGCGTAAGCGCAGCATTTGGAAATGTCGTTTCAATGGCTATTGCGGATGTCTTTTTACCTTTCCTCCCGCTGCTGCCCATGCAGATTTTATTGCTCAATTTCATGACCGATTTCCCGGCACTGGCTATTTCTGGCGATTCTGTTGATCCCGAGAACATCTCCAGCCCAAGTGCGTGGAATATGAAATCCATCCGTAGATTCATGATTCTTTTCGGACTACTTAGTTCCGTTTTTGACATTCTGACGTTCGTCATCTTGCGTGCTGGATTTGGCGCTTCGGCCGTGCTATTTAGAAGCGGTTGGTTTGTTGAATCAACTCTCACGGAGTTGACTGTGATGTTGGTTCTGCGGACAAGCCGTAGATTCTGGAAAAGTAGGCCAGGGAAGGGTCTGCTCTGGTCCAGTGCGATACTGGCCATTCTTGCGATTGCTTTGCCTTATACCCCGCTTGGGACTCTCATAGGTTTGAAAGCTTTGCCCCTTTTGCTCCTACTCATTCTCTTTGGAATGATTGGGGTTTATGCGGCGCTCAATGAAGTAGCGAAGAAGTACTGGTGGAAGCCATAAATCGCGATCAGCGAGCTAAATAACCGCCATCAACTGGATAGTAACTTCCAGTTATGAATGAAGCGGCTGGTGAAACTAGGAAAGTCACAAGGGCAGCCACTTCTTGCGCAGTTCCTAATCGGTTCATCGGATGTAGAGCAGCGATTCCCGACAACGCCTCTTTAGACAACGCCGAGAGCAGTGGGGTATTAATGAACCCTGGTCCTACCGCATTAATACGGATTCCTTCTGTTGCATATTCAATGGCGGCCGTTTGGGTCAAGCCAATGACTCCATGTTTTGCCGCAACATAACCGGCGGCATTTGCAAATCCCACCGCTCCGAGAAT
>DASVIG010000082.1:0-4903 GCA_036382195.1 Candidatus Nanopelagicaceae bacterium
AGGGCAGCCACTCTGTGCTAGTGGATATTGCTAAACATCCCGATAATTATTATTTCAACATCCATACGAAAAATTTTCCAGAAGGTGCCGTTCGTGGTCAGTTGAAGAAAAGTTCGTGACCTGATTTCACAACAATTCTCCTGGGAGAACTTGGGATTCAACTAGGAGATCTACTTAGATTTAGGGTCGCAATGCAAACACCGACTCCCAGTGCCCAGTTTCATCCCTTCGGGCGCACAGTTTAGGCTGGCTACTTCATTCCTAAATAAAGGACAAGTCAAAAATCGTATTGTTGACACTTGATTAGTTATTCTCCTAGAATCAAACAACGTTGATTGTAAGCGGGTACTCTAATTGGGGGCATTTATGTCGCATACCGAAAAACATTTACGTTTAGCAAAGAGACCACACACCAAGTTCAAAGCGCTAACTCTCGGAATACTGATCGCCGTGAGTCTGGTTGGCGTGATAACGCCATCGGCTTCAGCAGCCAACGGATTCAATCAATATGGTTACAACTACGGGGCGCACATATTTTCTGGCTTGGCTGATGGGGTTGACAATAATTTGGACGGGACAGTTTGGGGAGATCCAACATTCGCCAACGACCACCTGGTTATGAAGTGGAACGCGGCGTGGGATGCCTGCAAAGCAAACGGATATATCAGCCCCACTTACTGTGCTGGCGCCTGGACCACTAACGAGTGGAACGGGATGACCCCTGGTGGAAGCCAATGGACTGAACATGTCAAAATCATTTGGGTTGGTTCGCAGAGTAGCAATAGTACGTATTGGGTTGAGGGCGGCTATTCCATTTGGGGAAACTATGAAGTCATTCTTGACCAAGGTATGGCACCCGGCCATATTCACTATGTAGCTGCTCTTGCTACACCAAATGGTTTGGGAACTTCAAAATAGTTAGACAATAGGGAGACGTTGAATAGAGACAGCACCACTCGTGCACAACATTCGCGTGGCGCCGTCTCTATTTGAACGGTTTTTGAAAGTCCAAAAGAAGATGATCCCTCCTTTGATTTGCGTTTGCGCCGCAAGAGATGCTTTTACCCAAGTGTCCAGTTTCATTCCTTCGGGCGCACCCTGTCTTCATCAGAGTTAAGACTTTAAAAAATTAAGTATGTCTGCCTTGGCTTAGGCATTGAGAAAGGCCCCATCCCCAATGACAGAGTAGAGCCTTCCTGGTGATGTGCCCCTGACGGGACTCGAACCCGTATCTCCATCTTAGTTGGAGACGCGCTCTATCCGTTGAGCTACAGAGGCACCTCGCGAAAGTTAGAAGATATGGTGCAAGTGATTTTATGTATTGCAAGAGCGTGTGGAGAACTTGTCATGATCCAAAAATAAAGTCACAGAGAGTGATCAAATGAATTTCGCAAAGTGTGGTTAGCCAATTCTGATTTGTGCTACAGTTTTAAAACTTAGTTGGAGACGCAAGAAGCTCTGTTTGTTGAGTTACTATCTAAAACCTCGAGATGTTCTCTCGAGGTTTTAGTGTTTCTATACTGAACTATTGGCAACTCTGTCTTTGAAATCGTTCTACTAAGTCATTGACAATTTAGATTCCCAGTGCCCAACTTCACCCTTTGGGCGTGCTTTCCTTTTTCTCGAAATAGCAACATAACTCGAGAAGGCGGCCAGGGCGCGTCAGACCCAGGCTACGTGCGTTGGTTCTTGCAACATCAACGCAATATCGGCGAGAAACTTCGAGCCCTGGGCGCCGTCAACGAGACGGTGATCGAACGACAGTGCAAGCGTTGTCACGTTTCGCACCACAATCTCGCCGTCGACGACCCATGGACGTTCAACGACTGCACCCAGCGAGATGATCGCTGATTGGCCGGGCGGCAAGATCGGCGTTCCGGCATCGATACCGAACACTCCGATATTGGTGATGGACATGGTCCCACCCGTCATCTGTGCTGGTTCCGTCCGTCCCGCTCGCGCCGCATCGACAACATCTGCGATGGCTAGGGCCAATTCTTTCAAAGTAAGTTGATCGGCGTTCTTTATGTTCGGCACCAACAAGCCGCGATCGGTCGCTGTTGCGATGCCGAGGTTCACATAGTGCTTGGTCACAATCTCCTGCGCGGGCGCATCCCAGAAACTGTTGACCTCTGGCGTCTGAAGGACCGCAATGCACATGGCGCGGGCAAGAAGTGGTAAAGGAGAAAGGCGAATGTCAGCAAACTCCGATTGACTACGAAGTTTTTCGAGCAATTGCATTGAAGCTGTTACGTCCACCGTAACGAATTCAGTAACATGCGGGGCGGTGAATGCACTGGCTACCATCGCCTCGGCCATCGCGCGGCGCACCCCACGGATCGGAGTCCTGCTCTCTCTGGAATCCTGTGACATTTCAGATGGAGTCGATTCATTTCTTACCTGTCCGGAAGCCGCCAAGACATTCTCGCGTGTCACCGAGCCGTCGGGGCCGCTACCAACCAAGCCAGTTAGATCGACCCCGAGTTCACGAGCAAGTTTGCGTACCGGAGGTGTGGCCAAGCCAGTAGAACTGTTTGCCGGCACTGGTGATGTTGCCGCGCTAACGTCTATTGCGTCCTTTGATGTGGTGTTGACGCCGTAGTTGCGTGGCGTGCGCCGATGTCGTCGGCCTTCTTCAATCCGCGGCCCCGAGCCCACCAGAATCTCTGTTCTTTCAGAACTCGGTGCGACACCAGCGACTTGCTCGGGCTCATTGCGTTGGATTCGGATGATCGCAGTTCCCACGCGAACGACATCTCCTTCTTGCGCAAGCAATTCGAGCACTGTTCCTGCGAACGGGCTGGGCAACTCGACCAGAGATTTTGCCGACTCGATCTCGACGATCGGTTGGTTGACTTCGATCTGTTGACCGACCGAAACTTTCCACTCGACGATCTCGGCTTCTTCCAAACCTTCGCCGACATCAGGGAGCAGAAACTCGAATTCCGATTGCCGTGTCATATCAATAGCTCATGCTCTTCTCGACCGCATCCAGGATACGGTCGGCATCGGGCAGATAGTGGTCCTCAATTCGGCTGGGTGGGTACGGAGTGTCATACCCGGTTACTCGCAGGACGGGAGCTTTCAAATTGTAGAAGCATGATTGCATCAAACACTGACCGACCTCACCGCCAATTCCACCGCTACTGGAAGCTTCGTGTACAACAATGGCCCGGCCGGTCTTCATCACCGAAGTCTTCAACGTTTCTAGATCGAGCGGGCTCAGAGAACGCAGATCGATCACTTCAAGTTTGACGCCGTCCTCGGCTGCCAGCCGAGCTGCTTGCAGAGCGGTCGCAACCGTCGGACCATAACTAATGATCGTGCAGTCCGAACCCTCGACCAATAGCTTTGCCTTGTACATCGGCAGAACTGATGTCAGATCTGCGGTGGTATCGAGTTCACCTTTTTGATAGTAACGCCGCTTCGGTTCCAAAAAGATGACAGGGTCATCGCTGGCGATGGCTTGCTGGATCATCCAATAGGCATCCGTTGGGTCGGCGCAGGCTACAACCCGTAGGCCAGGAGTGGAGGCAAAGTAGGCCTCTGGCGACTCTCCATGATGTTCAACGGATCCGATGCCCCCGCCGAAAGGCATCCTTATCGTGATGGGAAGTTGGAGGGCGCCCGCGGAGCGGTACCGCATGCGGGCCAGTTGGACCACGATCTGATCAAAGGCGGGATAAACGAAGCCATCGAACTGAATCTCGACCACCGGCCGATAACCGTAGAGAGCCAGGCCAATGGCGGTCCCGACGATCCCCGATTCGGCCAGTGGTGTGTCGATTACGCGATCTTCCCCGAAATCTTTCTGCAGGCCCTCGGTCGCTCGAAAAACACCGCCGAGTTTGCCGATGTCTTCCCCCATCAGAAGTACCTCGGGATCAGAGTCCATAGCGCGCCGCAGTCCTTTATTTACGGCCTGAATGATGGTGAGTTCTTCCATGTCAACTCACCCCCTCTTCGTCGAGGATCGCCTTGACCTCACGCCGCTGTTCATCTATCCGTGCATCAGACCCTGCATAGACATGGTCGAACATTGACAAGGGGTGCGGATCAGGTAGTTCTCGACAACTCACGCGCATTCGCTCGGCAAGGGATGCAGCCTCGCGGGCCAGTTCGGCCTCGAGTTCTTCGTTGAGAACATTCTTTTCCTGCAGATGAATCCGCAGTCGCTCGATGGGATCGCGGGCACGCCATAGTTCGTCGTCGGCGCCATCCCGGTACTTCGTGGGATCATCCGATGTCGTGTGGGCACCCATTCGATAAGTGACGGCTTCGATAAGGGTCGGACCCTGGCCCGACCGGGCACGATTTAGTGCCTCGGCGGTTACTGCATGACAGGCGATCACGTCGTTACCATCGACACGCACGCCCGGCAGCCCGAATCCCTCCGCCCGCTGGGCAAGCGGAACCAGGCTCTGTCGCTTCGTAGGCTCAGAGATGGCCCACTGATTGTTCTGACAGAAGAAGACCACCGGAGCTTGGTAGGCGGTAGCAAAGACGAACGCCTCGTTGACGTCGCCTTCACTCATTGCGCCATCACCAAAGTAGGCCACGACCGCTTGGTCTCGACCTGGCTCACCGGTGCCTACCCGGCCCGCGTGCTGCGCACCCATTGCGTATCCGGTCGCGTGCAATGCATGCGCCCCGATGATGACTTGATAACCATAAAGACGGTGCAGGTTCGCATCCCATGACTGATGCATGGTTCCCCGCCAGAATCGCAGCATGTCAACTGGATCTACCCCGCGACACCACGCGATCCCATGCTCCCGATAAGTCGTGAAGGCGTAGTCCTGTGCTTCCAGTGCTCGACCAGATCCGATTTGCGCAGCTTCCTGACCGAGCAGTGGAGCCCAGAGACCGAGTTCCCCCTGTCTCTGCAAGGCTGTTGCCTGCT
>DASVIG010000083.1:0-4400 GCA_036382195.1 Candidatus Nanopelagicaceae bacterium
GTCCAACCGTTTTCAATATGTGCCATGCGGTCGAACCCTGAACCAACATGCAGAGTGCCTGGGCATCGGTGACCCCATCGGGGATATCCATTACCAATCCCTTATTCGCCACGGCTTTCTGCGCATAACCGCCATGCTCAACAGCGGCAAGGACTCTTCGGCCACCATTGGTATGTCCGACAACTTCTAGCCCTGGAATGAGGGGAAGGCTTTGCGGAGAGAGATAGCCGTTCTCAATTTGGTGGGTGTCGGCATAGTTGATGCCGATCGAGGTAACCGTGATGAGTTCCTCGGCCGATGTCGGGACCGGATCGGCAACGTCCAAATACTCCATTACTTCCGGACCGCCAAAATGATTTACCTGGATTGCCTTCATGGTCATCAGCCTAAAGTACGCGACCGCATTGGACTAGAGCATATTGACGACGTCTGTTCTACGCTGGCTCCATGATCACTCCCGAGTCGATAGCCCAGGCACATAAAGACGCAAAGCAGCGCAGCGATGACGCACAAGTGACGATTCGCATTCTTGAAACAGTTGATGAGCAAAATTATGCACGCCAGATCTTTGACGAAGTCTGGCCGACGGATGAGGGGACTCAGATCACTGCAAACCTATTGCAGGCGATGGTCCATAACGGAACTTATGTAAGTGGGGTGTACGTCGACGGTCAGGTCGTTGCCGCAGCTTTTGCTTTTCCCGGGATCGATTCACAAAAACACCTTCACTTGCACTCACATATGGCGGCAGTGAAAGAGAAATATCGCAATCGAAATATTGGAAGCGCCTTAAAGTGGCACCAAAGAGCGTGGGCATTGGAGAACGGCTACGAGACCATCACTTGGACCTTCGATCCGCTAGTCAGGCGCAACGCGAGACTAAACCTCGTGAAACTTGGAGTCCAAGTATTTGAATACTTCTCGGACTTTTATGGAGACTTGCCTGATGCACTCAACGCCGGGGATCCAACTGATCGTGTTATAGCCAAGTGGTCTCTTCTATCTGATCGAGTAATCAGTGCTGCACGAAATCACAATCTGGAAATCCCTAATGACTCTTTTCCTGTAGTCCTCCGCAACGTCTTCGAAGAGCCCGTGAAGCAGACCGTAGACACAAATACATCGGTTGTTCTTGCTTATCTGCCCTTCGACATCATCGACGTTCGCGCGTCGGAAGGCGACACGGCCATGGAATGGCGAATGGCATTACGGGCTGAATTGGAACCTCGATTGAAAGCAGGTTGGCATATTGAAGGCCTGACCAAAGATGGCGCTTACGTCATCAGTAAAGAGGCGCGCTAAATGCAGATTAAGGATGTAGAACTTCGCATCATCAATTTGCCACTTGTCCGACCCTTCCGCACATCATTTGGAACCCAGTACGAGCGCGAACTCCTGCTGATGAAAATCAGAACCCACGATGGCGCCGAGGGTTGGGCCGAATGTGTTGCAATGTCAGAGCCGCTTTACTCCCCCGAATACACATTCGCTTCTCAAGACGTCATCGAACGCTTCTTGCTTCCCAAGATTTTTGCTGCCGGAGATATCCGTGCCGAGGAGATTGCAGATCTGCTTCGACCTTTCCTTGGCCATCAAATGTCGAAGGCCTGTGTTGAGACGGCAGTCTTGGATGCCCAGTTAAAACTCGAGGGCATTTCTTTTGGCTCATATCTTGGTTCATCCAAAGAGATGATCGATTGCGGTGTATCAGTCGGAATTACGTCAACGATCGATGCACTAGCTCAGGAAGTTTCCCAATACGTCGACGAGGGCTATCGACGGATCAAGCTAAAAATCGAACCCGGCTGGGACATCGAGCCAGTTCGCGTAATCCGCGAGCTCTTCCCGAATATCCCTCTACAAGTGGATGCAAATCAGGCCTACTCCCGCGAGGATGCCGAACATTTGAAGCAATTAGATCCGTTCAACCTTCTACTCATTGAGCAGCCCCTTGATGAACATGACGTTCTAGGTCATGCCATGCTGGCCAAGGTGGTCCAAACGCCAATCTGTTTGGACGAATCCATTACTTCCCTTGAATCTGCGCGCGACGCGCTGGCGTTGAAAGCCACGACGATCATCAACATCAAACCAGGACGTGTCGGCGGTTATCTCGAGTCGGTCAAAATCCACGACCTCTGCGTCGAGAACGACATCCCTGTTTGGTGCGGAGGAATGTTGGAAACCGGCATCGGACGGGCCGCAAATATTGCGCTGGCTTCCCTCGCTGGATTCACTCTGCCCGGTGACACAAGCGCATCGTCTCGGTATTACCACCGAGACATCACCACGCCATTCGTGATGGAAAATGGACAATTACGGGTACCTAGTGGCCCAGGAATTGGGGTCGACATAGATCTAGATTTCATCGACGAGATAACAACATCGCGGAAATTGATTACGGCCCCATAGAGTGAATTCGCTTCTTCTCCTAAAACTTTTCCTCGCGCCATTCTTCGTAGCACTGCTCAGTTACATCCAACGTCGATGGGGTGATGGCATAGGTGGGCGACTCATCGGTTTGCCTCTGACGACCGGTCCCTTCCTTTTTATTATCTATATCCAAGACGGTGCCTCATTCGCGGCTCGGGCAGCCCATGGAGTTCTTGTCGGCCAAGTCGCACTAATCGTTTTCTCTTGGATCTATGCAAAGTCCGCATTGAAAATGTCATGGGGACGCGCACTCGCGGCCGGAACCGTGGCATGCCTTGCGACGGGCGCAGTGCTCACGAGTTTTGAGATTCCTCTTTACGTCTTATTGCCAATGCTTGTTGCCACATGGTCACTCGCGACGAAATTCTGGCCGAAGTACGTAACGCGACCGCGGACCGCAGATATCCCTCGCTGGGAATTACCGGCAAGGCTGCTTGTGACCGTTGTTCTTATTGTCACTTTGACCGGCTTGGCCTCAGTCCTTGGCCCACGCGTTGCTGGTGCCCTCTCCACCTACCCGGTGATCATTTCTGTGCTGGGAGCCTTCAGCCAGCGTCGTCACGGCCCAGATTCGACCGTAGCCACCCTTCATGGACTGATGCAATCCCTGCCCATCACGATCGGGATCATGACGACGTTGGCGGTGGTTCTATAACAATTAGAAAACCACATCCTCATGATTATGTATCGCTAACCAACCCTTAGGAAACTTTCTCCATAGCGCGGTATTTCTAATATGTTCTTCAGGTGAACCATCTTCAAATGTGATGACAAGTTCATATAGGCAGAGGGCGATATCACCGTATATATCAATACGTGGATTGATGGCATCTATGGCCAGAACCTTGCGACCACCTCCGTCAGCTGGGCGGCGATCACGCAACGCATTGAGCTCTCCTAAACCATGGACCAGCGGGCGCTCTGAAGAATCCCACAACGTGGCATCTTCGTGAATAAATGAATCAATGCGCGTACGGTCCTTTGACATGAACCCGTCCAAAATGGCTTGCACGCCTGACCAGATTGCATCCTTATCTAAATTGTTTGAGTCCATGGGGAATCTCTTTTCTCTCGTTCTTGCGCTTGGGGCGAATTGGGCTGAAAATCAAAATTCCAATTCTTTTGTTTCGGTTCCGGAATCTTGGATTACGCACGCTGCTTGGCGTCCACCTTGAAGGGTCACCAGCTCAGGCTCCAGTGTTGTACACGTCGGACGCACAAGCGGACACCGAGGATGGAAACGGCACCCACTCGGAGGCGATCCTGGATCTGGCACATCTCCCGACAGCTCAAGTGGCATGATGCCGAGTCCATCAGCACGAGGGACGGCTCGTATGAGGGCCTTTGTATACGGATGGGCTGGACGATTCCAAATTTGCTCGGTGCTACCGACCTCGACGATTTTCCCAAGATACATAACGGCAGTTCTGTCAGAAATCTGTCGCACGATCGAAAGATCATGTGAGATGAAGACCAACCCCATACCTGTGGTGCGGACGAGTTCAACTAAGAGGTTAGCCACCTGTGCCTGAGCCGACGCATCAAGTGCGCTAATTGGCTCATCCGCCACAACTACTCGCGGTTGCGCACTGAGTGCACGAGCTATCGCAATTCTTTGGCGTTGACCGCCACTAAATTGATGCGGGTAGCGATCTATCGCTGAATTCGTTAGCCCAACCTTCTCAAGCAATGCCGCGCTTTCCTGGAGGGCCAGAACCTTTTTCACACCCTTATTCACCGGTCCATCAGAGAGTTGATTGCCAATCTTGCGGCGAGGATTAAGGGAGGCATAAGGATCCTGAAAGACCATTTGGAGTGGGCGCAACAAAGTATCGCGAGGTCCCCGCGATAAGGGTTTGACCGCAGTATCTTCAAAAGTGATTGCTCCGGAAGAAAGTGGAGTTAAGCCAACGATGGCGCGGCCCAGGGAAGACTTCCCGCACCCAGATTCTCCAACCAAACCAAGG
>DASVIG010000084.1:0-12029 GCA_036382195.1 Candidatus Nanopelagicaceae bacterium
ATCCCGCGATCGTCCTCGTTACCGGAACCCGCGGTTTTGAAACCGTTGACAGCGCAGGTCATGTACTTGCTGGGACTGCGCGAAATCAAGTGTGGAAAGCCGGCATGCAGCGGACCATTGATCAGATTAAGGCGCTCACCAAAAATGTCATTCTCATGGCAGACACGCCTCTTTCGGCAGTTGATCCGCCGGTCTGTCTCTCATCACATCCAACCAGCGTCCTTGCCTGCGCAACGTCGGTCAGTAACGCCATTGATCAAGCGTGGCTGGCTCAGGAGAAATCCATAGCTTCGACCGAGAAGGTCGGCTTCATCGACCCGGAGTGGTGGGTTTGCCCATCCACTCCTTGCCCTGTCGTTATCAGCAATTTCCTGGTCTACCAAGACGGCGGCCATCTGACGGCCACCTTTGCGACCAGCCTGGCGACTCCCTTGGGCAACGCGATTACCGCTGCTCTGAGATAGGACTCAAAGTCAGCCCCACGGGTGAGAACTCTGTTTCACGGAGCATTTCTCAAGATTTTATCAACTCATGGAGTGCGGTCCATCCCGATGGCCAGGTTGTTCTCCGTGACCTGGCAGCCAATCCAGTTCCTCACCTGGATATGGAGACCATTTACGCTGCCCGTACTCCCGAATCTGATCGGAGCGCGAGCGCCTCTGCCAAGCACGCCTATCGCGCTGACTTGAATCGGGAGATTCTGGAAGCAGATGAAGTACTCATTGCCTCGCCGATGTGGAACTGGTCGATCCCCTCAGTTCTCAAGGCATATTTTGACCAGATCATCATGTCCGGGACCCTGGATTCCAATAAGGCCCAAGGCCTCAAAGGCAAGAAAATCACTTTCGTTGTGGCGCAAGGCGGTTCGTACAAACCAGGCACCCCCCGCGAGGGTTGGGATCATGGGACCGGGTATCTCGAGTTCCTCGCACATACCCTGGGATCCACGGATGTCGAAATCATCCTGGCTGAACTCACCTTGGCAGGTATCGCCCCGGGTATGGAATCGCTGGTTGGCGCCAAAGCCGCATCAATCGACGCGGCGCGGGAAGCTGCCCGCAGACGGGCCGCATAATTTTCTTGCCCTAGTTTCCCCCGATCTAGCGTCGGATGTAATACGGTACGACAACTCGACGTGCTATCCCTGGGGGCGGACCATGACACTAACAGCCATTCCATCTCTCTTTGATAATAATCGAAATACGATCTCTTCTTACGTGGAGGGGTGACAAGTCGCAATGAAAGGGAAATGGACAACTCGACTACGACGTGTGGCGATAGACAATCTCGAATTCGAGAGTTTGCTCCCGGACGAACAGCCGGTATTTGTTGCCTCCTGGCTTTATATTATTTCCGTTCTCTCTATCGCTTCGTTGATCATCGTTTTTGCGTCCGGCGCAATTCTCGCGTTGCGTGGGGCTGATTGGTATCACTCCTCAGAAATCGGACTGTTCTTCAATTCGATCCATTTTTGGTCGACGGAGATCTTTTTTCTCTTCATTATTGTCCACATTTGGGCTAACTTTTGGCGAGCTGCCTGGCGCGGCCATCGGTTTTCTACTTGGGTGGCAGGCAGCATTTCCTTTATTGTCACCATCGCAACTGCGTTTACAGGTTTTCTCGTGCAAACTAATTTCCATTCCCAAATCATGGCCAACCAGGCAAAGAACTCACTTAATGCCGTTGGAATTGGCCAGATTTTCAATACCCTCAATACCGGGCAGATGCTTCTGCTGCATGTGTCAATCTTTCCAGTTGCAGTTGGCGTGGCAGTTCTGGTGCACGTAATGATGGTGCGACGTCATGGTTTCGTCCCACCGCTGGATGCGCAAGAACTTGGCGGTGCCAAGAAGTGAGGGCGAAAGAGAAAAAAGTGGATCTGGCGCAGTGGAGCGGCCCTACCCGTCCCTTTGACCTAGTTAAAGGTTTGGCAATGACCCTCGTTCCATTGACCGTGGTAGTTGTTATCTGCGCTTTGTTATTTAGCTCCCCCGACGTCCGGGCTGTGACTCTCCAGGATTGGGCGCAAGCCGAACCAGCAGATTTCGTCATGACAGCTCTAGATGAACTCTCCTACACTTCCGCTACCGCTACATACGGTCCGCCTTATAACAACAACAGCGATGGCCAGAAGTTGGGACCACTGAAACTCCAGAAACTTTTCGGCGTTCATATCCCGATTGATACCGCACAAGACTTCGTTGTCAAGCCTTTGGAGATGGGTCTCAAATCCAGTGCTTTCACCGCGCTGGAACAGTGGACTGGAGCAAGTACTGCAGATCAGCGAAAGTTGGTGGCCGAGTACGTTGCAAATCAGAAGAAAGGCCTGAGCGCAATGCTCGCGCAATGGAATAGAGCAAATGCTGATCAGCGCATGAAGTGGGTGACATGGTACAAAGTCGCGTTGGATAAAACCAATGATCCATCCCGAGTTTCTGCTGCCCCTCAATTTGGCCCGGTTCAGGTTATGACAGGGGCGCTTTTAGCATTAGGCCAGAGTGGCGTCCTCGACGGAACTTTGACAACGGAATCCAGCCCTTTCCAGACCAATTTCACCAAGGAGTCGCTCTTCCTCTCTGACGGCCAGTACATGACAAACCTTGGAGTTGCTGCTCATATTGGCCGAGATCAAACCAGTTTGGTCAATGAAACTGGCTCATACCCGAGCGAATTCTGGCTGGTGCCGACGACTCTCCTATATCACCTTTCCCCATTTAAGTCATCGCAGAACAAGAACGCCGAAATATTTGCGGTGAGGATGTTATTTATGTTGGGGCTGATATTTCTGCCAAAAATCCCCATTCTCAATGCGATTCCCCGATGGATTCCCCTTCACCGGTTGATATGGCGCAGGTATTATAGGAAGAACAACCTGTAATAATGCACTGGATTTGCCCGCTCGGAGACTCCGTGAGGGCTGCCCCTCAATAAGAAAGATCACACAGGAAATTCACGGTAGTTGCTACCACTTTCCTCGGCTTTACAGGAGAGTGAACCCAGTGCAAACCAACAACCTAAGGATGCATCGGGGAGAAAAATATGGCTCTATTAGCAATTTCACTTAACGGTCCCGCCAAATATTTCACTTTTGGACCGTTTACCGTTTCAGTCCCAAATCTCATCATGATCGGGCTTATCTTTGTTCTATTTACGCTCGCGCTAGTCATCCCCTTCCCTAAGCACAAGGGGAAGTAACCCACATGGCAACTATGTGGACTACGCGGGTACGTAGAGCGACCATTGAAAAATTTGAACCCCAAGATGTTCTTCCGGATGATCAACCGTCATACGTTGCCTCGTGGATCTACGTTTTCGGAGTGCTCACCTTGGCGGCTCTCGCCATAATTATTGGATCTGGGCTATGGCTCACTACAGAAGGCGCAATCTGGTGGCATAGTTCCAGCGTTGGTCACTTTATTAACTCGATGCACCTATGGTCAGTCGAGCTCTTCTTCGTCTTCATGGTGGTTCATCTCTGGGGCAAATTCTGGATGGCTGCCTGGCGCGGTCGACGTTTCCAAACATGGGTAACAGGTGCATTCGCATTCCTTGCCTCCCTCGGAACCGCATTCACTGGTTACCTCATTCAGTGGGACTTCGATTCTCAGTGGATAGCCACGCAAGCCAAAGATGGACTTAACTCCGTAGGTATCGGCTCCTTCTTTAACACCCTTAACACGGGCCAAGCCATTCTCCTTCATGTTGCCTTGCTTCCTCTCGTTGTAGGAATCATCGTTATTTGGCATGTCATTCTGGTTCGACGCAATGGCGTGGTGCCTCCCTTGGATGCCAAAGAGATTGCTGGGGGTGCAAAGTGAGCAAAGAGCGCAATGTAGATTTAGCAAAATGGAGTGGACCGAAACGTCCATATGATCTTGTAAAAGAATTTGTAATCGCTTTAGTAGTTGTTACGGTTCTTATAGCTGGATTAGCCGCCGTATTTAGTTCTCCAGATGAACCAGCTGTCACACTTAAGGTTTGGGCCCAAAAAGCGCCAACCGACTTTGTGGCAACGGCGACTGGCGAATTAGCAGGGACAACCATTAGTGCCGCCTACGGTGCGCCATATAACAATGCTTCAGAGGGTCTGAAATTGGGGCCGCTGAAGTTGCAGAAGTGGGCCGGGGTGACAATTCCGGTTAATCCTGCGGTTGATTTTGTGGTCAATCCCCTTACATTCAGCCGGGATACAACAATTCCAGCCGCCCTTGCACAATGGAATAGTGCATCTGCCGATCAGCAGACAAAGTGGGCGACGGATTACGCGTCAGCACTAGAGAAGGCCGGCGATCCTGCAAAGGTAGTTACCAGCGATGCCTACGGGCCAGTTCCAATAATGACAAATGGAGTATTAAACCTGGCCCAGGAAGGCGTTCTCGACGGCCTTTTGACGACCACGGTTACTCCTTACCCCAGTGATTTCACCAAACCCATGCTCTTCTTGGCTGATGGTGGATATTTTGATGAACTGGGAGCAACTCTGCACCTTCATGGGGATCAAATGGGAATGATGAACGAAACAGGTTCGTATCCAGGTCAGTCTTGGCTATGGCTTTTCTCGGCCATGTATCAAGTGGAACCATTGAAGTCATCTGCAAACGCTGATACTCAAATATTCGCGTTGCTACTTCTGCTGAACTTGGGCTTCATCTTCATGCCAAAGATTCCATTTATCAACCGACTACCGCGATTGATCCCTTTCCATCGGTTAATTTGGCGTCGGTACTACCGAGAAAATAACTTATAACCGATGTTCAACGCTGGCCCGCTTATCGCGGGCCAGCGTTGAACTAAGGAAATCACACTGACCGAGAAGATCTCGAACTTAAGATTGCTTGAGCCACCCTGCGCCCTTGCGCCATCGCTTCAACTACTGTGGCGGGACCAACGAGGGCATCACCTGCAGCCCAGACTCGTTCTGCCACATTCGCATCGGCTTGCGCATAAGCACTTTCACGTCCTAGCGCCAATTGTCCAATAGGTTGGTTTCGCGCGAACACGGGTGCTCCGCCAGCGAGTAAACCACTTGCTTGCCAACGACGATCCGTAAGACCGGGTAGGGCGCGACGAGATATCGGCGAGTGAGGCAGAATCGTCGAGAACGAGGTGTCGACTCGGTATCCCATCGCCATGACGACAAGATCCACAACTTCGCTAGCTGCAAGTTTCGCAATAACTTCAGGCTTTCCCAGCGCGGACTTTTGCTCAGTGAAATTGAGGTGCGCTTTCACCAATCCGTCGCCAACACTTTCAAGGTGGTCCACTGTTGTTGAAAACCTTATGTCGACGCCTTCCAGACTTGCTTCCTCAAGTTCATCCGGCCGCACAGGCGCAAAACGGCGGTCCATCCAGTCAACGCAGATTGCTCTGGCCCCAAGACGGCGGACCAACCGAGCCACATCCATGGCAGTATTACCCGCGCCGACCACGAGGACTGTGCGAATTCGAACTCCAGATGGATCCTCTTCGCCAGTTAGGTCAGAGAGTGATTGATTGGACAGAACAGCGGAAGGCGCTTGGTGAAGGAACCGGGTTGCGTCCCAAACCCTTTCGAGGGCTCCACCCTCTACTGGAAGGCGAAGAGGCGTACCTGCACCATGAGCCAGAACTACTGCATCATATGTTTGAGCAAGTGATCTGACTTGATCAGCTGAAACTTCGCTTTCGCAGTGAAGTTTTACTCCGGCCGCAACAAGCGCCTCCCATGGACGTGACGCAATTTCATCCGGCAAAGTGAAATCTGGAATTCCCCATTTCAAGAGCCCCCCCGGATTATCGTCTTTTTCAAAAACTGTGACGGATGCAGATGCCTGTACAAGCTCCCAGGCAGCACTGATTCCTGCAGGGCCAGAACCAACAATGGCGACACTAATGCCAGCTCCGCGATCAGAAGTCCGCCTAACCGGTGGAACTGGGGCGTTATCGGTAACAAAACGTTCAAGTGCCCCGATAGCTACTCCTTCTCCGCCTGCGAGTGACCATGTGCATGCGCCTTCACATTGCAAAGCTTGGTCGCAAACCCGTGAACAAACGTCGGGAAGAAAAGAGGTAAGTCGCAAGACATCATGCGCTTCCTTCAAATTTTCATCACGGATAGCCGCAATGAATCTGGGAATATCGTTGTGAGCTGGGCATCCTCGTACGCATGTGGCATCGGGGCACGTTAGGCAGCGATTCGCCTCCGATTTTGCCTGAGCCCATGAAGTGAATCCTTTACGAGTCTCCTCCAAATTTCCCACAATTTTCTGAGGGTGAGCGAGTGAGAAAGTTTCTCGACTTGAAACTAGCACTGGACCCTCAACCGTAATCGCACTGAAAGGACAGGTGCGCACGCATTGTCGGCACCCCACGCATGCCGAGTCATCGGCGACTACCGTCCAACTCGCCAAATCCATTGTTAGGGCATTGGTTGGACATCGAATCAAGCATTCTTGGCACCCTGCGCAACGATCAGTGAGAACGTTAACATGCAGAGGCGAGGAAATAACTGCTTCACGGGTAGAACTAGTTGTCTCGATAGTTTTTATCGTCATCATGATTAATCCCCTTAGTCCGCTGCGCTCATCAACACGTACAACACGCCTGCTGCTACTCCACATATAGCGGCAAGAGAAACCGCGGCCACTTGAACTGCGCGCGGACGATCCGTGAGTGGAACAAGATCTCGTTTTGCAATGCGCCAACTCGCCCACATGGATGCGAAGGTGCCTAATCCGATAATAATTAATTGGGCTACCACGATTGAAGGATCAGCGAGCAGGCGAGCTTTATAAAGGGAAGATGAGGTCGTTCCCGAACCAAAGAGATGCCCAATAGCAGGCACGATTCGGGTCGCATGCTTAAATAACTTGGGTAATTGCCGTGCAAAATAATCTGATCCAACTACAGGGATCAGACCATACATTAAGGGAAGGAAAAAGGCACGGAACTTGCTCGTGCGACTTATAAAGGTTTCGCCACCTCTAGGTATAACTAGATCATGCGCTGCGAAAATTCTCGTCGCCACCCATGCTAATCCCGCCATCAAAGCTGTAACGCCAAAGATTATTGTAAAAAAATCAATGGGATTCGGATATTGCGGAAAATGTATAAGGGCGTTGAGCCAGCCATCTATCGTTGAATAGGCAGACATCGCATTGAACTGTTGATAAATAACCAGACCCCACAGAATGGCTACTGCCCAAGCGATATCCGCCCGCCGGCGAGAAGGAGCAATTACCGATGTAAGTGGACGTTGTACAAACAATCCGACGTTATTCGATGGACATCCTTTATAGCATTCAGTACATAGCCCGCATGCGGCATTCGAGTCAGCGCTACCTGGCCACGTGTACCAAGGACACCCGTATCCATTTTCGCCACCGCGCATGCAGTCTTTGGTTTCGCAAGTAAGGCACACTTCCCGATCACGCGTGCGAAAACCGGCCACCATGCCCATTGAACCAACTGTGCCAATGAGCCCGGAAAGTGGACAGACATAGCGACAGAAAGAGCGACGTTCGAATATTAAGAAGAACAAGAGAGCACTCGTGACGATACCCAGCACCATGTAGCTAGTCGCCTTTGGATCTCCCGGACCTGCGATGTTAAAAAATTCTTCAAGCCATGTCAGCAATATGAAAGCGCCTATGGAGGTAAGGAACCCGTATTGCGCGATGCTTTCGGGAAACTTCCGCCCCAGGCCTAATCGAGATTGCGTCCGTTTCCAAAATGTTTTGCGTTGAACCCACTCGCCCAGACCACCGAAAGGACACGCCAAGCACCATGCGCGACCAACGACAACCATCAATACGAATACGAGACAGAACCAGATGTACCAGGTGATCGCAGTCCCGAAATTCAAGCCAGGATCCGCGGTTCCAACGAAACCGATGAGAATGACAAACCAGAAGATCAGTTGGTTCGGCAGGATCGTGAAAAATTGAAATTTGCGACTTTTAAGTAGTTTTGCCACCCGGGGATATTTGGTGAGTTCAAGTCCACGATTGGGATCGGTCTCGAGAAAGTGACCTTCGACACCGTTTCGCTCTGGTGGGCGCAAATGAATAGTTACCAGAGGCAACTCACGCGGAGTCGAAATCTTCGTATGCTCTTGTATTTTAGGCATTGGGCCCTCTCCTGGCGCAACGGGAATTATCGATCCCTTGAATTATGTGTGGTGAGTTACTACATGTCAAGTATCTTACTATACGTTGTGGGATTAAATCCATGTATAGCGAGTTTCTTCATGTATAGTGATCCTGTGAACTTGATGCTCTCCAAGCGTGGAAACTATGTCGTTCTCTCTGCGCTCTGTCTGGCTTGGGCGTACGAGAGCGGGGAATACCGAAAAATCCGCCAGGTGGTATCAACGATGAAAGTTCCACAGACTTTCGCTTCTCAAATCCTCGCCGAACTTGTTCGGGCCCAACTGGCGACATCCAAAGCCGGCAAGGATGGCGGCTATCTCCTAACCCGCCCACCCGCTGAGATTACGATGCTTGAAATCATCGAAGCCGGCGAGGGTACATTGCGTGCCCAGCGATGCGCATTGAAGGATGGGCCATGTCAATGGGATTTTGTCTGTCCACTGCATTGGATTTGGGGGGACGCGATAGCGGCATTTCGCGACACGCTCGCCAATGTCACTCTGGCAGATTTCGTTGCAAACGACAAAGCCCTGCAACAGAACACGTTCCTTATGCCCAGTGAATCGCATCGCCCCGGCGCTAAGCACCTCATAGAACAATAGAGTGAAAGATACGTTTCCTCGATGCGATGGGAGCGACTGCAACAAATTCGAGGCAAATGGCGATGACTGAACTTGATCTGCCCGACCATCCATTGGTGTTAGTCACAGGCGCCACTGGATACATTGGCGGTCGTCTAATTCCCGAGTTACTCGCAGCGAACTTCCGCGTTCGTGTGATGGCCCGTCAACCTCGGCACCTGGCCAATCGCGAGTGGAGCGGCCAAGTTGAGATAGTCCAAGGTGATGCCGCCGATCCAGACTCTCTGGTTGATGCTCTGCGAGGCGTGAGAGTCGCCTATTATCTCATCCACTCATTGGCGGCAGGGGCGGCCTTCGAATCTCTCGACCATACCAATGCCCACAACTTTGCTGCCGCAGCGTACGCCTGCCAAGTGAGCCGAATCGTGTACCTGGGTGGCCTGTATCCCAAGTCAGAGACGTTGAGCCGCCATTTACAATCCCGCAAGGAGGTCGGGGAGATCCTTCTCGCCAGCGGTGTCCCCACGACAGTGCTACGTGCGGCGGTCATCATCGGGTCGGGATCTTTATCCTTTGAGATGCTGCGATACCTCACCGAACGGCTGCCAATCATGATCACACCCCACTGGGTCGAGAGCCGAATTCAGCCCATTGCAGTACGAGATGTCCTGCATTACCTAGTGGGTTCCGCCACCATGCCACCGGAGATAAACCGAGGTTTCGACATCGGCGGTCCGGACGTCCTGACGTATCGACAGATGATGCTCGCTTACGCCAAGGTTGCTGGTTTGAAGAGGCGACGCATAGTTGCGCTCCCGCTACTAACGCCTTCTCTGTCGAGCCACTGGGTGGGGCTAATTACGCCCGTTCCTAAACGGATCGCGCAACCCTTAATGGAGAGCCTCATCAATGAAGTCATCTGCAAGGAACATGACATTGAGAAGTACGTTCCCGATCCCGCAGCCAAACTCACGGACTTTCATCGAGCTGTCGAGTTAGCGCTGCAGCGCATTCAGGACCGCCGAGTTACAACATCCTGGGCTTCAGCCGCTCATGCCGGCGCGCCAAGTGACCCGTTACCTAGCGATCCTGACTGGGCGGGAGGTTCGCTCTACTTGGATGAACGCGAACGCATTGTCCACGCGAGTCCGGAGAGTTTGTGGCACATCATCGAAGGAATTGGCGGCGAACATGGGTGGTACTCCTGGCGTTTTGGGTGGTGGTCTCGCGGTTTGCTTGACCGCTTCGTCGGCGGACCGGGACTTCGTCGGGGTCGCCGCGATCCTTTCGATCTTGTTGCCGGAGACGCACTTGACTGGTGGCGCGTTGAGGAGATTGAAGAGAAACGGTTAATCCGTCTACGCGCTGAGATGAAACTGCCAGGCCTGGCCTGGCTTGAACTTATTATTGATAGTAATGATCAGGGTCAAACAATATTTCGACAGCGAGCACTCTTCTACCCACTGGGTCCAGTCGGCGCCCTTTATTGGATAATGATCAAACCTTTTCACGGGCTGGTATTTGGAGGAATGCAACGAAATATCGCGCGAGCGGCAGAAAACCTGCAGCCGAACTAGATGTCATCTAGTTATACCCTTCTCCAATGATCCGCCGAATTCCCCGCATGTTGCGAGATTTTTTTGCAACGGAAGTAGCAGGTGGAGTTCTCTTGATTGTGGCTTGCGTGGTGGCCTTAGGGTTTGCCAATTCCCCCGTTCATCAGGGGTACTTAGACTTCTGGCACCCGGCTCAAGGCTTCATCAGCGAAGGCCTCATGAGCATCTTCTTCTTCCTTGTCGGCCTGGAAATCAAACGCGAGTTTGTCGATGGCGAGTTCCGCAATCCCAAAGCTGCTGCACTCCCCATTCTCTCTGCAGTCGGAGGGATGACGGTCACTGCCCTCATTTACGCCCTCATCAATCGCAGTGGTAACGGCGCCGTGGGTTGGGCCATACCTATGCCGACGGATATAGCACTCTCTCTAGGTGCGCTGGCGCTTCTTGGCAGCCGCGTTCACGCCTCACTCAAGATTTTTCTGCTGACGCTCGCGATTGCCGACGACCTAGGATCCATTCTGGTCATCGGACTTTTCTACTCCCATGGCGTCAATGTGGTGAGAATCGTTTCGACGATTGGCGCGGTCATTCTGGCCTGGGTAATTCCGTCCAGAAAGAGACTCACTACCGAGCGATTGATCTCCCTTATCCATCCCTGGAGTAGTTACCTGATCATCCCCCTCTTTGCCCTTGCCAATATTGGAATCACGATTGATTTTTCTTCTTTAGGAAAATTAATTTCTTCTCCCATAACCGCGGGGATTATCATCGGCCGCGTGGGCGGGAAATTAATTGGCATCACTCTTTTCGCATGGCTGGCAGTGAAATTGCGTATTGCAAAATTGCCTGATGAACTCGCTTTCAAAGAAATTGCTGGCGCTGGCGCATTGGCTGGAATGGGTCTTACTGTCTCACTCTTCATCGCAGACTTGGCCTTCACAGACCAGATGCAGTTAGCGCAAGTAAAAGTCGGGCTGATCATTGCAGCCATCATCTCGGCTGGTCTAGGCCTGACAATGTTGCGCCGTTTTTCAGCTGCTGGGAGCGCTCTCTGATCCTTCGGCCATCACGGTCAGGCGGATGCCCATCAATGGACCCTAGCGATTTTCTTGTTTTCGAATTGCCCCTCTTGAGAGTAGAACGTGCCCTGCAAATCCAAAGGCCAGAGCGAAAATTACGCCGACATTGGCGTAGGCCCATGGCCCGCTCTTGCCGCCGATAGCATCCATGAAGAACCCTTGCCACGAGAGCCACGAAGCGAATGGGTTGGTGACAAAACCCCAACCGATGATCGAGCCCACAAGAATCAATCCAATGGAGCGAAGATTCCATGCACCATAACGACCGTTAGGTATAAAGAGTTCTGACTCGGCGTAATCACGCTTTCGCATCATGACATCTGCAACGAAGATGGCGGACCAGACCGCGATGGGTACGCCGAGGGTGATAAGAAATCCCTGGAATGGGCCGATGAAGTTGCCAGCAAACCAGACGATGTACACGGTCCCGCCCAACATGATGCAGGCGTCAATGGATGCAGCTACATGGCGACGCACTGGCAATCCGATGGAGACCAAAGCCAGCCCGGACGAATACAGATCGAGGATCGCGCCTCCAATGAGGCCTAAAACGGCAACAATCGCGAAAGGTATCAAATACCACGTTGGTAGCAACGTAGTGAGTGCGCCGATCGGGTCGTTTGCGATCTTGTCGCTCAATCCTTTACTGCTTCCGGCAAGAAGTGAACCGTAAATCACCAGGAT
>DASVIG010000085.1:0-6548 GCA_036382195.1 Candidatus Nanopelagicaceae bacterium
TGCCTGAAACCTTGAACAAATGAGAGGCGATTCACTTGTGCGCTCACGGCTCGCGTCTATGCTCCAACTATAGAAACCCTCGGCGTTGGGAGCGTCAATGAAGACTCGACCTATTAACCAGTCCAGCCGCAAATGGATGGCCCTGATGTGCCTACCTTTGGCCTTTCTATTGACTGGATGCATCAAATTGGACATGGCGCTGACAGTAAATGAAGACAAATCCATGAGTGGAACAGTGATCGTGGCAATCGCCGATTCATTGGATGCCCTTGGCACTAGCTCTGGTTCGTCAGGCGCAACTGGCACAAATGATTTGAATAATTTGATCGATAAGAATTCCAAGGGAGTCACCGTCTCTAAATATCACCAAGGTGGATTCACCGGTGAGAAATATACGATGGATCATGCGCCCCTAAGTGCGTTCTCTTCCACAGCCAGCAAGGACGGTTCGTTCGCAATCAACATAAAGGGAAACCAGGCAACAGTCTCTGGAGTCTTTGATCTATCAATGACAGATGCTCAAAGTGCCGACGCAAGTTCTCTATTCGGCGCCGCATTTGCGAAAACACTATTTTCAACCGCTGAGATCCGCATCGCTGTCACATTCCCAGGCAAGGTCATCAAATCGACCGGCGTTATTAGTCCTGATGGGCGGACCGTGACATGGAAGCCAGTATTTGGTGAGAAGACAAATCTCTCCGCAACGGTTGCATTAGATACACCCACCAAATTCATTCCGTGGGCTATCGGTGGCGTGCTGCTTCTTGCACTCATTATTGGATTGATTATTCTGAATCGTAAGAAGAAATCTGTACCTGACGCGGCGAATGATTTAGAAGCTCCACCTGCCGCCGATGAGATACCAGAAGAACACAGCATCTAAATACTTTCTATGTGTTCGGATAATTTAAAGGAGGGGAGAGATCAGTTGTGAGCTTGGCAGTTGATGAATCGTCGTGCCAAAGAAGTTATCTCTCCCCTCGAAAAAAACATTACTCCTCTTGTCAGTATTTTGCATTCTAAGTGTCAAAAAACACCCGAGAGTTACCTCTTCTTCAACCTTCTGATTTCAAGACATTCCAGGTAGAATGCGGCACCGGACTTCTGCATCATAAGAAGCTAGATCAAGCCGAATTCAGCAGCCTTAGCTCGCAGTTCATCGCGCGCGCGAGGGTGGGCGGCTTTTTCAATAATGTTGTGGGCTTGTTCGTTCTGGGAATGGCCAAAGCATTCTGCGATTCCGTATTCGGTAGCGACATAACTGTGCTGAAAACTCGTGACGTTGCCAGATAGGCGTGGAACTACCGTCGAAACATTGGCCTTGGCGTGCCAAGAAGGAAGCGCCATGAATGATTGCCCACCACGCGAGTGCAAAGCACCAACAATGAAGTCGGTGGATCCACCAAAGCCAGAGTAGATCCCACCACGTACATGGCTCGCGTTGGCTTGATCGAAGAGATCGACTTCAAGAGCGGCGTTGATGCTGGTCATCTTGGCTTGGCGAGCGATCTGGCTTGGATCATTGGTCCGCTCGGTACGCATCATCCGCACTCTTCGGTTGAGGTGGAGCCATTCGTATAATTCTTGTGAGCCAAAGACGAATGATGCAGTCAGAAGAATGTCGTCATCAAGTACGCCGGCTTTGTGCAGATCCAGCACGCCATCACTGAACATCTCGGTCCAGATGCGCAGCTCTTTTCGATGCATCAGGCCGGCCAAAACTGCGTCGGGGATGGCACCAATTCCTAATTGCAGGGTGGAATTGTCTTCGATGTGGGCTGCGATGCGTGAGCCGATTTGTTGGGCTATCTCATTGCCCGAGGTGAAGGGCTTTGTCGCAAGTGGCTCATCAACTTCTACCAGGTAATCAATTTCGTTCTCATAAATCTGCGCATCCCCGTAGGTGTATGGCATCTGCTTATTGGATTGCGCGATCACGATGCCATCGTGGGCACGCGCGGCTTCAATCGCTGAGGGAAGGATATTGACTTCGGTGCCAAGACTTACGGTGTCAAAGCGGGGAGGCGATGCATGCAGCATGACGACGTTGGGACGGTAGTGATCGCGATAGAGAATCGGCAAGAGGCTAAGGCGACAAGGGATGTAAATGAGACGCTTGTGACGGCGCATTGCCTCGCCCACGAAGGCGGTTTCGTAAGTGACACCTTCGCGATCTGGGATGCCAGGCTGAGCATTGAGCATATGGAGGCGGAATTCGGGGATTACCTCATCGGCGAGTGTGAGAAGGGTTTTGGGCGTTGCAAAATTGCCTGAAGCGACGATACGCGGATTAGCGGGAAGACTGGCGAGAATGGACTTGAGTTGCGCAACCGTAACGACTCGCATTTCTTGAGCGTAGCACTGAAAATTAAGCGGCAGAGGAATAGAATTAGCCATCAACTGTGACTTTTGAGATAGGAGGCAGTGATGAAGAACTCGCGTGGATTACTCGCGGTGCTATCTGTCATCACAGTTGCAGCACTGGCAGTTGGCTTATTTAGTTACCTTCATCGCGCCGATGAAGAGCAAGTCTACGTGTACAACTGCGGGATCTTGGATTACAAACCAGAGTCACTAACAAAATATTGCGCCGATGAGGGCGTCGCAGTTGGCTATATTCAGTGGGATACATGGAGTGCCGAAGGCGCAACTGGAGTCGGCAAGTATGCAATCAATCCATGTGTTCCTAATTGCGTATCGGGTAAATGGCAATATGCCGACGTGAATGTGAAATTGACCAAATCGGTGCTGGATAAGGGAAAGAAAGTTTTGAGTCAGATCGAGGTCACAACTACTGATGGCAAGAAGTTGCCCTTGGGGGCAAGTGCATCTGACACATGGGCCCTGGTGACAACTCCCCTGGGGTGACTATCTTTGCGAGGCAAAAAGCAAGGTCACAGCAAGAACCATGATTCCAGCGGCAGAGAATGCAGTCAGAGCACGTCGCACTTTAGGTTTTGCCAGCTGAACCGAAGCTTTATCCACGATGTGAACCAGGAATATGTACCAACTAGAAGAAACGGACGCTTGTACGCAGGCCAGGATGAAGATGCCCCAACCGAGAGAGAAATCCCTTGGAACAAACTGCGGGATAAATGCAACCGCAAATACTGCAGCTTTGACATTGGTGAGGTTGGTGAGCAGACCGAGGCGATAGGCCGGTCCGAGACCAATCTTGGCGCTGCCGTCATAATCGAACTTGCCGTATGCGTGACGCAGAGTCCAGAGAGTCTGTGCGCTAAGGAATGTTAAGAAGGCAACGCCTGCGTATTTGAGGATGTTGTAAGCCGTTTGCGAGTGCGCAAATACTTGCGAAAGCCCCACGGCCGATGCCGCGCCCCACACGAGCAACCCAGAGCTATTTCCCGCAACGGAAGTGAAAGCAGCACGTCGTCCGCCGACGATGGATTGGCGCAAGATCATGGCCAGACCTTGGCCAGGGACAATGGCAAGAAGGAGGGCGGTTAGAGCAAATGCGGGGATGACTTTAAGCAGTTGGAGCATCGGCGCGGTTCAGTCCCTCTTCAATTTATTTAGTTTATTTAGTCGGGAGCAATTTGAGGGCTTTGGCCGTAGCCAGCACATCTTTGTAGGCGACGCCCTGGGCCAATACTTCGATTGATGTCGCCTTAAGTTTCTTGGTCTTAGGGGCTATCCATGTCAGGTATCCGCCCACTGTTGCAAAATCTGATGTCGAACAAGAATTCCAAGCAATCGCGTTGGCCTTGTTGCAATAGACAAATACTTTGGCTTTTGCGGTCCCTATTTTCACAGTGGACACCAGCTTGCCAACCCCGGTGTCCGAGCAGCGAGCTTTCGAATCAGATTCAAGTATCTGCACGTACTTTTTCTTGCTGCCATATGTGGCTGAGATCCACTGTTCGGATTTCATTGAGCAGAGAAGAAGTTTGATTTCCGAGAGTTTGAGGGCGACGGTGCTTGTCGGTTTCCAAATCGCATAGGTCAGTCCGGTCTGCGCATCCACATAGGGATCCCCCGAACCCATCCGGTCAAAATCAGCATGGGCAGCCGAGAGAGGAAGAAGGGTTATAAGCAGTACCACTGCTACCAGGCGGCGCATCCTGGGACTATATAGGTAACAGTTGTGTTGCGAATGTCTGGCGATCGACAACTAACAGGTGGTGGTTTTCCAGGAGAGTCCAGCCTGGCTGGTTCCAACCGGTGGATGCGACCAGAATCCCGTTCTCGTCTTGGCGGTACTTCAGCGCGTAGTAATCAGCTGGCGCCCAATCGGGATGGCGCTCCGGATGATGCTCGCAAATGACGATATATCTGTCCTCGTTCAGGATCATGGCGTTGATGCTGGAGTAATCCATGGAGGAGGTGATCGTTTTAACGCATTTTTTGACGCCTTCGAGAAAGCCATATTTTTCGATCATGGTCATCAGAAAATAGAAATACCGCTCGCTATCGGTGTCGCCTTGGATCAATGTGGCGAATTTAGGCGAAATATAAGGGTCCATGACAGAGGGCGGGAAAATCGCGCCATTATGGATGAAGGTGAAATCTTCGTAGGCAAAAGGGTGGGTATTGTCTTCGCTAACGGGCAGTCCCTTGGTGGCCCAGCGCAAGTGCAAGAGGGCGCCATCGGCATCTACATTGGCGAGGGCATCGACAAAGCCCTGGCTGGTCGAGGCAGTCTCGGGCGCCCGATCCAAATGGGCCGAGTCCTCATCATGATTGATAGTGGCAATCCCCCACCCATCGCAATGGACGGATGAGAGGGCGATAAATTCGGGGAAATCCTCACCGACGATGGAATCAAAGCTGGCTTTTTCCGGAGAGACGTAGCCCAGTAAACGGCACATGTAGGTGAAAACCTCCGTAATCCATTGCTGGTTTGAAGTACTCATCCTACCTTCGGGCTGCAAGGGCTTGTAATTATTCTTCATAACAATCACGTAATAACACTGGGCTACCTACGGGTAACCAAAAAAATTGACGGAACCTATAGCCAAGGCCCAAGAGTGTGGTCTGCGACACGCGGTCCATCCAGTGAGACGTTCCTGAGAAAAGAGCGTGTCTTGGAGCACACTTTGCTTTAGAACGACTGCTTCGGTGCCCCTGACCGATACACGGCTTGCTTGAGTTCAACCGGACTCAAGTTTAAAGGTCCTAGGAGGATAGACAACTTGCCAAACACAACAGATGACGAGCGGCGGTTAGCCGAGCTCGGATATAAACAAGAACTCAATCGAAGTTGGAGCGGGTTCTCCAACTTTGCGATTTCTTTTTCGATCATCTCCATTCTTGCTGGTTGCTTTACCACTTTCTATCAAGGGTGGAATAACGGCGGCCCGGTTGCCATCTCACTGGGCTGGCCATTCATTTCCACCTTCATTTTGATCATTGGTTTCTGTATGTCCGAGCTCGCCTCTGCCTACCCCACATCCGGTGGCATTTACTGGTGGGCCTCCAAACTAGGCGGGGCAAAGGCCGGTTTCTACACCGGTTGGCTCAACTTGATTGGCCTGCTGGCAGTGACCGCCTCGGTCGGATACGGAGCAGCAAGTTTCCTCAACGTCATCCTCGGTGCGCAGTTCCCATCGTATGGAACCGGATTCTTGAGCGGGAATCTACTCAACCAACAGTTCTTCTGGTTCTTCATGCTCATGCTGATCGTTACGCTTTTGAATATTTTCGGTGGCCATCTTCTTGCGGTTATCAATAACGTCTCAGTCTGGTGGCATGTATTCGGCGCTGCCACGGTTGTTGCCATTTTGGTCTTTGCACCAAGCCATCACCAGACCTTGGGTTGGATGTACACCACGAGAATCAACAACTCTGGTTTCGGTTCAGGTTCTTACTGGATCTATGTCCTGCCACTTGGCTTCTTGCTGACTCAGTACACAATCACCGGCTTTGACGCCTCGGCTCACTTGTCTGAAGAGACGCAGGGTGCACACCTTGCAGCTGCACGGGGCATCTGGCAGTCGATCTTCTACTCTGCCATTGGTGGATACATCCTCTTGATGGCTTTCCTCTACGCCGCAAAGCCGGACATCATCAACTCCGCTGACCCCAAGATCAACCCATACGGACAAGGTTCTATTTTCACTTTGCTGATCAATGCTCTGGGGGATGGAAAAATGTTCAAGTTGGTAATGATTATTACCACCGCCGGCCAAATATTCTGCGTGGCCGCCTGCCTCACCTCATGTTCGCGGATGATGTTCGCATTCTCTCGCGATGGTGCGGTACCCGGAGGAAGGCATTGGAAGAAAGTTAATAAGCACCGCGTTCCAACCAACGCAGTTCTCGTCTCAGCGGTTATCGGCGTCATCATCACGGTGCCGGCACTTTGGAAGAGTTCCAGCGGTCAGCCAACAGCGTTCCTTGCCGTCGTATCCGTTGCAGTTATTGGTCTCTATTTAGCATTCTTGATTCCAATCTTCCTGCGTTGGAAGGTCGGCGATAAGTTCGTTCCGGGAGAATGGACTTTGGGAAAGAAGTACAAATGGATGAACCCAATTGCTGTCATTGAGATTGCGGTCATCTCTATTTACTTCATCATGCCGTTCGCCCCT
>DASVIG010000086.1:0-5242 GCA_036382195.1 Candidatus Nanopelagicaceae bacterium
CAGAGAGCACTCTCTTTCACACTATGGGCATCTCTACAGAGGTAAAAGTGGGCGACATTGTCGTTCAGTCGGACTTAGCCCAATCACTGCGCCTCATTGCTGCACATGGACGCGCTGCATTCTACGAAGGCGAGATCGCCGAGAAAATCATCGCTGCAACCGATGGATGGTTCAACGCGAAGGATCTCTCGAATCACAGAACCAGGGTGCAGCCGCCGATTTCTGCCAAGTATCGAGACCTGGTAATTCATGGTCAACCGCCACCGAGCCAGGGGATGATCTTGATTGAAGAACTCTTGATTGTTCAAGGTTATGACTTGAAGAACATGTCAGAGGCGGATCGCACTCATGTGATGGTTGAGGCGAAGAAATTGGCCTTTGAAGACCGCAATCGGATTCTTGCCGATCCTGAAATCAAGGAGATTGATTTAGAACCAATTTTGAGCGCCAGCCATATAGACAAGCGTCGCTCTGAAATTGATATGGAACATGCCAATAATGGGAATACCAGATCTGGCGAGGAGGGCAACGACACCACCTACTTCCTAGTGGCAGACCGAGATGGCAATGCAGTCTCTTGGATTCAGAGTCTCTTCCATGGTTTTGGCTCAGCCTTCGCGGTGCCCGGAACTGGGATAATTCTCAACAACCGGCTAACCGGATTCTCACTGGAACCGGGCTCGCCAAATATCATCGCTCCTGGTAAACGCCCTGCCCACACGTTGAATGCATGGACTGCTACATATGAAGATGGAACTTTGGCTTTGGTCGGCGGCACTCCGGGTGGGCATATTCAAGTGCAGACCAACCTGCAACTGGTAGTGAATTTAGTCGATTTAGGAATGAATGTGCAGGAGGCAATCGAAGCACCGCGCTGGCAGCACCTCAGCCTATCCGGACAAGGAGGGGCCGATGAAGCAACCTTTGGCACTCTGGAAATTGAGGATCGTTTCGACGATGAAGCGCTGGCAGATTTGAAAGTACGAGGGCATATTGTGAAAGAGCTGGATGGTTGGGGCCATGGATCTTCGGTGCAATTGATGCAGCGCCTGCACAACGGCACATTTGCATTTGGTTCCGATCCCCGTTGCGAAGGTCAAGCGGCCGGGATTTAAATCATACAGATCAGCGCGTGAGTTGTACCCAATTAACCGTTGAGGTTCGATCATCTCCCTGGCTTTGAGCAGCAAAATCACATGGATGGAGATCCCGGAACGCCTTGGTTTCCTTAGTGTTCGCAGGGGTTACACCGTAACTTGCAAACGCCGCTAAGACAGTTGGAGTCATGTGGTCGAAGATACTTCCCAGGATTTCTTGGCCATCTTTACTCCGATGGGCTCCCAATAAGTCTAGATCGAAATCGAATCCCTTATCCCCCAAGGCGGCGTATCCCAACAATTCTCCAGCTTTGACGGCATCGCCAACTTTAAAAGCCTCTGCAAAATAGATATGCCCGAATTCGAAGGAAACGTTTTTATCTAAAGGCGTGGACAGGCCAATCCCATTGCCGGTCATCGGTCGACCGCCCAGCTTGTTGGCCTCTAAGGCAATGCTCGAAATAGTTCCGTCAAATGGCGCAAACATTTTGACTTTATCCAACGTACCCTGGAATTGTGCAATGGGATAAAAGTAATGCTTCAGTGATCGATTCGTTTCGAGTACTTGATCGAAGGTGTAGCCATCGCGGTTATGTCCAGAACAACTTCGATATTTCGAAATGCTCTCAATTTGAGTGAGATCTACCGGGATTGCAGAAATGTACTTGGCATTGGGGCTTGGCCAATCGACGAGTGTTCCTCCGTCGGCCCCCTTTTTCGGATCCGAAGTAATCGTCGACGGTGAGGGAGTAGGCGCACTCATCGACGGTGAGGGAGTAGGCGTACTCGTCTTGGTCGGCGCTTTTACCGCAATCCACACCAATTTCTTGCCCTTCTTGTCGCATATCAATGTCTTACCGGCGACTTTTGTTGTCATACCTGGTTTCGTGCAGGCACCGCCCAACTTTGCGGCGGCGAATGCCGGTGAGGTACTGCCTAGGAGCAGTGCGATTCCCATCGAGATAATTGCTAATTCGGTCATACTTCGCCTATTGCGACTTCGCATAAAGGAAGGTTAACACCGGCAGGTAGATGTACAAGAGGTAGAGAAGTGCTACTTGATAGGCTTGCCAAATGCTCAAGCGACTCTTTCATCTTCGACATGAAATCGCCAAATTTGGAAGCGTCGGCGCAGTTTCATATGTAGTTGCGGTCGGTGGGTTCAACCTCCTGGTCCACATAAAGGGAGCCCCTCTGGCCTCTAAGCCGATAACTGCCTCTTTCCTATCTGGCTTTATCTCGATCCTCGTCGCCTACGTTGGCAATCGTTTCTGGACTTGGAAGGATCGACCGAAAAACAAGGTCCAACGTGAGATTGCCCTTTTTTTCGCAATAAATGTGATCGGGCTTTGCATTAGCGCTGGCTGCCTTGCCATCTCACGCTATATATTTGATCTTCACTCGCCACTCAGCGACAACATCTCCGCGAATGTAATAGGAGTCGGTATTGGAATGATGTTCCGCTTCTGGAGTTATCGGCGGTGGGTCTTTCCTTCAGGAAGTTCGAACGAGTTGAAAGTTTCTTCGCAACCCCAATAAGTTCTTCTGCAGCATACAAGCCGATTACGCCTTCAATCTAACTCGCGGGCAAACCCATGGCTCGATCGAGTTCTTCTTGAATTTGATCCCACACTGCGCCGTCAAGGCTCACTGCCGCAGCTGGAAAAATCCCATTCTCTTCATTACTGATGTGATCTCGAAGTCGGGTATCCAGTTCATCTGCAAGGGAGATATCACCTTCTAGCAACCGTCGAACTAATTCATCGATTTCGATGTGGTCCTGCGTCAATTTTGCAACTGGTTCGACAAACTCATTATCGGCCACAAGAGCTGCAAACAATCCTTCTTCCTCCAACACCGTATGAGGTGCGAGAAGATCAGCCAGCTCGCTCGTGTGATTCTGTGTTCCCGGAACATCGAATATCTGCGCGGCGCGGCGAAGTTGGCCCAACTTGTTAATGATTTTTTCATGCTGTTTTGTGAGGATATTGATAACAGTTATGGATTGGCAACCACAGTAGGTGCACATGACTACTTCTTAATTCTCGCGGAGGAATTGGACATGCCACTTTTCTGGACCCTCATTCAAGTACGTGACCGAGAACTTACCCGGAGACTGCTGTTCTATTTGAGCAAGCAATGGGAGAGGCTTATGCGGTGCCAGCAGGATCATTCCCGATCCCACTGCGAGCGAGTCAAGGGCGCCAAAAATCGCGGCATGGCGGATTGTCGAAGGAATCAAAGTGGCATCGAGTTCTGGGAACCCCATCTGGTCAGTTCCACAATTACAGGCATGGTCTGGGTTTTTAACTGTCTTTTCGGTGATTGATATGGATTTCATGGCTCTAATTTACTACACTTTGATTCCGTGGAAAATAGCAAATTGGGTCCTACAGCGAGTGAGCCTGGGCACACTCGCTCCCCTCTCTCGCCCGAAAGGCACGCCGTACTCGTGGCGCTTCGCGCTGCAAAGTCGCCACTACGCGTCCGTGACCTCTCAGATGGGATGAGACTTCATGAGAACACGATCCGTGAACATCTAGAAGGTTTGGTTGCATCTGCATATGCCGAACGCGTTCAATTACTCGCCTCCGGTCGGGGTCGCCCTTCCTTTGGATACCAAGCCCGGAAGGATTTCGAGGCCGCTGTCGACCCTCAAACCCGCGATTATGCGAACCTAGCCCTTGTTTTGGCGAAACAACTCGGAGCAATTGGTGGCAACACCCGGCGCGCGGCAATTTCTGCCGGTGAAAAGTGGGCAGAGTTATTCTTCACATCCCAAGAGGAGCCAGAGAAGATCAATGGTCGTCAAAGGGTGTACGAGGTGTTGAAGTCGCTCGGATATTCGCCACGCGCAAATGCCAAACGGAAGGTAATTCATTTGCAGACTTGCCCGCTATTGGCTGCAGCAAAACTCGAACCGGAGATCATCTGCTCAGTCCACTTAGGTCTGGTGAGAGGATTAATTACTCAGGCAGGCGAAGATTGCGACGAAGTAGAACTTGCCCCCTTCGCGCAACCAGGGAGTTGTCGCCTTACCCTTCCTTAACTTAACAATTCAATTTCTCTGTTGGCTCACTCGCCGAGGCCTTCGGCATCTCCGAACCCCCACAAATCAATGGCATCAAGATCCACATCATCAACTCCATGGAGGGAGAGAATGCCCGCAATCTGTGCTCTGTGTTCGGTTGCATGGTGAATTGACTGCCCAAGAATCGTGGACCGCGCGCGGCGAATAGTCTTTCCATCCCTGACATATTCGGCTATTCCATCAGGTTGAACCGCCTGTGCTCGAAGCTCTCCATCAAATCCAGCACATACGCCTGCCAGTGCGACAATATCGCCAGAGGATTCTGGCGTCACGTAATCAAATGGGGCAATGGATCCACCGAGTCGCGTCACATAAAAACCTGCGGATCTCACAAAGTGCTCCGCTATCGAAGCAACGCTCGAGTCATTGTTCGGCGCCTTCAGGGCAAGTGATCCCACAGGAACCCTCGCGAGTTGTTCGAAAAGGCAGACGTTGGCCCAAGCCATGTGACGGAATAAGCGATCCAATGTCGGATCCATGTTGTGAATATTCATACCCAAGATGCTATCTCGTTAGACTGTCTTAATGTTGGAGAGATGGACGCGGACGGTAGTTCGCAATCGGTCTGCCATAGTTGTGGTTTGGCTAGCGCTAGTAGTTCTTGGAGTATTTGCTGGTTCGCGACTGAACAATCACTTGACAACTTCCCTCGCTGTTCCAGGCAGCGAATCCGCCAAAGCAGATGAAATTCTGCTGGATAGATTTAAAGAGAATACCGAAGGCACTTTCACCGTCCTCCTGAATTTCAAGAGCGCTTCCGAGGTGGAGATTTCGGGATTTGAGGCGAAAATAGCGGCTGCGGCATCCCAAATTCCGACGGCTAAAGTGACTCAACAGCGGCCCGTCGCAGGGGTGCTCTTTGCGAATATCGGTACTTCCTTGAAATTGGCTAATGCCGCGGCATATACGGAGAAGTTCAGGCAAGCGCTCATTATCCAGGGGCTACATGGAGCTTTAGTAACCGGTCCGCCCGCAATTTATCGCGACGTCACCCCAGTGCTCAATTCTGACTTGCACCGCGGTCAAGTTCTCGCAGTTCTACTGGCACTTCTCC
>DASVIG010000087.1:0-6125 GCA_036382195.1 Candidatus Nanopelagicaceae bacterium
TAAATCCTGTAATCGCAGTCTTTCTAGGTTCAATGTTTCTCAAGGAGAAGTTCCATGCATCCGAACTAATCGGTGGCCTGATCGTCCTTACTGGAGTAATTCTCGTTGTGAACGTTGAAGGTCGGCAAATTGGCAGTAAAAAGTAGCCAAATCGAGAGGTTATTCCGATTTGCAATGAGCGCGATAGCACCCGCGACAATGCGGTTCGTCAGTGCTAATCTAAATTATCGTCAGATTTGCAGAGGTGAAAGACATGGCAACTGAAATTAATATCAAGGCCCCGGGCCGCATTGTCGTCGGTGTTGATGGCTCGGACTCGTCAAAAGTGGCCCTTCAATGGGGTGCACAACTGGCACCTTTATTTGGCAACACTCTCGAGGCCATAATCGCCTGGGATTATCCCGCCATGATGGGCTGGGAAGGCGGGATCCCCGAATCATTGCCGATGAAAGACGGTTCCAAGACGATCCTGGACGAAACTCTCAAGAGTGTTTTCGGCAAGGATTTGCCGAAAGGATTGGTCAGCAACGTCGTCCAAGGCCATCCCGCAACCGTTCTGTTGAAGGCCAGCAAGAATGCCAAAATGCTGATCGTCGGAAGCCGTGGCCATGGTGGGTTCGTCGGACTCCTCCTGGGTTCAGTCAGTTCCAGTTGTGCAGAGCACGCAACCTGCCCTGTACTCGTAGTCCACGGGGAGCACAGTTAACAACCAGACTCTTACATGAACTTCGTTCTGATTTCCGCAAAGAATGCATTGGATTTGATCTACTAGGATCCGAGAATGCTCCTTAAGGATCTTCATGTTTGGTTAGCGATCCTCACCACGGCCATCGTGCTCGTTGCAACTCTGGAAGGTGCAGTTCGCGTGATTCGAGGAGTTCCAGCAGGCGAAGCCGCGTTCCGAACATTAGTGGCGGTACTTTTTTCGGTCGTCGTGACCGCCCTAACTGGAGTGGGACTTCTCGTCACCGGACATCGTCCCAAAGAATGGCTCCACCTGCTTTATGTCGCGCTGGCATTTGGTCTAATCCCATTTGCTGACAATGCAAGTATCTCCCTTCGCTCAAACCGAACCAGAGGACTGTACCGATTTGGCGGGGGCGTTGTCTGCCTCCTTGTATTAACTCGGCTCTTTGTCACCGGACAGAACTGATGCCGAAAGGAAAATTAGCAGGGAGAACGACGGCCACCACGTTGCGAATCTTTCAAGTCATGGCCTATGCAGAGGGAGGATTACTACCAACCATTCTCGTGGTCGCGATTATCCACTGGGTGACGGGATACGGGAGTACGTTGGTGGCTATCGTTGGGGCAACTCATGGAATGGTTTTTACCCTTTATATGCTTCTAGTTCCGGTCGTTGCTCGATTACTTCACTGGCCGGCGCGCACCATATCGGTCGCATTTTCGGTGGCTTTCGTTCCTTTTGCTACGTGGAACTTTGAACGTCGAATTCATAACGACATCACCTTACGAGTTCAACAGCGATAAAACGGTGCGAAATATCTAGTCAATCTTGAAGTGCGGATTGACAATCAATCCGAAGCGTTCTCCCGTCGGAGACATTAAATGAGCGATTTCTATGCCGTCTCCAACGTCTTCAGCAGGAGATACAACAGTTGCGCCATTAGCCTGCGCCCTTTCTAAAGCTTTTGCCATCGACTTCACGCCAATGTACGTCACGGGTCCATATTCCAGTGCTGCCCCTGGGTTCAAACCAATCTCGTAACCACCCACGTCAAATCCGACGTAAAACGGTTCGTCAAAGTAAGGGTTGATACCCAAAAAGTTCTTCCACCATTTCTTGGCTTCATCCACATCCGCCGTCGGATAAATAATCGTGCGCAATCCTAAGAATTCCATGCCGCCAGCCTAAGGTCTCACCATCAAATATGCGATAGATGGTCGAAAGGTCCTGTACACGGCCAAGAACTGTCAACTCGTTGTAATGTCTTTGAAGTCCAATGGACAGATAGGGGCAGAAGCAGATCATGAATACTTCGAAGATAAAACGACGGAATAAAACTCGTGAAAACTCCTATGCATATTCGTATTGGAGATGTTGTACCCAGTTGGATTGCGTTGAACACTAAAATCTGACGGCGGATTCTCACCGGATACGCACAGAGAACAGTAACAAGTGCTCACAGAAACCTCAGAGAGTATGCCTAAGTAAAACACATTCGTTTTACATTTAATTCGGAGGTTGAAAATGAGAAGTATGAGAGCGCAAGCCGTGAATCGTGCGATGAAGCCTAAAAGGATCCTAAGTGTCATCGCTCTGCTCGGGTTAGTTGTTCCTGGCATCAGCGCCACACCTTCTCAGGCAAATACATTTCAGCCCAAAATCAACCTCGGCAGCAGCGCCAATTATGTTCTTCTTGCCCACACCGCAATCACAAACGGCGCAACAACGATTATTTCTGGAACGGGTACCAAGGTTGTTGGAATTTCACCGGGCATTTCCGATGCAGGAACGGTCAGCTCAATCATTGCCTCTGGTGCAACGGAATTTCAGAATGGAACCGCTAAGCCGACCCTGGCTCAATCTGATTTACAGAATGCAATAGCCTCCGTCAGTTCCTTGACGCCTAAAGTCGTTAGCGCCAATCTTTCACTTGCAGATAATGCAACGATTTACCCGGGTGTTTACACAACCCCCGGCGGAGCCGCAATGTCGATTGATCAAAATCTGATCCTTGATGCAAAGGGAGACTCAAATGCAATCTTCGTGTTTGTGGCTCCTACATCATTCAACACATCTGCAGCCATAACGGTCTTTCTACAAAATGGTGCTCAAGCATCAAACATTTATTGGGTAGTTGGCGCAGGTTTGACATTGGGTGCAAGTACGAACATCTCAGGTAATTTCCTAGTAACAGCTGGCACGGCAATAGGAGCAAGTTCCACCTTGCACGGTCGAATCCTTTCGCAAGATGCCGTAACGCTAGGAGCGTCGGTTGTTCTAGTTTCCTAACCTAGATTTCCCCTCAACTTTGCCCTCCCATTGCCTTGGGAGGGCAAAGTTGTGGGTTGTCCAGACTTTGCCACCGGCAAGGACGAGCAATCCCACCAATCGTTAGTACAACCCCATAACGCAAGGCTAGAAGGGGCCACCCCTCCTAATTCGTGCACTACCGTCTCTTTGTCGCGGTTCTTGAAGCCAAATTATCTCAGCGTTGGTCTACCGAATGCTCATAGATTGTACGAGAATTATGTAGATCAACTAAAGGAGTCACCATGAAAGGTTTTGTACAGAACATAGAGAAGATTGCTATAACGAATCAAGACTTTCGACAAGTACTTTACACCGCCAAGAACTGTCAACTCGTTGTCATGTCGCTTAAGTCCAAAGAAGAGATTGGGATGGAAGTACATAAACTCGATCAGTTTTTCCGTGTGGAGGAAGGAGATGGTGAAGCCATCCTGGATGGCGTTCGCACGGCGATCAGCGCAGGATTCGCGATTCTTATTCCTGCGGGTACGAACCACAACATAATCAATACCGGCGAAGGTCCGCTAAAGCTCTACACACTTTATGCTCCTCCTAATCACCGAGACGGCGTCGTGCATCGCACCCGTGCAGATGCAATAGCAGATCAAGAGAAGTTCGACGGTAAAACAACGGAGACGACCTAGCCAAATTCGGGGATCACCCTGGGTAATCCCACCAATCGTAAATACGACCACCGGCTATATTTTGGCTATCGGCATGGTGTCGATGACCCTTTCGTTGGAATGGGAGTATGGCGAGATAAACAAGCAACAAATGGACGCGGTGGCAGCTGGAAAATTCCAACTCAAAATAGATGCGATCGATGAACCCCAATGGCTCTACCTTCTGCAGCGTCTGACCAATCGTCTCGCTGGCGGGATCGTGCTCGCCTCCTTGGTTGTGGGAGCCGCGCTGGTGATGCAGATCCCAACCAAATCAAGAATTTTGGGATATCCGAGTATTGCGATGATCTGTTTTGCCCTTGCGGCAACTGGCGGCTTTGTCCTTCTGATCTCAGTCCTTCTGGCCGATCGGAGAATTGCAAACACTGCTCGGCGCCAGCGCAAAGTCAAGTAAAGCCGACGTCGCGGAATTGCTCCACGCCTAACGCTCGGTCAACTATGATCTCCGTAAGCGATGGGAGTTTTCCATAAACCCAATTGAAAAGTGCGTCCGCACCTTAGATGCTTGGCAACAACGGCACCGCTTCCCCGCCTTCGCCTATGCCGTCTTTAAGAAATTCGGCGACGACCAAGCGGGCAATCTTGTTGCCCTCCTGACATACTTCGCCTTCCTGGCGACCTTCCCATTGCTGCTCGCATTATCAGCCATCCTCGGATTGGTGCTCAAAGGAAACCCTTCGCTTCAGGCCAGCATCCAATCTTCAGCGCTGGCCGAGTTCCCCATCATCGGCACCCAACTAAGTTCCCAGATTGGACTCTCCTCGCTGGGACACTCTGCGCCCGCCTTAATTATCGGCATCGTCGGCGCAATCCTCGGCGGGCGTGGACTCGCCAATGCCCTGCAAAACACGCAGAACACACTCTGGAACGTCCCTAAAGTCGACTGGCCTGGCTTCCCCTCCAATTATCTGCGCTCCTTCGGTTTGCTCGGCTTGCTCGGCGTCGGAATCATCGTCACCACCGCTGCAGCATCGTTAGTCGGGGCAGGTCATATGTTGGGGCTTACCGGAGTGCCCATGAAGGCCCTGGCCTTCGCCCTCTCAACTGTAATTGGCATCGGCCTCTTCTTCGCCGCATTCCGAATTGCCGCCGCCAAAATCGTCGCCACCCGCGACCTAATACTTGGCGCCATTGTGTCCAGTGTCGTCTGGCAGATCCTGCTAAGCCTGGCAGGGATCATCATCAGCCACGATCTCAAACACGCCCAAGCCATCGCCGGATTCTTCGGTGTCGTCCTAGGACTACTTGCCTGGTTCGGCCTGCAAGCCACCGCCATCGTTTACGCCATAGAAGTCGATGTCGTCCGAGCTCATCGGCTCTGGCCGCGGAGCATCACCCCGCCACCCCTCACCCCAGCGGACAAGGAATTTCTGCTTGAAGCCACAGCCGTTGAAAAGCGACGCCCCGAACAGAAGATCACGGTCGAGTTCACCGCGTAAACTAATCAACAATGACTCAAAGTTATATAGGTTAAACAATGCGTTCTGCTGAGATTTTTTTAATTAAAAATCAGCAATTGCTTCTGTTACCTCAGTTAGACCGAGTTCATCAGCAACCTCAGTAACGGTACGGGCAGAATCAATGACCCGATGGATAGTTTGAGCCGTCTATCTGGTGGGGAACTTCACCCACCCCCCCAGACCTAAAAACGTCCTCTATGTCTGGAGACATCTGTCCTGTATGTCAAGAACTCACATACCGTCGCCTGCATCGCAGTCTTGAAAACTATCGATGATCGACTGGCATCGATCAAGGGTCGAGTGATTTTGAGCAAGGAACTGCTTCGGCAAGGCCACTAATCGTTAATACACCCCCTTCTGTTCCGACTATTCCTTACTCTCAGTAATCAACATTTCTGCAATACTTATGGCACATCTTGCGATTGGCGAATTAAGAGACCTGGGGATCCCCTCGGGTCTCTTTTTTGCAATTCACACACCAACGATTTCCACCACGGTTAACTCAAGAACATTCTGTTTCTTGGATAAGAGCCAATATTCGTACGCGATGTTGTCGTGGTGTAATTGGCAGCACATGCGTTTCCGCCAATCGCAGGATGCGAGTTCGAATCTCGTCGACAACACCACAGACTCAATGTCTCTCGACCGATCTATTGGCACTGATCAAGGAGTTAGGGAAGTTGAGCAAGAGCCTCGAGGAAACTCGGGGCTCTTTCAATTTGCGCGGGCAGCGTCGTGGGCAACCCCACTAGTCATTAATGCAACCCCATAAGTAAGGTGGCCTGAGGTGGAGCAATGGATTAGCGACGACTCAGATTTCTAGTAATTTTGCCTTCGCCAGTTTGAACTCATCTTCGGTCAGCAGGCCCTTTGAGAAGAGCTCCGCCAATTTTTCCAAGCGGGCGCTCACATCTTCTTGCCGTGCATTCGCTGAAGGTTGGTTCTCCCTCGTTGCAGTCATTTGGTCTCTTACGGCTTGGATCATTT
>DASVIG010000088.1:0-31215 GCA_036382195.1 Candidatus Nanopelagicaceae bacterium
CTTTTCAACCTTCGTTTCCAATCTGCCACTGGGCAGAGCGAGAGCCATGGTCGTCTGGGTATCGTCCGTAAAGAGATCGCTCGTATATATACCGTTATTCGTGAACGTGAATTAGGAATCGGAGGTGCAGCATGACTCCGAATACTCCTGAAGAACGCGGTTTTCGTAAGACCCGCGAAGGCATCGTTGTCAGTGACAAGATGGACAAGACCGTGACTGTTGAGGTTATGGACCGCGTAAAGCACGGTCTGTACAGCAAGGTTATGAGTCGTTCGCGTAAATTTAAAGCCCACGACGAGCAGAACTCTGCCGGCATAGGCGATCGTGTAATCATCATGGAAACTCGACCAATCTCGGCAACCAAGCGTTGGCGTCTAGTTGAGATCCTCGAGAAGGCTAAGTAGAGGGACGGGTAGATAAAAAATGATTCAACAAGAGTCGCGCCTACGCGTGGCGGATAACACCGGAGCCAAAGAGCTTCTCTGTATCCGCGTTCTTGGTGGCTCCTCCCGACGCTATGCCGGTATCGGAGACATCATCGTCTGCTCCGTCAAGGATGCTATTCCTGGTGGACAAGTAAAGAAGGGTGAAGTCGTCAAGGCTGTCATCGTTCGCACAGTTAAGGAACGTCGTCGTCCAGATGGTTCCTACATCAAATTTGATGAGAATGCCGCAGTCATCTTGAAAGCAGATGGCGAACCACGTGGCACTCGTATCTTCGGACCTGTTGGTCGCGAACTCCGCGACAAGCGCTTTATGAAGATCATCTCGCTCGCTCCGGAGGTGCTATAACAATGGCCAAGATTAAGAAAGGCGACACCGTTCTGGTTATCGCCGGAAAAGATAAGGGCAGCACTGGCACAGTGCTCGACCTTGATGCCCGTCGCATCCTCATCGAAGGTGTGAACCGCGTACAGAAGCACACCAAAGTGACAACTGGCGACCGCGGCGTAAAGGTCGGTGGCATCGTCCACGTTGAAGCAACCATCGCGATTTCAAACGTCATGCTCATTGATGAGGACGGCAAGGCGACACGTCTTGGCGCTCGCAAAGACGAAAATGGCAAGAATGTACGGATCTCGCGTCGCACCGGAAAGGACATCTAATGTCAACCACAGAGTTAGTCCGTCTCAAGGGACGCTACCGGAGCGAAATCGCCCCCGCGTTGCAGGCCCAATTCGGCTACAAGAATGTGATGCAGATTCCAACGCTGACCAAAGTCGTGGTCAACATGGGTGTCGGCGAAGCCGCACGTGACTCCAAGTTAATTGAAGGCGCAATTCGCGACCTGACTACGATCACCGGTCAGAAGCCACAGGTCACCAAATCACGGAAGTCCATCGCACAGTTTAAATTGCGCGAGAACATGCCGATTGGCGCACATGTCACCCTGCGCGGGGATCGTATGTGGGAGTTCGCAGATCGTCTGCTCTCAATCTCTCTTCCTCGTATCCGTGACTTCCGCGGTCTGTCACCAAAGCAATTTGACGGCAACGGCAACTACACCTTTGGTCTCACCGAGCAAGTTGTGTTCCTAGAGATCGAACAAGACAAGGTTGATCGTCCGCGCGGTATGGACATCACCTTTGTTACCACCGCTAAGAACGATGAAGAAGGTCGCGCTTTGCTTAAGGCACTCGGCTTTCCATTCAGGGAGAACTAAATGGCTAAGACATCACTCAAGGTAAAAGCATCCCGTAAGCCAAAGTTCAAGGTTCGCGGTTACACACGTTGTCAGCGTTGCGGTCGCCCGCATGCTGTTTATCAAAAGTTTGGAATTTGTCGCATCTGCTTCCGTGAAATGGCGCACCGTGGCGAACTTCCTGGTATCACAAAGGCAAGCTGGTAATTAACCCAACAACTACGAAACAGGTCCCTAGTTCCCAGAAAGAACTCAAGGAAACCGGTTCGAGAAAGGCCACAGGCCACGTATGACAATGACAGATCCGATCGCAGACATGTTGACACGTCTGCGTAACGCGAACTCTGCCCATCACGATGCGGTTTCCATGCCGTCATCGTCGGTAAAGACGCGTATCGCAGCCATCCTTCAACAGGAGGGCTTCATCGGCGGTTTCCACGTTGATGCAAATCCGAACGGCGTTGGTAAAACGCTCGTACTTGATTTGAAGTTCGGTCCGAACCGTGAACGTTCGATCGCCGGTCTTCGCCGTGTTAGCAAGCCAGGATTACGTGTTTATGCAAAATCCACGGCTCTGCCAAAAGTTCTCGGCGGTTTGGGCGTTGCCATCATCTCAACTTCATCTGGATTGCTGACTGACAAGCAAGCCAACAAACAGGGCGTAGGCGGAGAAGTTCTCGCCTATGTGTGGTAATTGATATGTCACGTATTGGTCGTATGTCAATCACCGTACCAACTGGAGTTGAAGTCTCTATTTCTGGACAAGATGTAGCCGTCAAGGGACCTAAGGGCTCATTGTCGCTGGTTGTAGCTGAGCCAATCCACGTATCGGAGACTGATGGTGTTATCACTGTTGCTCGTCCAAACGATGAGCGCCTAAGTCGCTCTCTTCATGGGTTGTCACGCACTCTTGTGGCCAACATGGTTGAAGGAGTGACTCATGGTTACAGCAAGACGATCGTCATCGTCGGTGTTGGTTACCGTGTAGTCGAAAAGGGTAAGGATCTTGAGTTTGCACTTGGCTATAGCCACCCAATTCACTTTCCGGCGCCAGAGGGCATTACATTCAAAGTTGAGTCTGCAACCAAGTTTGCAATCTCTGGTATTGATAAGCAACTCGTAGGCGAGACAGCCGCGAAGATAAAGAAGCTACGTAAGGCCGATCCATACAAGGGTAAAGGCTTACGCCTGGAAGGCGAAGTTGTTCGCCGCAAGCAAGGAAAGACGGGTAAGAAGTAATGGCAATCGGTGTAAAGGTCGTTAAGGGATCGGCAACAAATGCCCGTGCCCGTCGTCATTTCCGCGTTCGCAAGAAGGTCTCCGGGACTTCTGTAAGACCGCGCCTAGTTGTTTCACGTTCTGCTCGGCATTTGTTCGTGCAGATCATCGATGACACGCAAGGACGCACCTTAGTTTCTGCCTCCACAATGGAAGCTGACCTTCGTGCCGCAACTGGTGACAAGACTTCAAAGTCTCACCAAGTTGGCACATTGATCGCTCAGCGTGCCAAAGCGGCGGGTATTTCTTCAGTGGTTTTTGATCGCGCTGGTAATAAGTACCACGGTCGTATTGCAGCTGTTGCTGACAGTGCACGAGAGAACGGATTGGAGTTCTAATGGCTGTTAATCCAACTCAAACTCATGGCGAAGCCCCAAAGGGCAACGAGCGTCGTGAACGTCGTGAACGTCGTGACGATCGCCAGCAAGACAAGAGTCCATTCATGGAGCGCGTTGTCTTCATCAACCGGGTGTCAAAGGTTGTCAAGGGTGGGCGTCGTTTCTCCTTCACCGCACTCGTTGTAGTCGGTGATGGCAATGGCACCGTTGGTGTTGGTTATGGAAAGTCCAAGGAAGTTCCACAAGCAATTGCGAAGGCCGTTGAAGAAGCGAAGAAGTCTTTCTTCAAGGTTCCTCGTATCCAAGGCACCGTCCCTCACCCAGTTCAGGGTGAAGCCGCAGCCGGCGTAGTTCTTCTCCGTCCAGCAAGTCCTGGTACCGGTGTAATCGCTGGTGGCCCAGTACGTGCCGTTCTTGAGTGCGCCGGAATCACCGATGTTCTCACCAAGTCTTTGGGTTCAAATAATGCGATCAACATGGTTCATGCCACAGTTGCAGCGTTGAAGCAACTCGAAAGCCCAGAAGCAATCGCAGCTCGACGCGGACGTCCGCTAGAAGATGTTGCGCCTGCTGCAATTATCCGCGCTTCACAAATCACGGTAGGTGTCTAATGCCACGTTTGAAAGTAACCCAATTACGCTCGAAGGTTGGCAGCAAACCTGAGATTCGCGACACCTTGCGTTCGCTTGGTTTGAAGCGCATTAATGATGTTGTTGTTAAGGAAGATCGCCCAGAAATTCGTGGCATGGTTTTTGCCGTTCGCCATCTGATCAAGGTTGAGGAGGTTGAATAGTTTATGACACTCAAAGTTCATCATCTTCGTCCAGCCCCTGGCGCTAAGACCGTAAAGACTCGCAAGGGTCGCGGCGAAGCATCAAAGGGCAAGACTGCAGGCCGCGGTGGTAAGGGAACTCGTGCCCGTAACCAGGTTCGCGCAGGTTTTGAGGGCGGACAATTGCCTCTCGTGATGCGTTTGCCAAAATTGAGAGGTTTCAAGAACCCCGCACGTGTCGAGTACCAGGCCGTCAATGTTGCGATCATTAATTCCCTTTACCCAAAGGGCGGCAATGTCACAGTTGAAGACCTCGTTGCTAAGGGTGCTGCTCGCAGTGGTCTCCCAATCAAGATCCTTGGAAATGGCGAAATAGCCGTTAAGGTCAGTGTCTTAGCCCATGCATTCTCTTCCTCGGCTTCCGAGAAGATTGCTGCTGCGGGCGGATCCACAAAAACCTTATAAGTTCCGTTTTAACTTGAATTGAGAGAGAAGGGGAAGATCAGTGCTATCAGCATTTGGTAAGGCCTTTAAGACTCCAGATCTGCGCAAGAAAATCTTCTTCACTCTTTCAATTATGGCTCTTTTCCGTTTTGGTTCGGTTGTTCCGACTCCTGGTGTTTCTTATGCCAATATCCAAACTTGCTTGAAGCAGGTCCAATCCGGCGGACTTTTTGGCTTGATCAACTTGTTCAGCGGTGGCGCTCTCTTGCACCTGTCCGTATTCGCCCTCGGCATCATGCCGTATATCACCAGCTCGATCATTATTCAATTGCTGACCGTTGTTATTCCTCGATTTGAAGTCTTGAAGAACGAGGGACAGTCCGGAACTGCCAAATTAACTCAGTACACCCGTTACCTCACAATCGGTCTGGCAATCCTGCAATCAACTGGCTTGATTGCCGTTGCTCGTACCCCTGGACGTTTGATCTCAGGTTGTTCGGCTGCGATCATTCCTGATACCTCATGGCAACGTATCGTTACGATGATTGTTGTCATGACAGCCGGTACCTCGGTAATCATGTGGCTGGGTGAATTGATCACCGATCGTGGCGTCGGTAACGGTATGTCTATCTTGATCTTCACCTCCATTGCTGCTGGTTTCCCAAGCAACTTATGGAGCATCAAACTGCAGAAGGGTCTCTTCGCATTCCTCTTCGTGCTGGCAGTCGGAGTACTGGTTGTGGCCGCCGTCGTCTTCGTCGAACAAGCGCAACGACGTATACCCGTTCAATATGCCAAGCGGATGGTTGGTCGCCAGAGTTACGGTGGAACAAGCACCTATATCCCAATCAAGGTCAACCAAGCGGGCGTTATCCCAGTAATTTTTGCATCCTCACTGCTCTACATACCTTCACTTGTCGTGAACTTTTCGAACAGCCAGGCAAGTTGGGCGATCTGGGTAACTAAGAACTTCGTCAAGGGCGATCACCCGGTCTACATCCTCTCTTACGCAGTTCTTATTATTTTCTTCACCTACTTCTATGTTGCGATTACTTTCAACCCTGATGAGGTCGCAGATAACATGAAGAAGTACGGTGGGTTTATACCCGGCATCCGTGCGGGCCGGCCAACATCTGAGTATTTGCAGTATGTGCTTTCGCGCATCACCGCACCGGGTTCGTTGTACTTGGCATTCGTGGCAATTATTCCAATTCTTGCCCTCATTCTCTTTGGTGCGACTCAGAACTTCCCATTTGGCGGTACGGCAATTTTGATCGTCGTCGGCGTCGGTCTGGACACAGCTAAGCAAATTGAGAGCCAACTGCAACAACGCTCATATGAGGGGTTCTTGCGCTAATGCGTTTAGTCCTGGTTGGACCACCAGGTGCCGGCAAAGGAACGCAAGCGCAATTCCTGTCATCGCACTTTTCAATTCCGCATATTTCTACTGGTGATATCTTCCGCGCGAATTTGAAGGATGGAACCTCCCTTGGTGTCGAGGCGAAAAATTTCATGGACCGCGGGGAATTGGTTCCAGATTCTGTGACAAATGAGATGGTCCGCGACCGCCTTAACAAAGAGGACGTCGGCAAGGGGTTTCTGCTCGATGGATTTCCTCGCAATGTCACTCAAGCCGAGGTGCTCCGTGCAATCTTGGCGCAGAAGGGGACTCCTCTGAGCGCAGTTTTGGAGTTAGCACTCCCACAGGAGGAAATCATTCTCCGCCTTTCTGGTCGTCGCACCTGCCGTGGTTGCGGCAGGGTCTGGCACAGTGAATTTGAGAAATCGGCCGACCCGAGTAAGTGTGACATTTGTCAGGGTGAGCTTTATCAGCGCGAAGATGACAAAGAAGAGGTCGTGGCTCGTCGTTTAGAGGTGTATCAAGAGCAGACGGCTCCGATCATTGATTTTTACCGAACCGAAGGCCTATTGATCACGATTAGGGCAACTGGCTCTGTTGCAGATATTACTGAGCGCGCAATCACGGCGCTCAGCCGCGTTCAATAGATTTAGCAACGACATGGCCATCCAAATCAAGACCCTTGAGCAACTCAAGGTAATGCGCCGAGCCGGTCTCCTAGTTGGAAATACTTTGGAGTTATTGAAGTCGTCGGTCAAAGTGGGAATGCGTACGGATGCCCTTGATGCAATTGCGGCAGCAAATATTAAACGTGGTGGCGGCACTTCAAATTTCAAGGGCTATCACGGCTTCCCGGCGACTATCTGTGTTTCGATAAATGACCAGATTGTTCACGGAATTCCCGGTGATCGAGTCATTGAAGATGGGGACATCGTTTCGATCGATTGTGGCGCAATTATCGATGGCTGGCATGGCGATGCCGCCTTCTCCGTCGGAGCGGGGAATGTAGATCCAGCCGATCAGAAACTGATGGATGTTTGCGAAGAATCAATGTGGCGGGGGATTGCTGCTGGATTGAATGGAGCAAGACTTACGGATATTAGTCATGCAATTGAGGATTACATTAAATCTCAAGGTGCATATGGAATTTTGCGCGAATATGGTGGCCACGGAATTGGCACGGAGATGCACCAAGAACCCCACGTATTAAATTTCGGCAATCGGGGCCTAGGTCCCGAACTCACCCCGGGTTTCGCCCTGGCTATCGAACCGATGATCACCCGTGGCACTCATAAGACCAAAGTCCTCAATGATGATTGGACCGTTGTATCCATCGATAAGTCACGTGGAGCACATTTTGAGAATTCTTATTGCCTCTTGCCTGACGGAAAACCATTTGTATTGACTGCGCTAGACGGCGGTAAAGAACGACTAGGTGCTCTAGGAGTAGAAATATCCGATCTGCTGCAATAGGGGTTTAGTTTGAATATTCTCATGTTCCCGATGCTGGTTAGACGATCACACCATTTGATCGATCACATGGTCTTCTATCGTTCGATTTTGCTCTTTCATTTCAAGTAGAGCACTCCCACATTCTGAGACTACACTCCTGAAATGCGAAAAAACTTGAATGTCAATTAGTCAATCAGACCCAGTCGCAAAAAGCGTCGGCATTGAAGATCGCTCACCCGCCCGCTTATGTCATTTTCCAGAATAGCCATGGCAGAGATTGTTCCAGCCTTTGTTGATCTCCAAGTAAATGGTAATTGCGGTGTAGATCTGTTGTCAGCAAGAGACCCTGAAGATATTCGCCAAGTAGGGCGCTCTCTTTTGGAGCAAGGTGTCGGTGCATATCTGCCAACTCTTATAAGTGCTCCCATTGAAAGAACTATCGCGGTAATGAAATTGATTGAGGAAGTTCGGAGAACTCCTCACAATGATGAGGCTGAAGTAATTGGCATTCATCTTGAAGGTCCGTTCCTTTGCTCGCAGAAGCCAGGTATCCATCCCACTGAATTCTTGTCCCTACCAACCCCTGAACTCCTCGGCAGGTACATCTCTGCAGGCACGGTGACGATGATGACTTTGGCGCCCGAAATTCCCGGTGCGCTAGATGCAATTAAGTTTCTTTCTCAGATGGGGGTGATTGTTTCTTTGGGGCACTCCAATGCCACGGCTGCGCAGGCGCATGCGGGTTTTGATGCAGGCGCAAGAGCGGTGACGCATATCTGGAATGCCATGAGCAAGGATCGATCGCCAGGAGTCGGCCTTGCCGGTGCCGCATTGGAGCGCGAAGAGATCGCAATTGCCATGATCGTCGATGGCGTTCATTTAACCGACGATGAAGTGAAATACACGATGGATAAAGCTCGGGATCGATTTTTTATGGTTAGCGATGCAATCTCACCGGCGGGTTTAGGGGATGGGCGGTATCGATTTGCCACCTTCGACGTCAGGGTCAGCGAGGGCCGGGCGCTCCGGTCTGATGGGGTTCTGGCGGGAGGGATTGGGACCCTGAAAAATTCATTTGACCGTTTGAGGGCCCTCGGGGTCCCTTTCGAGTCAGCCCTCGCCTCCATGACCTTCCGACCTGCTGCCCTGATAGGTCGCCCAGAATTAGGGACTCTCACGCTCGGCGGTCGGACCACTGTGGTGTAGGTCTCAGAAATACTGGGTGTGGAATGATGAAAATCGGGGCGATTTCCCTTATACGCACGCCTGAATTAGACTCACCCTTCGCTTCGCAAGAAGTACTTCACCCGTCAACAGAAAAGTAGGTATCGCTTGGCCAAGAAAGATGGTGCTATCGAAATTGAGGGCACCGTTGCCGAAGCTCTACCTAACGCGATGTTTCGCGTGGAGTTAACAAACGGGCACAAGATTCTCGCTCACATCAGCGGGAAGATGCGAAAGAACTACATCCGCATCCTTCCAGCCGATCGTGTCATCGTGGAATTAAGTCCTTATGACCTCACCAGAGGTCGAATTGTTTACCGCTACAAGTAATTTGTAAGAATTACCAGCGCTAAATACTTACTGATGTTTTAGACGAAGGAGGGCAGCTCATGAAGGTTAAGCCAAGCGTGAAGAAGATTTGCGATAAGTGCAAAGTTATTCGTCGCAAGGGTCGCGTCATGGTGATCTGCGACAACCTCCGACACAAGCAACGTCAGGGTTAATCACAGCATAAGTATCGCGTGACGCGACTGTCTCGAAAGAGGCAGACCCTCGGACCGACAGGCTGAGGCCCATCACTAGATGGGATGCGTCGCGGAGGACCTGTCGGATTAATGAATGGTTGTATAAATGGCCCGTCTTGTCGGTGTCGATTTACCGCGCGAAAAACGCGTTGAAATCGCACTCACTTATATTTTCGGAATGGGTTTGACCCGTTCACAAAAAACTCTAGCGGCAACTGGCATAAGCCCAGACACCCGCGTCAAGGATCTTCAAGAGCCAGAACTTGCGAAACTTCGTGAATTCATTGAGGCCAACTTTAAGATTGAAGGCGACCTGCGACGTGAAGTCGCCGCAGACATCCGACGCAAAGTTGAAATTCAAAGTTACCAAGGCATTCGCCACCGCAAGGGACTTCCTGTTCGCGGTCAGCGCACACATACCAACGCGCGCACGCGTAAGGGTCCTCGTAAAGCAATTGCTGGCAAGAAGAAGGTGACTAAGTAATGGCTGCTCCTAAGGCAAAGACTGCCGCAACAAAAGGCACAAAGGGCAAAGTAAAACTCCGCAAGAAGGAGAAGAAGAATATTGCTGTTGGTCAGGCGCACATTAAGAGCACCTTCAACAACACCATTATTTCGATCACCGATACGACCGGTGCCGTTATTTCATGGGCATCATCAGGCCAAGTTGGCTTCAAAGGTTCACGTAAATCCACGCCATTCGCCGCTCAACTTGCCGCAGAAGCTGCTGCCCGTCGTGCACAGGAGCATGGTCTGAAGAAAGTTGATGTTTTCGTCAAAGGCCCAGGTTCAGGGCGCGAGACAGCGATTCGTTCATTACAGGCTGCTGGTTTGGAAGTTGGTGCCATCTCTGATGTCACACCAGCCCCACACAACGGTTGCCGTCCACCAAAACCACGTCGAGTTTAAGGAAGGAAGAGAATAAATGGCTCGTTATACCGGAGCAGACTGCAAGCGCTGCCGTCGCGAAAAAGTGAAGCTCTTCCTTAAGGGCTCCAAATGTGATGGACCAAAGTGTCCAATCGAATCTCGTCCGTATCCACCAGGACAACATGGTCGTGGCCGTTCCAAGGAATCTGAGTACCTACTTCAGATGCGTGAAAAGCAGAAGTGTGCCCGTATTTACGGGGTACTGGAGAAGCAATTCCGCGGGTACTACGAAGAGGCCAACCGCCGCCAAGGCAAGACTGGTGAAAATCTTCTCGTGATTTTGGAGACTCGTCTTGACAACGTTGTCTTCCGCGCTGGTTTTGCCAAGAGCCGGGACATGGCCCGTCAATTGGTGCGCCACGGTCACTTCTTGGTCAATGGCAAGAAAGTAAACATTCCTTCATTCCGCGTTACTGCAATGGACATCATCGATGTTCTACCCAAGTCTTTGGATCTGACACCGTTTATCGTTGCCGGAGCCGAACTGGGTGAGAAATCTGTGCCAGCTTGGATGGAAGTTGTTGGTGCACAAATGCGCATCATCATTCATGGAGTTCCAGCTCGCGCCGTCATCGATACTCAAGTTCAAGAGCAGCTAATCGTTGAGCTTTACTCCAAGTAATTCCCTAGCAATTACCTTGGAGCTGTTTTACAAGAAGTAAATAGAACTGAATAAAAGAGGAAAAAGTAGGAGATCAAATAGTGGATCTCCGTGACCGATGGAGGAGCAACCGTGCTAATTGCACAACGTCCCAGCCTCACTGAAGAAGTAGTCAGCGAAAACCGTTCAAGGTTCATCATTGAGCCATTAGAACCAGGTTTTGGTTACACCCTTGGCAACTCAATGCGCCGTACATTGCTCTCCTCAATTCCAGGAGCAGCAGTTACAAGCATTCGCGTTGCGGGTGCGCTGCACGAATTCACCACGTTGGAAGGTGTAAAAGAAGATCTGACGGATATCGTTCTTAATATTAAGAACTTGGTCCTGTCATCTGATAACGACGAACCTAGCGTTCTTTACATCCGCAAAAATACTCCTGGTGCTGTAACTGGCGCAGATATTGCGGTGCCAACTGGCGTTGAAGTTCATAACCCAAATCTTCACCTGGCGACTCTTAATGGCAACGCGAATCTTGAGATTGAACTTACTGTCGAGCGTGGCCGTGGCTACGTCACCGCGGTACAGAACAAACAAGCTGGAGCTGAAATTGGCCGTATTCCAGTTGACTCCATCTATTCACCAGTTTTGAAGGTCACCTACAAGGTAGAAGCAACTCGCGTTGAACAGCGGACGGACTTCGATCGCCTTGTTATTGACGTCGAAACCAAGCCATCGATGAAGCCCCGCGATGCTGTCGCATCCGCCGGAAAGACCCTGGTTGAACTCTTTGGTCTGGCCCGCGAACTCAACACCGATGCCGAAGGCATCGAGATGGGTCCTTCCGTTCTGGATGCAGCCCTGGCTGCTGATCTTGCTCTTCCAATCGAAGATCTCGATCTCACCGTCCGTTCATATAACTGCTTGAAGCGCGAAGGCATTCACACAGTTGGCGAATTGGTTGGACGCAGCGAAGCTGATCTGCTGGATATTCGCAATTTCGGTTCAAAATCCATCGATGAGGTCAAAGCAAAGTTGGTCTCAATGGGTATGTCCTTGAAGGATAGTCCAGTCGGTTTTGATCCAACCCAGCACCAGAATTACGATGTGAATCTTGACGATGAATTCGCTGAGACAGAACCGGCCTAGGAGATAAACCATGCCAAAACCAAGTAAAGGTCCTCGTCTGGGCAGTGGCCCAGCACACGAGCGCTTACTCCTAGGAACTCTTGCAGAGCAGTTGTTTGAGCACGGCAAGATCACCACGACTGAGGCGAAGGCCAAGCGCCTTCGCCCCCTTGCTGAAAAGTTGATCACCTTTGCAAAAAAGGGCGACCTTGCAGCACGACGTCAGGTCATGACCAGAATTTCAAACAAGGGCGTTGTGCATACCCTTTTCACTGAAATTGGTCCACGCTTTGTTGACCGCAATGGCGGTTACACCCGCATTACAAAGATCGGACCACGTAAGGGCGACAACGCTCCTATGGCGGTCATTGAAGTATTGACTGAAGGAACTCCTGCCAAGAAGGCGACAGTCTCTGAAGCAGAGAAGGCGACCAAGAAAGCCGCTGCAAAGAAAGCACCTGCCAAGAAAGAAACAGCAAAGAAGGCTGTTGCTAAGAAGGCACCGGCTAAAAAAGTTGCTGCGAAGAAAGCTGCTGAGTAACTACTCAACTCAATTCTCATGACGGAACCCACTCTTTACCCTGAGAGTGGGTTTCTTCGTTTACGCCTGGATCTGGCCTATGACGGAACTCAATTTTCTGGATGGGGCAAACAACCCGATCGACGGACCGTTCAGAGTCAATTGGAAAGCGCACTTCAGAAACTCACCCGTATTCCCGTCGATACGATCGTTGCCGGTCGTACCGATGCAGGTGTTCATGCCACAGGTCAGGTGGTGCACGTCGATATTCCCGATATGGAAAATGGTCCTTACTCCAAGAAAGTTAACTGGAATTTCGAGGATCTTCCGTACCGCCTCAATCGCATCCTTGATGAAGATGTTCGTGTAATAAAGGCAAGCATCGCTCCGCCTGGGTTCCACGCCCGTTTTTCAGCCCTGCGCCGACATTATGTTTACAAGATTCTGGATACTAATCAGGTCGTTCTTCCGCTGCGTCGCTTTGATGTTGCTCCTTGGTATCGCCCACTTGATCTGGATCTGATGAACCAAGCCAGTCAGTTGCTGCTTGGCCAGAATAATTTTGCGGCATTCTGCAAGTTCCGAGAAAGTGCAACTACTACTCGCACCCTGGAAACATTTTCATGGGTTCGTGATGGTGAGGGCTACCTAGTGGCCGAACTTGTGGCCGACGCATTCTGTTATTCCATGGTGCGCAATTTGGTGGGTGCTGTGGTTTGTGTGGGTGATGGCAGATTCCCGACGTCGTGGGTTACGGATGTTCTCAATAACCGCGAGAGAATTTCTGACAGTCTGGTTTTTCCGGCCCGTGGCTTAACTTTTCGCCAAGTGGATTACCCCTCGGATGAAGAATTGGTTTCACGTAGCGAAATGACTATTCGCCGCAGAGTCGAAGAGGATTAATGGGACACATTGATGTAAGCGGAGTTGAATATTCACTCTCGGACGGTCGAGTCCTTCTCAACGATGTGAATTTTCGTGTCGGCGACGGCGCGAAAGTTGCACTTATCGGCGCAAATGGTTCAGGTAAGACGACGCTCATCCGAATGATCTCCGGTGATTTAGAACCAGAGGCGGGAACAATCTCCATCTCTGGTGGCCTTGGCGTGATGAGGCAGTTCATTGGCTCGGTGCGCGATGAATCGACTGTCCGCGATCTTTTGCTTTCCGTCGCCCCTAAACGCATCCGGGATGCGGCAGCCACAGTGAAAAGATGCGAAGAACTCATGAATACGCGTAACGAGGAACGCGATCAGATGGCCTACGCCCAAGCCCTGGCTGATTGGGGCGATGTTGGAGGTTATGACTTTGAAGTGATCTGGGATGTCTGTTGCACTGAAGCCCTTGGTAAATCATTCGATCGCGTGGAAGAGCGTCAGGTAAATACTCTTTCCGGTGGCGAGCAGAAGAAGTTGGTTCTGCGTGCACTACTTCAAGGACCAGAAGAAGTGTTACTGCTCGATGAACCGGATAATTACCTGGATGTTCCATCCAAGCGTTGGCTCGAAGAAGTCATCACCGAAACTAAGAAGACCGTCCTCTTCGTTAGCCACGATCGTGAATTACTCGACCGGACCGCCAATCGCATTGTGACTTTAGAACAGGGTGCCAACGGAAACACTGCGTGGGTGCATGGTGGAAGATTCTCGACTTGGCATGATGCTCGCAAAGCACGTAATCAGAGGTTTGCTGAAGTGCTGCTCCGTTGGGAGCAAGAACGCGAACGTTTGAAAGAATTGGTGCGCACTCTTCAATGGCAGGCTGCCAGTAGCCCAGATATGGCTTCGAAGTATCGGGCCATGCAAACCCGGCTGCGAAAGTTTGAAGAAGCCGGAGCTCCAGAAGCGCCACCCGTCGAGCAAGATGTGCAAGTAGCCCTCAAAGGCGGTCGCACTGGGGTCCGTGCTCTTACTGTGGAGAAACTTTCGCTTACTGGCCTTACCGAGCCATTTGATTTTGAAATCTTCTTCGGCGATCGTGTCGCTGTACTCGGCAAGAACGGCACGGGAAAATCGCATTTCCTGCGGATGATTTCAGGCGACCAATCGGTGAAGTTCACGGGAAAGTTCAAACTCGGTGCTCGGGTGAAAGCTGGATATTTTGCCCAGACTCACACTCATCCAGAGTTCATGAGCAAGACGTTGCTGGAATTGCTCTGGGAGAATTATTCGCTGCAACTAGGGCCGGCAAAGAGCGTCTTGCGTCGCTATGAAATTCACAACCAGGCAGAGCAGAAATTTTCATCTCTCTCTGGTGGCCAACAAGCCCGCTTTCAAGTTCTCTTGCTTGAACTATCTGGTTCCACTCTTCTCTTGCTTGACGAGCCAACCGATAACTTGGATCTGGCCAGCGCGGAGAGTTTGGAACACGCCCTACGCCGATATGAGGGAACCGTTGTCGCAGTCACACACGATCGTTGGTTCACACGAGGCTTTACTCGATACCTAATATTTGGTGCTAACGGCCAGGTTTATGAAAGTCCAGAACCGATTTTCGAGCACTAGTGCTTTGACTGCGGAATCTGATTTTCGAAAAGCTCGGCGGGAATTGGATCCCAGCCGAGTACATCGAAGATCTCTTGCATGGTTGTTTCTTCACTATCAAGCATTTTGAGAATGGGGTCGGTAGCGTCGTCTGCAACGCGATCTGCTTCAGTCCTTTGCTTTCCTAGTTTCTTAACCATAGTTAATCATCTCCTAACGATAGGAAGTTGTGAAGTAATGCGGAGGGTCTTTAATGGCTACAGAGAGTCACTGAACTATCCACTGAGTTCAACTAAGTAACGGGATCCCCTTTTAGATTCTCATAAGATCTGCGAATGCTTACCAACGTCTACGTTGACGGATTCAATCTCTACTATGGATGCCTTAAGGATTCTCCGTACAAATGGTTGGATCTCAATGCACTTTGCCATCAACTGCTGCCAAGGCATGAAATTCATCGTATTCGGTACTTCACCGCAAAGATCAGCGCGCGCCTTCCGGATTTGCAGTCTCCGATACGACAGGAGACGTATCTTCGCGCGCTTGAAACACTGCCTGGATTGACTGTTCACTTGGGTCACTTCCTGACAGGTGTAACTCGGATGCGACTTGTAACGCCATCACTGAACGGCCCTAAGACGGTTGAGGTTATCAAGACGGAGGAGAAAGGATCCGATGTTAACCTAGCGACCTACCTAGTAGCTGATGCATTTCGACATGATGCAGATATCTATGTATTGATTAGCAACGACTCGGATCTATTCGCACCTATGCGACTCGTGCGACACGAACTCGATTTTCGAGTGGGACTAATCAATCCACATCTTGCAAAGAAACGTAGCCGAGCGTTGTTGAGTTGTGAGCCTACTTTTTTTAAGCAGATTCGGCCCAATACATTAGCAAAGTGTCAGTTTCCTGATCAGATCGTAAGTAACTCAGGCGTCATCACTCGACCAATTACCTAGTAGCACAAAAGCAAAGGCCCCACCGAAGTGGAGCCTTGCACCCGACCACCGAAGCGATCGGGGGGATGTTCAGAGTGTAGGGCAGTCAAAAGTAGGAACGCAAGATTAACTTGATTCATTGTGGGCAAAGAAAAATGGACCCGACGAATATCGAGTCCATTTCCCTGCCAAATGTGTAGTGCCTGAAGTTTGCCAGGAATTTCAGTAACCGGGAGTAGCCTCAAGAAATGGACGTAGTGAACACCGGCAAACCTAGTTGGCCGAGTTTCTTGGCGTGGCCGATCATTGGTGCTGCACTTTCATTAAGTGTGCTCGGAGCAATGACAATCGGGATATTCGTCTTGCCATTTGCGATTGCGGGTCTGCTTGCATTACGCAAATGGGGCGGAAACCAGAAGAGCAGCGTTGGACTAATCTCTGGTGCTGGTTTGCCAGTGTTGTATGTCGCCTATCTCAACCGCCAAGGTCCAGGCATGGTGTGTATCACATATAAAAGTGGAGGATCTTGCACGGAGGAATGGAGTCCATGGCCGTTCTTATTCGTTGGCACGATATTGTTCGTACTAGGAGTGGTTCTCTTTATTCGACTGAGGCGCCAAAGTGAAGACGGGAAGTTGGAATGAGACATCCAGACAACGCAAAGATCGGACTCTTCAGTTTGCTCATTGTTGTTGGTGTTGTGGCAATTGTGTGGATCACGGATAAACCTGGACCTGAGGCTGATTTTGCGACAGAACCTGGGCGTGTTCTACAAGCGTTCAGTCAGATTTCACTAGCCGTTGCGCAAGAGGAGGGTCTGGCTTCGCTAAATCTTGCGGCGAACAAAGTAGATGATACGAACTACCCTGACGGCACGAATGCTTCGCTGTGGGCGATTGATCCTGATCTACTTGGAATACGTGAGCACTGTTTCTATGTGGATGAGGTTAAGAATGGAGCGTATTCGGGTTACTCCCAATCATTATGCGCGGTGCCAGGGTCAACAGTGGATTTGGACCGTCAAGGTTCCGTTGTTGTTGGCTTCATCGGATTGGCGCCGGTTCAGACCGTGTCGATCACAGTAAATGACATTATTTACAAAGTTCCAGTTACTAACGGATACTTTCTTATTCCTGGTGCGATACCTACCGACGTGAATACGAAATTCACGATTAGCTATTTGACCAAGCCGGGCGGAGCGGTCGCCTCAGTGACTGACTTGGTCGCACCGGGTAGCGCCTCCCCGGTCTACGTGATTGCCTCGCGAAACTAACCGAAAGTTCTCAGCCAGATTAATTAAGGCTATGGGGCTGGCTGAAACGAAAGTGCGAAGTTCCAGGTTGTTTGTCATTGTCGTTGTGGTGGCATTGATCGGTGCAAAAAGTTTGGGTTCCGCTTGGCCTTGTTATTTCGGTGGGAACACTTGTTTTTGCGAAAACATCGCGAAGATTAAGTTCCTGGCCCATTCGTAGCGCCACAGTTCTTATGATCGTGATGGGTTTACTGACTAGTGGGTACGTTATGGGACTCTTTTCGTCCGGTCGCACCAATGCAACGGCCGAGGGACGAGCTCAGCACGCCTTCCGCCAGATGTCGGTTGCCGTCGCGCAGAAGGAGGGAGTGAAGTCGTTAGAACTCGTTCCTCTGCGTGCTGGTGATGCCTCTTACTCCGATGGAACGAAAGCGTCGTTGTGGGTCACTAGTCCCGTACCACTCGGTATACGGTCACACTGTTTTTATGTTGATATGACCGCGCATAGATCGGCTACAGGGGGATACGCGGAATTCGCTTGCGGAGTTCCCGGAACGGAGGTGACATTGGATCGCAATGGCGCCATCATGATTGGGTATGTAGGACTGTGGCCAGTTCGCTATGTGTCAGTAACTTCTAATGGAATCACCGACAAACTGCCCGTGACTCTTGGGTATTTCATTCTCCCTGGAGTCATGTCCGTTGACCCTGCTGCGAAGTTCACGATTACGTTGATGAGTAAGACTTACGGATCACTCGGTACGGTGACTGATCTCAAGGCGTCAGGCAGCGCTACTCCTAAGTAGTCGATTCGTTAGTCGAGTGAAGGACTTCCTGCTTTGCGTCGACGGTTCCAGCCAATCAGGAAAAACGCCACTCCAGCAAGCATGAATCCCTCTGAAGCACCTAGTAAGCCGGCTCGACTGGAGGCGGTTGAACTTGCGCCCAGGCTGTACGACTAGGAGCGCCCCTGGGTTTGGTTTTTTGTGCTTCACTATAAGAACAATTGCTCCGACAAAGAGAATCAGATCTATCACTACACCGATCATGGTCGCCTCACCGCCTATTGCTCTTAGGTGTCAGCTTCTTGACGCCCGTTTGCGTTTATAGAACCAGTTCAGAATGGCGGCTACGGCGAATCCGCTGATCAGGGCCTGGATTACCACGTTCAAAACGTCGTGAAATCCATGGCTCATGAAATTCGTGGCTACGGCGAAAATCACCCAGAGGACGCCAAAAGTCATGGCTTTTTGATCCTTGAGGACGGCAAGAAAGGCGGCGCGTTGGCTTGGGTCCCGGCGGTAGATTATGGCGACAAGGAGGAGGAATCCCAAGAGGAAATAATTCACTGGACGGAACAATTTGCCTCCTTTTGAGCCTGTCGGAGTCTCGACTGTAGCGGGAAAAGTTGCGTTTTGACCCATTGACGCCCCCACGGGTACCCTTACCCTCCTGCGCCAATTGGGCGCCGCAAGGGAAAAGTCATTCAGTAGAAGCGAGGGCAAGCGCGTGCGTACATATAGTCCAAAGCCAGGAGATGCCGTCCGTAAGTGGCACGTCATCGACGCTGAAGGCGTTGTATTGGGTCGAGTTGCAACCCACGCTGCAGTCTTGTTACGCGGCAAGCACAAACCGACCTTTGCCCCTCACATGGATATGGGCGACTTCGTCGTCATCATCAATGCCGACAAGATTGCCCTTTCTGGTCAGAAAGTCACGCAGAAGTTTGCACATCAGCACTCAGGTTTTCCAGGCGGTTTAACATCCACCGTGTACGGCGATCTCTTGGTGAAGTACCCAACCCGCGCCGTGGAAAAAGCCATCAAGGGAATGTTGCCCAAGAACACTTTAGGTCGCGCAGCCGCCACCAAACTCAAAGTTTATGCGGGACCCGAGCACCCACACGCTGCACAAGCACCAACTCCATACGTATTCGACCAAGTTTCACAGATCATTAAGTAGAGGATAAGAATCAATGATGTCTGATAACACCGTAATTGATGATCTAGACGAGACCGAAGTTCCTACTTCATATACATCGTCAACACCAGCCGCCGCAACTAATCGCCCGGCGATTAAAGCACCGGGTGGCGGGACTGGTCGTCGTAAAGAAGCAGTTGCTCGCGTTCGTCTGACACCTGGCACAGGACGTTGGGTTGTTAATGGCAAGGCACTGGATGTGTACTTCCCAAACAAGGTTCACCAACAACTGATTTCCGAACCATTCCGCACAGTTGGTGCTGAAAATGGTTACGACGTTTTTGCCCGTATCGACGGCGGCGGAGTCTCCGGTCAAGCAGGTGCCCTCCGCTTAGGTGTTGCACGTGCACTCAATCAAATTGATGAGGAAGCTCACCGTCCGGCTTTGAAGAAAGCTGGCTTCCTTACCCGTGACGCTCGCGTTATCGAGCGAAAGAAATACGGTCTGAAGAAGGCACGTAAGCGCTCGCAATACAGCAAGCGTTAATTCACATCCGCGATATTTAGTCCGCGAACATGGCGCTCTTTGGCACCGATGGCATTCGTGGCTTGGCAAACCGTGACCTCACCGCAGAGTTAGCTCTGGACGTTGCAGTTGCTGCTGCCCACATTCTCGTTGAAAGTCTGGGCTCCACCAAGAGTCGCCCCCGCGCCATCGTCGGGCAAGACTCTCGCGCATCGGGCGAATTCCTAGAAGCAGCAGTAGTTTCTGGATTAACCAGCGCAGGGGTCGACGTCTACCGTGTGGGCGTTCTGCCGACACCTGCGATTGCTTACTTGGTTGCCGACAGTGGTGCAGATCTCGGCGTCATGATTAGCGCATCCCATAACCCCATGCCGGATAACGGGATCAAGTTCTTCTCGCGCGGTGGAGGAAAACTCGATGATGCCCTTGAAGCGGCAATTGAAGCGAGACTTCGCCAACCATGGGAACGACCAACGGGGCGCGACGTAGGACGTGCCATCAACGATGACACCGCTACCGAGCGATACCTCACTCATTTGCTGACATCTCTTGATACGCCTCTGGATGGCATCAAAGTCGTTGTCGACTGTGCCAACGGGGCTTCGTCTTTCGTGGCGCCCGAGGCCTACCGCCGTGCTGGCGCAGAAGTTATTGCGATTTCCGATCAACCCAACGGTTGGAATATCAATGACAATTGCGGCTCGACGCATATGGAAGCACTTCGCGCGAAAGTTCTAGAAACCGGCGCAGATATTGGAATAGCCCATGATGGCGATGCAGATCGTTGTTTGGCCATTGACGGCTCTGGAAACGATATCGATGGCGATCAGATTATGACCATCTTGGCCTTGAGTTTGAAATCGCGCGGTGAATTGAAAAGCAATTCTGTAGTCGGCACTGTGATGAGCAATTTGGGATTCATGGAAGCGATGAAACAAGCTGACATCAAAGTCATTACGACTCCCGTGGGAGATCGTTATGTTCTTGAAAAGTTGATTGAATCAGATCTTTCTCTGGGTGGCGAACAGTCCGGTCACGTCATTTTGAAACACCTCGCCAATACGGGTGACGGAATATTGACTGGACTTCAACTGCTTCAAGAAATAAAGCGCTCGAGCAAGAGTGCACACGAGTTGGCCAGTGTGATGACCCGCTTCCCCCAAGTCCTGATCAATGTAAAAGACGTTGCCAAAGAGAGATTGATGTCGTCGGTCGCAATCAACGATGCCGTGCGCGCTGCAGAAAATGATTTGGGCGAGAATGGCCGAGTGTTATTGCGGATATCTGGGACCGAGCCGTTGGTTCGTGTGATGGTCGAAGCCTCAAGTGATACCGTGGCCTCTGAAATTGCGATGAGACTTGCAGAGGTCGTACAGCAGGAATTGGGGTAGCAGGTGTGTGGAATTGTCGGTTACACAGGATCGCAATCTGCCATCACTCCGCTTATTGAAGGCCTACGCAGACTCGAATACCGTGGTTACGATTCAGCAGGAATTGCGCTCGGAACGCCAGATCGACTCTATATAGAAAAACGCGCGGGCAAATTAGGAAACCTGGAAGCTGCTTTAGGGAATTCGCTTCCGACCGCGCACAGCGGCATCGGTCATACACGTTGGGCAACGCATGGCGGGCCTACCGATCGAAATGCGCATCCTCATGTTGACAACGAGGGAAAACTTGCGGTTATTCATAACGGGATTATCGAGAACTACACGCAATTGCGGGCTGACCTTATTGATCGTGGACATAGATTTGAATCAGAGACTGATACCGAATCCGTTGCACATTTGCTGAGTGATCTACGCAAGTTACATCATGGCGATCTATCCGCCGCAATGCGAGAGGCGGTGAAGTTTCTGCGTGGCTCATTCACGTTGCTGGCAATTCACGCGGATAAGCCCGAAGTGATCGTCGGCGTTCGTCGCAATTCACCTTTGGTCGTTGGGCTGGGCAATGGAGAGAACTTCATGGCCTCGGACGTCGCAGCATTCATCGATTACACCAAGCGAGCAGTCGAACTCGGCCAAGATGAGGTGGTCACGATCACCCCAGAAGGAATTGAGATTACTGATTTAGATGGTTCTATCTTGATACCAAAAGAGTACAAAATTACGTGGGACGCAAGTGCAGCACAGAAAGGTGGATTCCATCACTTCATGCTCAAAGAAATCTTTGAGCAGCCCAAAGCGGTCGCCGATACTTTGCTCGGCCGTCTGAATTACCAGAACCAGATCGTGCTTGACGAACTGCATCTATCCAAAGATGAGATAAAGAATTTGAAGAAGATCGTCGTCCTTGCCTGCGGTACGGCATATCACGCAGGAATGGTGGCGAAATACGTGATTGAAAAGTGGGCGAAAATCACGGTCGAAGTAGAGATTGCCAGTGAGTTCCGCTATCGCGATTCGGTGATTGATGACAGGACTCTCGTTATTGCCATCTCGCAGTCTGGCGAAACGATGGATACCTTGATGGCGCTCCGTCATGCTAAGGCGGCAGGTGCGCGCATATTGGCTGTGTGCAATACCGTCAGCTCTACGATTCCCCGAGAATCCGATGCCGTGATTTATACGCATGCGGGCCCTGAAATTGCCGTGGCATCCACCAAAGCCTTCCTCACGCAGGTTATTGCGGTCTATTTGATCGGGCTCTACTTAGCCCAAGCGCGTGGAGTTATGACCGGCCAAGAAGTAAAGGGCATTTTTGATGAGATGGTCGAACTGCCCGGAAAGATAGAGCAGATTCTTGAGACGGTTGAACCTCTTCGCGAGTTGACCCGAAGTTTTGCCAAGGCAACCTCGGTTCTATTTCTAGGACGCAATGTCGGATTCCCCGTGGCACTTGAAGGCGCCTTGAAATTGAAAGAGTTGGCTTACATGCATGCCGAGGGTTTTGCCGGAGGCGAACTTAAGCATGGTCCCATTGCACTTATTGAAGAAGGCTCCTTAGTGATCGCCATCCTCCCTTTTGGCCACGAAAACGGGTTGGATGAAAAGATGCTAAGTAACATCCAGGAAGTAAAAGCACGCGGTGCGCGGGTAATTGTGATTGCAGAAGAGGGCGCGGAAGTCCCGGGCGCCGAACACATCATCCGAGTCCCTACTGCACCGGCTTTGATGCAGCCAGTCTTGTCCACCGTTCCACTTCAAGTATTTGCTTATGAAATGGCAGTAACTCGCGGCAATGATGTTGATCAACCACGGAACTTGGCCAAGTCAGTAACGGTGGAGTAAGTGGAAAAAGTGGTCGATCTACGTCGAGCCCAGATGAATCGAGCGTTGCGGTGGGCTGGACTATCTTTTTTCGGTTTCTTGATCGTGACACAGCAAGTTATATCCAACGGCCCGCTCATAAGTTTTGATGGTCGCATCGCCCACGCCAAAAGGCATAATTTCACCCCATGGATTGACTTCCTATTCAAGAAAATCGATAACTTGGGCCTGCGCGGTCTCACGGCGACGGTCCTTATCATTGTCGCCTTGATCATCGCCCTCAAGTTCAAAACATGGCGTCCCTTGAATTTGGCAGTTTTGTCGGTACTTGCCCTCAATCTTGTCGTCGGTCTGGCTAAGTTAGGTATTGGACGAACCAAACCTCGACTCAATATTGATCTCATTCAAGCTGGAGGCTTGTCCTATCCCAGTGGTCACGCATCTAATGCCCTGTTGACGTGGGGGATGCTGGCTTACCTTATATATCGGTACACCCACCGTGAAGTTTTCCATGGGCGCTTACTTGCTTTTTCCGTCGGAGCAATAACGTCAGCGGTCTGCGCTGTATCTCTCTTTCGAAATACCCATTGGTTCTCAGATCTACTCGGAGGCCTCTTCATCGGCGGTGCATTACTGGTGCTCATAATCGCCGTGGATCGCTTCGTCCCTTCTAATAGTCAGCCTTCTTGAGGCTTAGTATTGGGGCATGATCGAGGGCATCGGGATTGACGTAGTAGATATCGATCGCTTTGCAGCGTCGTTAGAGCGGACCCCTTCTCTTGGCGGACGTCTTTTTACGGCCGTCGAGCTATCGTTGCCAATCTCATCCCAAGCGGCGCGTTTTGCGGCGAAAGAGGCACTTGCCAAGGCTCTTAACGCGGGTAAAGGTCTTCCGTGGCTGGATGCCGAGATTGTTAATCTGGAATCGGGTAAACCTGAATTCCTATTTCGTGGTGAAATTGCCCAATTGATAGAGGGTGCCAAGGTTCACCTTTCAATTTCCCATGATGCCGGTATTGCCTCGGCAGTTGTGATCGTGGAAAGAAACTAGTGACCAATCGCGCCCAAGTTGAAATCGACCTCTCTGCTATTGCAGCAAATATCGAGAGGCTGATCGTGCATGCTGGCGTCCCACTTCTCGCAGTTGTAAAAGCCGATGCCTATGGTCATGGACTGATCCCTGTGGCAAATACCGCGATCGACACGGGGGCGCAATGGCTGGGAGTTGCCCTTCTCGAAGAGGCTCTCTCTCTACGCCACGCCGGGATAAGGGTGCCGATATTGGCCTGGATGGTTCCACCAGGATCCGATTATGCAAGCGCAATAGAAGCTGGGATTGATCTAGCAGTACCGTCGATAGAAATCTTTACGGAAATTTCCTCCGCTGCCGAGAAACTTGAGAAACGAGCACGGATTCATATCGAGGTCGATACGGGGATGACGCGAGGTGGATTTCTAGATGAGTGGGAAATATTTTTGGAGACGCTGGTATCCGACGTAAATGTCGAGGTGATTGGATTCTTTTCGCATTTTGCGCGGGCAGACGAGCCAGGTCAACCTCAAAATGCTGCACAGTTAAGGCGATTTGTTGAGATGTCAGATGATCTCAATCGCGTTGGTATAGAGCCAGAGATTCACCATCTTTCGAATTCTGCGGCAACACTGATGGATTCTTCTGCTCATTGCGACATGGTTCGTACCGGAATAGCGATGTATGGGCTCACCCCAGATTTGGAACATCTTGGTACTTCTGCAGATCTGAATTTGAAACCAGCAATGACAGTTCGAGCCAAACTTCATCTGGTAAAGGATGTTCTTGCCGGTACGCCAGTGGGATACGGGGGAACTGCTAAAACTTCCCAGGACACCAAGCTCGGAGTCATTGCAATGGGCTATGCCGATGGTATTCCGCGCATTGCCCAAGGTGCTGGAGTTTTTCTGGCTGGAAGTAGAGCTCCGATCATTGGACGTGTCTCAATGGATCAATTTGTAGTTGACCTTGGTCCAAACTCCTCTGCCCATGCAGGGGATTGGGTTACCGTTTTTGGAGCTGGCAATGATGGTGAATACACGGCTGATGACTGGGGTAAGGCCAGCCAGAGTATTAATTATGAGATAGTCACTCGCATCGGGCCGCGGGTGCCTAGAATCTATAAGCCAGTCCATCATTGAAGAAAGGGACGCGTGACCTCCACATCCCTGCTTGCCGTCAAGAATCTCTCCGTCGATTTTGGAGGACTGCGCGCCCTCAACAATGTTTATTTTGAACTCAATCGTGAAGAAGTAGTCGGCGTAATCGGCCCTAATGGTGCTGGCAAGACGACGTTGTTTAATTCTCTCTGCGGGCTGGTTAAGCCCACTACGGGAGAACTCACCCTTGGCGGCAAGTCCCATAAATGGCCGCGGACCGATCAACTGGTTAATTTCGGTATCGCACGGACATTGCAAGGGGTTGGCCTTTTCTCCGACCTGACTGTATTAGAGAACATTATGGTGGGTGCGAAAAAATTCGCCCACTCTGGATTTGCCGCTGCAACTCTTGGCTTGAATGCAAAAGACGAGAAGAAATTGGTCGATCGATCGATGTTGGCACTAGAGCGCGTATACGCAACAGGTTTAGCTAATCGTCGCGCGGACACCCTGTCTTACCCGGACACAAAAAGGGTTGCCATTGCCCGAGCGCTAGTGAGTGAACCTAAAGTCTTGATGCTGGATGAACCGGCTGGCGGATTAGGTAACGAAGATATTGAGTGGATGAATAGTTTGATTCATAACTTAAAACTCCAGTGTTCCGTACTTCTTGTTGAGCATCACATGGACGTTGTCATGTCGGTTTGTGATCGTCTGTATGTTCTCAACTTTGGTGAAGTCATTTCTAGTGGTGCCGCTGAAACTGTTCGCCGTGACCCGGCAGTGATAGCGGCCTATTTGGGAACCAGCGCAACATGACACTAATCGTCTCGGACCTTTGCGTCGATCATGGAGCGATTCGTGCGGTGAATGGTGTCTCATTTCGTATCGAAGAAGGTCAACTTGCCGCTGTTATCGGCGCGAATGGCGCGGGAAAAACCACGTTATTGAGATCGCTCTCAGGACTGAAGCACTCAACGAGTGGACACGCGACATGGCACGATTATGACCTGCTTCATGCAAAGCCAGAGGTGCTAGTGAGACATGGGGTTTCGCATGTATCTGAAGGCAAATCTGTAATTCCCGAACTCTCAGTGGAGGAGAACCTTGACCTCGGCGCACTCTGGCGCAAGAACCCTGGCGAGGCGAGAGAAACAAGGAATGCCATTCTCGAGACATTCCCTCGCTTAGGCGAGCGCTTGTCACAACTTGCAGACACGCTCTCGGGTGGCGAGCGGCAAATGTTGGCGATTGGCAGGGCGCTTATGTCAAAGCCGCAACTGCTTTTACTAGACGAACCCTCGCTGGGATTGGCACCTCTGGTTATTGCCCAGATTTTTGCAAGTATCCGTCAACTGACAATCCAGATGGGTCTGACTGTCGTTCTCGTCGAGCAGAATGCCATGAGCGCTCTGGAAATTGCGGATGTTGGCATAGTTCTCAATTTGGGGCGCGTTGCAGTGACGAATACCGCCCAACAACTTATCGCTGATCCGCAAGTTCGTGCGGCATACCTGGGGTATTGACGATGTTTCAGTTAATCAACACCTTTCTAATTGGTATCACTTCAGGATCTATCTACTCGCTTATGGCAATTGCATTGGTTCTGGTCTGGCGTAGCACTCGAGTAGTGAACTTTGCTCAGGCTGGCCAAGCCTTGCTGTCGACCTATATTGGCTTCGAATTTATACAACGCTTCCACTCATTTTGGATAGCCCTCGTCCTGTCAATGATTTTTGGCGCTCTTATCTCCGCATTAGTCGATCTCGTCTTCATGCGTCTGCTATTTAGCCGTAATACTCAAGGGCCGATTGCGGGAGTGGCGCCAATTATCGCAACCCTTGGTCTCCTGGGATTGATACGTGCTGGAATCGGAATGGTCCTGGGAAGTACGGATGCGAATATTCGACCTCCTGTTTCGAATGTCGGTTTCACTATATCTGGACATACGCTGGCTTTTTCACCTCTCAAACTTCTCATCGTCAGTGCGACCCTTGTCCTTGTCCTAGTCCTATCGTTGATTTTCCAAAGGACAAATATCGGTCTTGCTCTTAGGGCTTCGGCATATGCGCCAGAGATTGCACGGCTTGCAGGGGTGCGGGTTGACGGAATTCGCACTCTCGGTTGGGCGTTGGCCGGTGCGGCGGGCGCTGCCGCGGGAATGTTGCAAACTCCCAATGGCACCGGCGCGCTCTCCTCTGATTCACTCGAATTTAGTCTCTTGCTGGTATTTGGGTTCATTGCAGCGGTTATTGGCGGCCTCGAGAGTCTGGTCGGCGCGGTTATTGGCGGCCTCCTTCTAGGTCTGGTCTTAGCCTTTGTGCTCACGTACATCAGCGGGTCCCTTGTATTCATCACTGCGTTCGTAGTTTTAATTCTTGTGCTGTTGATCCGCCCAAGCGGTCTGATTGGAACGAAACGAGGTCGCCGTGCATAAACTGCGACACTCGAATATCGGCCGATTGATGTTTTTTATTACAGTGGGTATCTTGCTTTTCCTTGCCAGTAATCGTGTAGATGAGTTGCGTGTTTACCAGGGTGCGACTTTGGCCATGTATGTGATTGCAATTTCTTCGTTGATCTTATTGACCGGATACTCAGGACAAGTTTCGTTGGGCCATGGTGCTCTCTTAGCCATTGGTGGATACTCGGCTGCTCTGGCTCATAATTATTTTTCGTTCCCAATTTGGTTATGTTTCATAGTCGCGATTCTTGTTGCTGCGGCTGCTGGTGCAGTTCTTGGCACGGCGGCGGCGCGACTATCGGGACCGTATTTGGCCGGCACAACTCTGGCTCTAGCGGTGGGCTTGCCATCTATCGCCAATCAATTTGGTTTTCTGGGAGGCGAACAAGGCCTGCTCTTTGACGTGGGAATGCCCCCGGCCAGACTGGGAGCGACGTTCTCGCCCTACAAGTGGTATTTCTGGATTGCGGGAGTGACAGCACTCATTGCTATCTGGTCCTTGCAGAATATTCTCCGCTCGCGTTTTGGACGGACTTGGCGGGCAGTTCGCGATAACGAGGTCGCTGCTGAATTGGTGGGTATTCATGTCGGCAAGGCAAAAACCTTGGCGTTTACTGTGAGCGCTGGCCTGGCAGGCCTGGCAGGTGCGTTATTGGCGATGACCATAAGTACTGTTTCACCGAGTGCCTTCCCGCTGGCTCTTTCATTTTCTTTGCTGACAGGCGCGGTGCTCTCTGGCGTAACTAGCCTGCCAGGGGTCATGATTGGAGCAGTGACCTTGGTTGCAACCCCCGAGATTGCCGATGCGATAACCAGTCGCTTCGCGACTTCGGATAACGTGACCACGAACTTGCCGGGTCTATTGGTGAGTGCGTTACTCGTTCTCGTGGTTCTTCTCGTTCCCAACGGGCCAGCTGAACAGGTGCGCAGGATCCGCTCTCGCAGGAGTGCGAGTACTCATCGGTAACTTGGTCAACCCAACCTCAATGGAAGGACATACATGATCGGAATGAATCGTCGGAAGTTTCTCGTGGCTTCTGCGGTGATCGCAACCAGCAGCCTTGCTCTCGCAGGTGTGCCAGCCCAAGCTTTCTCGCCTCATTACGAGGTAGGAGTTACTTCCACCACAATCAAGTTAGGTATCACTCTCCCGATGTCAGGTGCCGCTTCCCCCGGGTACAAAAAAATCCCTGGTGGGATGAAGGCCTATTTTGATTATGTAAACGCCAATGGTGGCGTGAATGGTAGAAAAATTACTTTGGTCGTTAAAGACGATGCCTACACGCCCACCTCATCAGTACAGAAGACCAATGAGTTGATCTTGAAAGATAAGGTCTTTGCTCTTGTTGGTGCGCTGGGTACGGCAAACAACAAAGCGGTTGCGGCTTCGGTCAGTCCGGCACGACGTGGTATTCCGGATCTATTTGTCAATACTGGCTATAGCGGCTTTGCAGTTAAGAAGACATACCCAACAACCTTCTCGCTCTTTCCTTCCTACATAATGGAAGCAAAAATTATGGCTCAATATATTAAAGAGACATACCCAGGTAAGAAGCTCGGGCTCCTCTACCAGGCAGATGACTTCGGACGCGATGCCCTGGCTGGCTTTAAGACAGCTGGCTTGAACTTTGACATCAAAGTTCCTTATGCGCCGCTATCCCAAGGCGTTTCTGGCGTGCCTGCAACATGGATCACGAAATTGGCCACGGCAGGTGCTCAAGTAGTTGTTCTCTTTGGCGTTTCCAGCGCTACTGCGGCCGCTCTTTACGCAGCTTATGTTGGGAAGTTCGGTCCTAAAAGGATTCTCGGGTCTGTCGGCGGAGATGCCACAACCATTTTGGGAGCCGGAGTTCCCGCCCCTCTTCTTAATGGAGTTGAGACTGCATCGTTCATCCCCGCACCTTCGGATACGACGGATGAATATGTGAAGTTATTTCAAACTATCAATACGAAGTACAACACCAGTGCACCTGTTGATAAAGTTTTCGATAACAACATCCTGGCTGGCATGAACACCGCTTTCATAACTGTTCAGGCAATTGCTGCTGTGGGTAGGAACCTCACGCGAAAAGGCCTGATCACTGCAATTGAAAAGAAAGGCACGACTTTTGCTAGTGCGGGTCTTTCTCCTATGGCAGTCTCTGCAACCAGTCATGTTGGTTATACCGGATACTGGTTTGGTACTTATGACGCGACGGCAACAATCAAACCAAACGGTGGCGTTTATACCGTCTACACAACTGACTCTGGCACTGGTGCCGTGGTTAAATCCAAATACAAGCGACCAGCAATGCCAACCAACGGATTGCCAACAACCAAATGAGGACTATAACTATGAAGAAATCCCGCATTATCTCGCTGCTATCGGCGACCGCATTGGTAACAATGATGGTTGTTGCAGTCCCAACAACTGCTCAAGCTGCTGGACCGCTCTGCGATGGCAAAGCTGCACTGGATTCATGCCAAGGCGTTACTAGCGACTCTGCTCCTTATGTCATGCAAGTACCAGGTAACTTCAATGGCACTCTAGTTCTCTATTCCCATGGCTACCGTTACAACATAGACATCCCGACTGGGATACCTCTTATCGGCGGATATAAGGTCACTAATACACCACAACCAGGACCTCTTGTCGGTAGTACCGATACTTCTGTAATGAAATACTTACTGAGTAACGGATTTGCCATTGCTGGGTCGGGATTTGCCCGTCAAGGGTGGAATGCCGATTCTGGGGTTGCAACCGATGTTGAGTTGATTGGTATATTCAAGAAGCAATTTCCTGCCACTACGCACGTTGTGGCATGGGGTGAATCTCTTGGTGGTTTTATCACTCAGGCACTGGCTGAAACGCATCCTGAACTGGTGGATGCAGTTGCTCCGATGTGCATGGCTGCTGGCACCGTGGAAAACGAACTCACGATGGCTGGCGATTTCCTGTGGGGGATGAAGACTTTCTTCGATCCCACCATTAAGGCTGGAAATTACGCAAGCGATGCGGAAGCGTATGCAGACCTCATCAAGGTCTTCACCGTTATGGGAAAGATCCAAGCCGCAATGTCATCTGGCGCTTGGCCCGATACATCCAGCGCAACCGGCAAAGCTCTAGCTGCTGCTGGAATTCCAGTCCGTAGCGCCTTGCTCTTGATCGGCCTGATGTCTGGCATCAGTACACAGAGTGCCCACTTCGATTCAATTTCAGGCCCCGAAGGTGCTTTGAAGTTGGCTTTCCCGTTGGCAATCAGCCCAGCACTTGCCATCCTAGAAAATGGCACCAATGCAGCCGCGTTGGGTGTACTTGTGACTCGCGATGTCGAACAGCAATCAGGTGGTGCGATTTACGATAACACCAAGACTGATTATGCAGCGCGCGTTACAGACGAAAGCGTCGTCTTTAACGCCGCCCTGGGTGGAGACGATGCAATCAATGCCATGTTGGGTGGACTCAGTGCGGCAAACCCTGGAGCACCTCGCGCAGTTGGTAATGCTGCTGCCGTGACCAAGATGCGTGCGTTGCTATCGCACACAGGCAAGATCAATGTCCCAACGATCACCATGGTTGGCGTCGCTGATCCGGTGACCCCGGCCGGCGCCTCGCAGTGGTTGGCTGATCAGTACGCAATTCAATATGCTGCTGAGAAAGCAAAGGCTTATGGTCTCTACAAAACTACACACACCTACGCGAGCCCGCAGAAGAAGTTGCTCTCAATTTGGAGCACTACGCCTTCTACGTATACAACCTTCGATTCGAAAGGTACGCCGATAACCAGTACTCCGGCAGCGCCCGGCACAAACCACTGTAACTTTACGACGGCTCAATACTTGGTCGTCGCAAAGGAGCTCACAACGGCCGGCACCACTGGCAAGTTTCTTCCCGGTGGGCAGCTCTATTACCTTCTCCGAACGGCTAAGAATCTGAGCGTCGATAGGTTCTTCCGTGCTCCGCTGTTGAAGTTCTACCAGTAGTAACTAAGTGGATTGGTGCGGGGATCTGGGAAACCAGGTCCCCGCATTTTTCTATCCTCGTATCTACTAACCTTGAATAATTATGTTGACCATTACCACCCCAGATGAGAT
>DASVIG010000089.1:0-25867 GCA_036382195.1 Candidatus Nanopelagicaceae bacterium
GATAGCACTCCGAGCAACTCGGTAGTTGATGGAGTTCTCACATAAACTTCTCCGTTCTTATAAAAACTTTTAGGCGACCATCGTGGAGCCGGTGATGGCGTTACGCCAACAGGTTTCCATCTGTAGATCGGCCGTTTCTTCACCACGGGTTTCTTCAGGACTGGCTTCGCGGTGGCCTTCACCACGGGTTTCTTCGGGACTGGCTTCGCGGTGGCCTTCACACTGGGCTTCGCGGTGGGAGAGGTCGTCGCAGCAATTGCTCCGGATGTCCCAAGAATCATCGCTATGGCAATAGATAGCGCGAGAAACGGCCGCTTTATGAGAGGTCCCATTTGAAATTGCGGGATTCGCGCGCATTAACTCCCTTGACCTGGGGGTCGAAATTCAAGACGGTTACCTCTCCGGAATCGGCAGCGCGAACCGACCCGTAACTTTTATGAAGGTCACGGACCTCGATCGTTTTCACAGCATCATCCTGCCACCAGGGAGTATGAAATGCGAAAAGATAAGGGCATGAGCCCCCGACGCAACCACCCTAAAAACCGCAGACCCAAAGAGGAAGAGCGAGATATCAGCACGTCAGGTGAGGCAATTGAAGAACATGCTGAGGGAATCTATAGAGTGAGGAAGATAACGGGATCCAGTTCAACCAAACCCTATCGCTGCCCTGGATGCGATCAGATGATTCCCATGGCAACGCCTCATACAGTTGCTTGGATGGAAGATGATGTTGAGAGCAGACGTCATTGGCACAATGCCTGTTGGGCAAAGCGTGCGCATCGCACACCAAGAGTTGAACGCACACGCAACGCGCCTCGGTACTGAGAGTGAATTGCTAATCAGCCGACGTTTCTAAGGGCCTTCACCAATCCGACAATTAAACGATCTGCAAATGCATTTCTCCTGAAACTAGTGAATGAGACTGGCAGTTGAAAACGAGCTCGCACGACGGAACGCGCATAAGTAAATTCCAAGAGTCCTTCAGGGCCGTGAATGCGGCCGTATCCACTATCCTTAACTCCACCAAAGGGAACAGATGCCACCGCCGCAAAAGAAATGGTGGAATTTATTGCAACCATGCCGCATTGCAGTTGTGATGCGATCTCATGTCCTTGGCTTTTAGACCAGACCGATGCACCGAGTCCATACCGTGATGCATTGGAGAGTGCGATTGCTTCAGACATGTCATGCACGCGATTGATGATAATTACCGGACCAAAAGTTTCGTCCTGCATAGCCATTGAATCCTCGGGGACGTTAACGAGAATCACGGGTTCTACAAAGGGGCGCTTCATCGAATCCATCCCGCCCAGAACGGCTTGACCACCCCCTGCGATGGCATCTGCAATATGGGATTCGATAATGTCGAGTTGCTTCGGCATGGTCGCAGGCCCGTAGTTTCCATGTCCCGGTGCTCCTGGTTTGATCTTTTTCCCCAACTCAACCATTACAGAAATGAACTGCTCTGCCACGCTTTCGTGAACGTAGACGCGCTCTGCGCCTATGCACGTCTGTCCGGCATTGGACATCGCCGACCAGAGGGTGAAATCTGCGGCAGTTTTGATATCTGCATCCGCGGCAATGATGACCGGGTCTTTGCCTCCGCATTCGAGGATGACGGGGGTTAATGTTTTGGCGCAGGTAGCCGCAACGATTTTCGCGGTCTTCGTAGAACCAGTAAAGGCAAGTTTATCGATACCGCTTTCACAGAGTGACCGTCCGGTATCTCCCAAACCGGTTACGACGGAGAAGATATCGTGGCTAGGCGCAACTTCGGCAAAAGTCTCTGCCAACCAGATCCCGACGCCAGGAGTAAATTCACTTGGTTTAAATACAACGGTGTTTCCCGCTGCTAATGCGTAGGAAATAGAACCTAATGGGGTAAAAATTGGGTAATTCCACGGCCCGATGACACCGACAACCCCAAAGGGCGATCGCTCAACTGTTGCTGTCATGTTAGCCATAATGACTCCCGGACGGCGATGTTGATTTCGGAGCACGTTGCGTGCATTGCGCGCGGCCCAGGATAGATGTCCAATTGCCAGGCTGGCTTCAAGTTTCGCATCACTCGTCGGCTTTCCAGTTTCGCCGGAGATGAGTTTGGCGCATTCATCTACTCGGTCAATGAGGAGTTTGCTCCACGCCAGCAAGACTCTCTTTCTTCCCATATATCCCAGTCCCTGCCATTGCGGTGCCGCTCGACGGGCGGCTGCCACCGCATCGCGAACATCGCTCTCACTATGTATCGGGTAAGTAGCCAGAACTTCACCCGTGACTGGATAATGTGAAGTAAATGATGAGTCAGCGATGAGGGTCATGAGAAAGAGCCTAGTCGTGGTTAGTTCTTTCGCCCAGATACAATTACCGATATGTCCGAGTTGATCCGCGCCAACACAGTCCTGCCCGCCGTTCGGACACCTATCAATGTGCCTACGAGCGACGGCCTTAACCTCGTTGGCGAAGTGGCGCGCCCGGCGAGTAATCCAACCGGCGCCATTCTCTGTCTTCACCCATTGCCCACAGCCGGCGGGATGATGGACAGTCACATTTTCAAGAAAGCCGCCAATCGTTTGCCAGCGTTGGCCGGGATTACGGTCGTGCGCTTCAACACGCGTGGTACAGCCAGTGATGCCGGCGTGAGTGAAGGTAGTTTTGATAACGGCATAAAGGAGGGCCTAGATGTAAGGGCCATGCTCTCTTACTGTTTTGATGAACTTGGATTGTCCAACCTCTGGGTAGTCGGGTGGTCATTTGGAACCGATCTCGCTTTGCAGCATGCCAAGGATTCCCGGCACAAGGGTCTCATCCTTCTGAGCCCTCCACTTCGGACAACGACCCTCGAGCAACTCCAGTATTGGAACTCGGATGAGCGCCCGGTAATCGCACTTATTCCAGAGTTCGACGACTATCTTCCGCCAGTGCAAGCACGTCAACGCTTTTCTCCCTTGAATCAAGTTGAAATCATCCCTGTCGACGGTGCCAAACATCTCTGGGTAGGCGAACCATCCGTGTACCGCGTTCTTACAGAAATAGTTCGCCAGGTTGCGCCAGGTCGCTTGCCCTTGCCAACGGAGTTCTAAGACTTAGGAAGCATCCGCTCGCGGAAATACCACTTCATCCAGAATTAGGATGATTGACGCTGCAATTGGCACAGCGAGAAGCGCGCCAACCAATCCGAGCAAGGTAGCTCCAACTAATGCAGAAATTATTGTTACCAATCCAGGGACCGACAAAGTTCTGTGCATGATTCGCGGAGCAATGAAGTAATTTTCTACCTGGATATAGGCGGCATACACGAGGAAAGCGATAATTCCAATCAGTACCGACTGAGTTAGAGCGATGATCGTGATAACGGCGATTCCTAGGATGTGTCCGACGAGTGGGAGCAGGTCAAAGACGAAAACCAACATCGCCAGGGCTACGGGAGATGGCAATCCAAGCGATGCAGATAGTATAAAGATGAAGGTTCCCGAGATTGCAGCAATACTTATTTGACTTCCTATGTAAGTTCCGATTCGGTCGACTATGCCATTTGTAAGGCGAGAGAGTCTGTCTCGTCTAGATGCTGGTGCCAGACGCAAACCAAGTTTAAGGATGTTCGGCAGAGAAATAAGGAAGTAAAGAGTCAAGACCAGAATCGTCAAAGCCGAGAAACCACCAGAGAGCACCGTTTTCCCGACTCCGACTACACCACCAAATGCGGAAATAAATAGTGTTCCATCGGCAGTCATTGCCGTAAGTTTCTTCTGTAACGTGTCTATGACGCCGAACTGTTCATTGAGTCGAGCAAATGTCGAGTTATGTTTCAACTCGGAAAGCAAAGCAGGTGCACGATGGATGAGTTGCGAACCTTGTGAAACTACAGGCGGTATGACTAGCCATGCAAATAGCACGACGAAGAGCACCACGCATGCGAAAATAATCGTGACCGCAATCGCACGAGATTGACCTCGACGACGAATTGCCTCAACTGCTGGATTTAGTCCAGTTGCAAGGAAGAGAGCGATAATGATGAGCACAAAGATCTGGCTTGCAGATGCAAGGGAGCGCAAAAGGATAAGCGCTAGAAGACCACCGCTCGTGGCAAGGAAACCAAAATAGAAGGGGTTTGAGTGGTTGATGGGTAAACCAGGGGCTCCATAGTCAACAGGTTTAACTTTTCTCTTGCTGCCACTTTTTTTGATGTGATCGGACATTGTCATATCCTTAGTGTAAGCGGTGGTGACAAGCATCACTGGTAAGAGGTGGGTGTTCATCTGCCGTTTACATTGATACGAAAGAATAAGACCATGGCATTGCGGATCACCGGGTTGGGCGAGGAAATCGCTTCGGTTACTAGTTTGCCTTGGGAACTACCGCTCGAAGAGTGGGCAGAGGATCCCTCGCTTGCCGAAAAGCGAGGGATTTCGCGGCATGTGGTTCGTTTGGTGCGCGCATCCCCGGCTCTGGATAGTGAGATTTATGCTATCAAGGAAACGGTCGCTGAGTTTGCCAATCGGGAATATCGCTTATTGCGACGACTCTCTCACTTGAATGCGCCTTGCGTTGAACCGATTGCGGTAATTGAAGGACGAAGCGATGTTGACGGCGCGGAGTTGCCGTGTGCGTTGGCAACACGTTTCTTGCCCTACTCATTGCCCTATCGTGTGCTGCTCTCTGGAGTCGTGACTTCTCATGATGTGATGACGATGGCCAATGCGTTGGCTTTACTGCTGGTGCGCCTACATCTTTTAGGTTTCTGGTGGGGGGACTGCTCTTTGTCCAATGCTCTCTTTCGAAGAGATGCCGAAGGATTTGCCGCTTACTTGGTGGACGCTGAAACGGGAGAATTTCAGAGCGCGCTCACCGATGGCCAACGTGAACATGATCTCGATATTGCCCATTTCAATGTGGCGGCCGAACTTGAGGATTTGGCTCTCTCGGGTGTCCTGTATCCAGGGATGGATCCCATCCGGGCAAGCGATGGCGTAATCAAGCGTTACAGGAGGTTATGGGCAGCGCTTAAAGAACCACAACTGCTGGATCCCACAGACCGCCATGCGGTCGAACGTGCCATGCGGCAACTGCAGGATCTGGGGTTCGCCGTTGAGGAAGTCTCCGTCTCCCTTGATGGCGAGAATCAAGTGCTGCATTTTCAACCGAAACTGGTAGCAGCCGGCTATCACCAACAGCGTCTTCACGACCTCATGGGGCTTGAGACCGAAGAGTTGCAAGCAAAGCGCATAATCGCCTCCTTTGATCGGTATCGGACCCGCCAAGCAAGACCGAGTGAGCCGATTGAATACATGGCCAAGCAATGGTTGACGGATATTTTCTATCCGATTATTGATCTTGTTCCGTCGCAATTACAGGGGCGGATCGAGCCGGCTCAACTTTTTCATGAGGTGCTCGAACACCGTTGGTACTTGAGTGAAAAGGCGGGGCACGATGTCGGCCTCATTTTTGCCGCCAATTCATATATTTCCGATGTCCTGCCTTTCCGCCGCGATTCTGGCGTGGAAATCAGGGCATGATGGGGCTATGACTCTTCCTTCTAACTTCGGTCGCGCCGTTGACCTCAGCTCATTGGGAAAGCCGGCCCTGCCTCCCAAAGCGCTCGCGGGCAAAGAGGTTACGGCTGTGAACTTCGCCGACGAATTTCTGACCATGTCGCGGGAGCGACCGGTGGTATTGGCCTGTTGGTCGGCAAGAAGTCCCGAATCTCTCAAAGTGATCGAAGTTTTATCAACTCTGCAGAGCAGTGACGATGGCCGTTGGACTCTGGGTACGGTGAACGTGGATGTGGAAGTCCAACTAGTGCAAGCTTTGCAAGCCCGATCGGTTCCATATGCGGTTGCTTTGGTTGCCGAGCAACTCATTCCACTTTTCGAGCAGAATTACCCTGAAGCACAGATTCGAATGGTGATCGACAAAGTTCTCTCTATCGCTGCTGAACAGGGCGTTGGTGCGCCGGTCCAAGAGCAAATTGAACCGGAAGAGGAAGAAGCCCACCTCGCTCTGGAATCTGGCGACTTTGTTGCTGCCGAAGCAGCATTCAAGAGACTTCTTGCCCGTAAACCGCAAGATACATTTGCAAAGTTGGGCTTGGCGCAGACGCAACTCCTTATTCGAACCAGTGGTCTTGACGAGAAGAGGATTGCTATAGAGGCTACGGCCAATCCGAATGACATCGACCTTCAAATCCAATGCGCTGATATGGAGATAGCCCGCGGAGATGTGGAGTCCTCTTTTAATCGATTGCTTGCCTGCGTACGCGTCACTGCAGGAGACGAGCAAATGCGGGTTAAATCGCACTTGCTAGATCTTTTCGCATTGGTTGATCCTGCTGATCCGCGACTTGTCAAAGCCCGCAGTGCACTTGCCAGCGCTCTTTTCTGATGAAAACTCCCCAACGTAAAGCTTTAGCAGCACTTTTCTTCCTTTTTGGATTTGGCATCATCGCGTGGGTTCCACGTTTCCCAGAGGTGAAACAGAACCTCCATTTAGACAATGGACAATTTGGTACGTTGATTAGTGCTAGCGCAATAGGTTCAATCGTAAGTTTGCTGACAGTCGGGCATCTTGTACACCGTTTCGGGACGCGCAAGTCTTTAACCGCCAGCGCGACATTGCTATTTGGGTCCATAGCTCTTATTGCCCACCTGACCTCAACCTGGCAGTTCCTTCTGGCAGTGATCGCTTTCGGTGCCGGTATTTCGGCTTTCCATATCTCAGTAAATGGTCAAGCTTTTCATGAGCAAGCCCCTGTCGGCGAACGGCTCATTCCACGCATGCATGGTTTCTGGTCTGCCGGTGCATTGAGTTCGGCAATCCTGTCAGGTTTCCTAACGAACAGAGTTTCACTTGCGGTTCATTTGGATGTTCTTGCCGCAATTGTTTACGTGACGATTCTCGTTCTTTTACGGAAATTTGATGACTCTTTGTTGCAGGGTAGTCATGAACCAAATAGTGAATTTTCATTGCGTTCTCTTTTTTCATCTTTCACCGTTGACTGGGTGATTACCATCGGACTCACGTGTGGAACCATGTTGGAGCTTGCCACAGGCGATTGGTCAACAATTTTTGCGAAAGAAGATCTTCATATGAGTGCTGGTGTAAGCACGATTCCCTATATTCTCATTGTTCTTGCGATGATTATTGGTCGACTCACCGTCCATCGCATTACCGAACATATTCGAATTGAACAACTCGTCAGGTATTGCACGATAACTGGTGGAGTGACTTTTATAGTGACAGTTACACTTGGAGTCCAGGTGAGTAAGAGTTCACCAACTCTCGGGTTTGTAATTGTTGCAATTGGCATGTTTGTGACGGGTCTGGGAATGTCATTTCTTGCGCCAACGTTTATGGATGCGGCAAATCGTCGCTCGAAGGCCCCCGGTAGCGTCGTCCTAGGTCAATTAGGCGCAATCAATACCGTCCTTGTCGTTATCATGAAAAGTATTATCGCTTGGACCGCTCAACTCACGTCTATTGCTATGGCACTGATGATTCCCGCCATGATGTTGATAGGTGTCGCGTTTACTGCAAATGCACTGAAAAAGAGCGACCTTTAATTTTGCCCTAACCATATTGTCGCTAATGGCGGAACTCGCAAAGTGACGCAATTGCCACCCTGGGGGAGGGCCACTATTTCTGAGTTGGTGATGCCGCTGCCACCAAAAGCGAGATCGTCGGTATTGATGACCTCAGTCCAGTTTCCAGACAACGGCATCGGCAACGTGTACCGCTCGTGTGGAATAGGGGAGAAATTTGTTATACAAACAAGGGATCTACCTACATCATCCCAACGAGCAAAGGCCAGAATATTGCTTGTAGCGTCTTGTCCTATGAGCCAGGTGAATCCCTCGGGAGCCGTATCGCGCTCCCAGAGGGCCGGGGTTTCCTTGTATCTTTCATTGAGAGCCTCGATAGCGTGCTGAATCCCACGATGTTCATTAAATTGCGTCAAAAACCATTGAAGTCCTTGGCTCTCGTTCCACTCGTCATTCTGGGCGAATTCATTTCCCATAAAGAGGAGTTTCTTTCCGGGGTGAGCCCACATATATCCATAGAGCGCTCGCAGTGTTGCAAGTTTCTGCCAACGATCTCCAGGAAACTTGTTTACCAGTGAACCTTTCCCATGCACGACCTCATCATGTGAAATTGGAAGTACGTAATTTTCGCTCCATGCGTACAAGATTGAAAAGGTAATCTCATTATGGTGATGAACTCTGTGTATTGGATCCCGTTGCAGGTAACTCAAGGTGTCGTGCATCCATCCCATATTCCATTTAAAGCCGAAACCAAGGCCACCTGAATCTGTGCTGCGTGAAACTCCAGACCAGGCAGTTGATTCTTCTGCGATCATCATGATTCCTGGATGAGAACGGTAAGCAGCCGATGTCGCTTCCTTGAGAAGTTGTACGGCCTCCAAGTTTTCTCGCCCACCAAATTTGTTGGGGAGCCATTCACCGTCTTTACGGGAGTAGTCAAGATAGAGCATTGAGGCAACGGCATCCACACGTAAACCATCAATATGGAATTCAGCCAACCAATACAAGGCGCTTGCTACGAGAAAATTGCGAACCTCATTTCGACCAAAGTTGAAAATGAGAGTCCCCCAATCTGGATGCTCTCCCCGCCGGGGGTCTGCATGCTCATAGAGGGCTGTTCCATCGAATCGGGCTAGGGCCCATTCATCCTTAGGAAAATGCGCGGGGACCCAATCCAGAATCACGCCGATGCCAGCAGTGTGCAGTTGATCGATCAGAAAGCGAAATTCATCCGGAGATCCAAAGCGAGATGTCGGCGCAAAGAATGAGGTGACTTGATAGCCCCACGAAGGGCCATAAGGGTGCTCCATTACAGGGAGAAATTCGACATGCGTGAATCCAGTTTCTTTCAGGTACGAGATCAGTTGAGCAGCCAGGCCGACGTAATTTAATCCCAGCCTCCAAGAACCCAGGTGCACTTCGTATATGGAAACGGGTCTCCTCCACGGCTCAAATTTCCTCCGCTGCGTCACCCATGCCTCGTCATTCCATTGATAGTCAGATTCGAAAAGGACCGACGCAGTCAGAGGTGGGATTTCTGTATGACGAGCGAGTGGATCAGCGTGGTCGACCCATCGTCCATCACTGTGATGAATCGCAAATTTGTATTTAAGCCCTGGACCGATATCGGGAATGAAAGTTTCCCAGATTCCACTTCGGCCAACCCGGAACATTTTGTGGGTATTGCGATCCCAGAAATTGGCATCGCAGATCAAACTCACATTTTGGGCGTTGGGTGCCCAGACAGTGAAGGAAGTGCCAAGCAACTCTCCAGAAAGGTCACGCTGAATATGTGCGCCTAAGACCTCCCAGAGCTTTTCGTGCCGTCCTTCTCCAATGAGATAGAGATCCAACTCTCCGAGCGTGGAGTGCGGATTGAGGTAGGTCATGCTAATTCAGTTCTACATGAGCAATGTGAGCAACTTTGCCAGAGGCTCGGCTGGGATCGAGTCTGACAAAAGTGTGAGCAGACCAGGAAAACGTTGATTTGTCCAAGAGATCGGTGGCTGTGAAGTTCTCACTATTTATGCCCAAGGCCTTCATGTCCCAATGCACCGTGGTTTCTTGCGCGAAAGTCGGATCCAGATTCACGACGACCAATATGAGATTCGACCTTTCACGCTTGGAGTAGGCAATGATGGCATCCGAGTCGGTGTTATGGAATACCAAGTTACGCAGTCGATGGAGTGCTGGATGTGCTCGGCGGATCTGGTTGAGTTGAGTAATAAACGGCGCCAAGCTGAGGCCCTTTTTATTTGCGCCATCCCAGTCACGGATACGGAATTGGTACTTCTCTGAATCCAAGTACTCTTCGCCGCCTTCATTGAGGGGGCGATGTTCAAAGAGTTCGTAGCCTGCATACACTCCCCACGACGGAGAAAGCGTTGCAGCAAGTACCGCTCGCAAAGCGAACATGGCCGGATTACCGCTTTGCAAATGGTGGGGCAAAATATCTGGCGTATTGACCCAAAAATTGGGGCGGAAGTACGAACTTGTTTCGTGCGCGACCTCGTCCCCGTAGGAAATTATCTCTTGCTTGGTCGTGCGCCACGTGAAATACGTATACGACTGATGGAACCCCACCTTGCCAAGAGCGTGCATCATCGCGGGACGGGTAAAGGCCTCAGCCAGGAAAATCACTTCCGGTGCCTCACCGTGAATCACCGCCAATACCTCCCGCCAAAAATGAACTGGTTTCGTATGTGGGTTATCCACGCGGAACAGGGTCACTCCCTTGGAGATCCAGAGGCGAATAATTCGCAAGACCTCTCGTGACAGCCCCTCGTAATCTTGGTCAAAATTGAGTGGATAGATGTCTTGATATTTTTTTGGAGGATTCTCCGCATGCGCGATCGTTCCATCGGGTTGATGCGAAAACCACTCTGGATGCGTTTTGACCCAGGGATGGTCTGGCGATGTTTGCAGCGCCAGATCTAACGCCACTTCTAAGCCTGCCCTCTTAGCGACGTAAACAAACTGTTCAAAATCTTCCATGGTTCCAAGTGCGGGGTTAATCGCGTCATGGCCGCCATCTCGATTGCCGATAGCCCATGGAACACCCGGGTCATTCGGTCCGGCGGTTAGTGAATTGTTTGCGCCTTTACGATGCGTGTGCCCGATCGGGTGAATAGGCGGCAGATAAATTACGTCAAACCCCATTGCGGCTATATTAGGCAACCGCTTTGCGGCGGTAGCAAAGGTCCCGCTGCTGTCCCTGGTTGCCCCTTCGCTCCGTGGGAAGAATTCATACCAAGCACCAAACAGGGCCCGCTCGCGATCTACGCGCAAAGGATAGGACTCTGATTTTGTGGTCAATTTGCGGAAAGGGAAATGATGAAAGTATTCGCGTACAGCAGGGGCAGTTGCGATTGAGAAACGATTTGCCGGCGCCAGCGAAGTATTACGGAGCGAGCGGAGAATTGGTTCTAGCAGCTCCTTTGCGCTTTTGTCTTGCTTTAACTTCTCCTCAAATATCTGTGCGCCGATGTCGCAGCAGAGCTCGGCATCTATATTTGCACTTATCTTAATTTCAGCGTCATGGTGCCATGTTAGATATGCATCAACAGATGCTTCAATATAGAAAGAGTATTCGCCGGGTTCAATAGCAAAGAGTGTTCCTTCATATCGATCGCTGCCTGGCCATTTTTCGCGCATAGTGACTCGCGTTAATTCTTTGACGGTGTCATCCAGGAGAATCGCGTTTGCGCTCAGATAACCTTGGCCTTCAAATATTACTGTGGCTGCAATTTCAATCGCTTCGCCTGGTATCGCTTTGACGGGAGACAATTCTCCCGCGAAGAATACGACGGGAGAGACGTCTGTGATAGGAATTCGGCCGATCAACCGGAGCCTTCGGTATTACCCGGATCGGCTGCCGAAATGTCGAAGATTTGATATTTTTCAATCGCTTCGGCGACGATGCCGGCTTCAATCTGGCCAGATTGGGCAAGTTGTGTCAAGACCGCTATGGCGATCGATTCAGCGTCGACTTTGAAGTGGCGGCGCAGGGCGCCACGTGTGTCCGAGAGTCCGAATCCATCAGTGCCAAGAGAGAGGAAGGGCTGTTCCACCCAGGGAAGGATCTGGTCCTGCACCGCCCGCATGAAGTCACTTACCGCAACAATTGGACCTTGTACTTCGGAAAGTTTCTCAGTGATATATGCGCGTTTTTGATCTTCCGGGTGTAACAAATTGTGGCGGTTGACTTCCAGGCCATCTCGTCGCAATTCGTTCCAGGAAGTTACCGACCAGACCGAGGCGGAAATCCCCCAATCGTTGGAGAGAAGTTCTTGGGCTTTTAAGGCCCAGTTGACCCCAACCCCCGATGCCAGAATCTGAACTGCTTTCTCTCCGGCTTTCTTGGCAGGGGAGTAACAGTAGATTCCACGGAGTAGGCCTTCGACATCCAGGTTCTCGGGTTCGGCCGGCTGCATGTACGGCTCGTTGTAGAGGGTTAAGTAGTAGTAGATATTCTCACTGTTTTCGCCGTACATCCGGCGGAGTCCATCTTTGACAATGTGTCCCACTTCAAAACCGAAAGCCGGATCGTATGCCACTACGGCGGGGTTGGTGGATGCCAGAAGGGGGGACTGCCCATCTTCATGTTGAAGACCCTCGCCATTGAGAGTTGTCCGTCCGGCGGTAGCGCCGAGCACAAATCCACGGGTCATCTGGTCACTCGCCGCCCAGAATGCATCCCCGGTTCGTTGGAATCCAAACATCGAGTAGAAGATGTAAATCGGAATCATCGGCTCGTCATGTGTTGAATAAGAAGTACCTACAGCCGTGAACGACGCGACAGACCCTGCTTCATTTATCCCTTCGTGCAAGATGACGCCGGACGTTGACTCCTTGTAGGAGAGCATCAATTCACGATCAACCGAGGTATACATCTGACCCAATGGTGAGTAGATCTTGAGTGATGGGAATAGCGAGTCCATTCCAAAGGTGCGGGCTTCATCAGGGATGATCGGGACAAAACGACTACCAAGTCCGGGATCCTTAATAAGGTCTTTCAATAGACGTACAAAAGCCATGGTGGTTGCGATCTCTTGCTGGCCCGATCCCCGCTTGGCCGATTCATAAATTGAATCTGGCGGTTGGGGCAACGGCCTGGATATCGCTCGGCGACGTGGAAGAGAGCCACCTAGTGCCTGGCGACGTTCGATGAGATATTGGTTTTCTTCCGAATTTTCTGCTGGCCGGTAGTAAGGCGGCAGTTTTGCATCTAGTTGATTGTCAGGAATTGGGATCCTCAAGCGGTCACGGAAGAGGACAATGTCCTCCATCGTCAACTTCTTCATCTGGTGTGTGGAATTGCGGCCTTCAAAGTGCGACCCTAAAGTCCAGCCCTTAATGGTTTTTGCGAGAATGACAGTTGGCCGACCTTTATGTTGTGTCGCTTCGTGGTATGCCGCGTAGAGCTTGTGATAGTCGTGTCCGCCTCGTTTTAGATTCCAGATTTGATCATCGCTCCAGTTGGCAACCATTGCCGCTGTGCGTGGATCACGGCCGAAGAAATGTTCACGGACGTAAGCTCCATTTTCCGCTTTGAAAGTCTGATAATCACCATCGGTCGTCTGGTTCATTATCTGAACCAGTGCGCCTTCGCGATCTTGGGCCAGAAGTGGATCCCATTCGCGACCCCACACAACTTTAAGGACATTCCACCCGGCGCCGCCGAATATGGATTCCAGTTCCTGAATGATCTTGCCATTACCGCGGACAGGGCCGTCCAGTCGTTGCAGATTGCAGTTAATAACGAAGGTGAGATTATCTAAACCTTCACGGGCAGCAAGTCCGATTGCACCCAGACTTTCTACTTCATCCATTTCGCCGTCACCTAAGAACGCCCAAACATTCTGATCGCTTGTGTCTTTGATGCCGCGATTATGTAAATAGCGATTGAACCTGGCTTGATAGATTGCGTTGATAGGACCAAGACCCATCGAAACAGTTGGAAATTCCCAGAACTCCGGCATCAATCGTGGATGCGGATAAGAGGAGAGCCCGCCGCCATCATGTGAGAGTTCCTGTCGGAATCCATCTAATTGATGCTCGGTGAAACGTCCTTCCATAAAAGCACGTGCGTACATGCCCGGACTTGCGTGACCCTGGAAGTAGATCTGATCTCCGCCTCCTGGGTGATCTTTGCCTCTGAAGAAATGGTTGAAACCGACTTCGTACAAGGCGGCCGAAGATGCATATGTTGAGATATGCCCACCGACTCCGACTCCTGGGCGCTGAGCACGATGAACCAACATGGCTGCGTTCCAGCGGATGAATGCTCGTATGCGTCGCTCGATCGCTTCATCGCCAGGAAATTCCGGTTCCCGCTCGGGAGGGATTGTGTTGATGTAATCGGTAGTCCGTAAATTGGAGATTCCGACATTCTTCTCTTGGGCTCGCCGTAAGAGGCTGAGCATGAGATATCGAGCCCGCACCGGCCCAGCATGGGCAAGAGCCGCATCAAAGGATGCATGCCATTCGGCAGTCTCCTCCGGGTCTGTATCTATCAACTGATCTATAACTGGACCTGGCGTCTGTAAAATATCGCTCATGCGCCTATTCTTCCCTTTTTTGCCTCTTGCGTCACATTGGCGCAGTTGCCCGAGAGCGCTGGAAATATGGTCCTTGGCTTCTCGCATCCTGGACAATTCAAAGAATTCATAAATTAACTCCCGAAAAGACTTGCGGAATAAGCAACTCTTAGGTGAACTAGGTCGTCGGCAGAGGGAGAGGATGAGAGTTTGTGACTACCCGAACGGGGTCAATGGCTACTAGGTTGGGATTTGAAGCTGGCTACCTCATAGCAGAGGCAGGTCATCGCGGAGATTGCGATGAAGATTTACGTCAGTCCATTGTTCACATCACGGAGAATCAATTCATAGATGGCGATGTCCACGAGGTAGTTGACGCAGTATTGCTCTGGTGGCGCGATGGTGATGGTGATCTCGTCGATGAATTGGTCGATGGCCTGACATATTTATCCGAGCATGGGCAGATTTGGGTTCTGACGCCGAAAGCAGGGAGAAGCGGTCATGTCGAACCTAGTGACATTCAAGATGCGGCGCACATTGCGGGACTGAGCCAGACATCAACTCTTGCTATTGCACCCGATTGGTCGGCTACGCGGCTAGTGGCAAGAAAGGCAAGTAAACGATAAGTTTGGCGTTATGACACTGATTATCGGAAGTCCTGCCCCTGTTTTTGAACTCTCCAATCAACATGGCGAGAAGGTCTCACTCTCCTCATTTAAAGGTAAAAAGAATGTTGTAGTACTTTTTTACCCATTCGCATTTTCCGGTACTTGTACTGGCGAACTCTGCGCCCTGCGTGATGACTTAAGCGTCTTTCAGAACGATAGCGTTCAGCTCCTGGCAATTTCCTGCGATCCTGTGCATTCACAGCGTGCGTTTGCTGAGAAGGAAGGGTATGGATTTCCACTGCTCTCTGATTTTTGGCCGCACGGCACCGTTTCCAAGGCATACGGAGTTTTTGAGGAGTCACGCGGTTGTGCAATCCGTGGCACCTTTGTCATTGATAAAGAGGGCATTTTGCGTTGGCAAATCGTCAATGGCATGGGAGATGCGCGCAACATAGTTGATTACAAGGCAGCAATCTCGGCGCTATAAGCCCTCGAATTCGTTCTCAGCACCCCAATCCAGTAGAATTCCGACGCCTTCGGGTGCTTAGCTCAGTGGTAGAGCGCCTCGTTTACACCGAGGATGTCGGGGGTTCGAAACCCTCAGCGCCCACCAGTCTCGACGAATAGGAGGTTGGAGAAGTTGAAAGCCAACCCGAGTGATCAACTGCAGATTCTAGATATTCAGAGGATGGACTTCCATCTAGCCACCCTTGCCAATAGAGCGGCATCTCTGCCCGAGACCCTGGAATTGCTTGGAAAGAATCAACGTTTAACAGTTGTGCGAGATCTGCAGATTGCAGCACAAACTCAGATCAGCGATATTAAGCGCGAACTCTTGCGTTCAGAAGCCGATGTCGAACAAGTTGTCGTTCGGCTGCAAAGAGATGAAAAACGCCTGGCGGATGGGGCTACCGCGGCGAAGGAATTAGAGAAATTGCAGCATGAGGTCAAGACACTCGGCGGTCGACTCATCGAATTGGAAGAGGTTGAGCTTGAGATTATGCTCCGTATGGAATCTGTTAAGGATCGACTGGATGAATTGAAAGTTGAAGAGAGTCAACTAAATGAAGAGATTGAGGGGATTGAACGACGCAAGTCGGAAGCCCTGGCTGGCATTGAATCCGAAGTAGCCCTCACTATGGCGGAGCGAGTGGCAACGGTGGCACAGGTGGATGGTGCCTTGGTGGACCTCTATGAGAAAGTCCGAGCCAAAAATAGCGGCACTGGGGCTGCCGCTCTTCGAGAAGGGCGCTGCGATGGTTGTCATTTAGCAATCAATAGTGTTGAACTAAGTCGGATGAAAACGCTGGCTTCTGATGAAGTTGTCCGTTGTGAAGAGTGCCGATGCATTTTGGTACGCGGGGCAAAGTAGTGGCCCGACATTTCGTATTAACCGCAGACGGTGGTTCGCGCGGAAACCCGGGTCATGCTGGCTATGGTGCGGTGGTCAATGAAAACAACGTGGTGATTGCCGAAATTTTCGACTATATCGGCACCGCAACTAATAATGTCGCCGAATACAGTGGCCTCGTAGCAGGCCTGGTTGCGATCCACAAGCTGGATCCAGAAGCCAGAATTGATGTTCGCATGGATAGCAAATTGGTCGTCATGCAGATGTCTGGCAGATGGCAGATAAAGCACGCGGACATGAAGATACTTGCTCAAGAAGCACGTACAGCGCACTCACCATCGCTCATCACTTATACCTGGATTCCACGCGAGGAGAATTCTCACGCCGACCGACTCGCCAACCGAGCACTGGATGAACGCGGCAGCAACGGTCCGCAGCAACTCAATTACTTGATGGAACGGCTGCGCATGGATGAAGTCCCGACGATGATCTACCTGGTCCGCCACGGTGAAACGATTCTTACTCCAGACCGCAGATTCTCTGGTACCGGGCAGCCCAATCCGCCGTTGACCATCGAGGGTCAAGCACAAGCTGCGGCGCTCGCTAGGGAAGTGGCGAAACTCAGCCCCGAGGTTTTAATCGCCTCGCCATTGTTGCGTACTAGAGAGACTGCCGAGGCGATTGCAGCGGTGGTTGACCTTCCTATTACCTTTGATGAAGCCTGGTTTGAATGTTCATTTGGCGCGTGGGATGGCATGTCCATTGACGAAGTGAAACTGGAGTATCCGCGGGAATATCAGGCATGGGTCTCATCATCGGCCTTTCCGCCCCCAGGGGGGGAGTCCTACGACGCCCTCGGGTGGCGGATTGATGAAGCTCTTAACGATCTGACTGCCCTATACCCAGGGCAACGAGTCGTGGTGGTGACTCACAATGGCGCCATCAAGCAGGCAGTACGTCTGGCACTGGGTGGGCCACCGGAGAGTATTTTTCACGTGGATGTGGCACCTTGTTCGATTTCTGCAGTGTCCGTTTGGCCTAGTGATGGTTTGCGCGCATTGCGTGCTTTAAACGAACGTGGGCACCTGCGTTAAGAGTGCTTAATTACCCAGACTGACCGTGGACATGTTGAACTTCTCAAATACCACCGGCGGCATCGCGGTCCGATCAACATAATCTCCCCATTCGCGCGGTTGGGTAATCTGAGTGGTGCCCACTGCTTTCATCCGCGACAGGAGATCGACCGGCGACTCGTTCCAGCGGAAGTTGTTGACCGCGCCGATTACTTCGCCGCCCTTTACTCGATATACGCCATCGCGCGTCAACCCTGTCAGCAGCAGTGTGATGGGGTCGACTTCGCGGATGTACCAGAGAGTTGTCAGCAGTAGTCCGTCATCCAGACCTGCGACGAGATCATCCAACGATCCTTTCGCGCCATTGACATCCATAATCAAATTCTCACCCATGGGCGTGAAGGGAAGTTCCGTGTCGACGGCCGATGCTCTTGTCTGCACCAGAGAGGTGAGTTTTCCTTCGCTGAGCCAGTGGGTGTCGCTCAATCCCTGTCCATTGTCGAAAACCGAACTCATCGGTCCGCTGGCTGTTGCCACGATAAAAGGTGAAGCTTCGAGTCCTGGATAATTCGGATCTGAATATAGATTGGTTTTTTGATTGGATAGCATCTCGCCCACCCGTGTTTTAGGGCCGACTTTTCCTTTGCGCGAGAAGACCGATCTTCCTTCATGGGCATCCCGTGCTGCAGCACTCCACACGAGATATGTGAGGATGTCGGCGACAGAACCCGAGGGCAGCACAGTGTCGTAGCGTCCGGCTGGTATCTCAATTCGCTTTGCTTGCCATTCAAGGCGTTGGCGGATGACAGAATCAAAATGAGCTATCGACACATTAGAGAAATCACGAGTTGGAACGCCTTCCCACGTGGATCTGGTCCGTTGATGGGATTTTCCGGTCATCTCAATCCGCCCCGAAGGTTGGTCCCAGCGAAGACGCAGCCCTCCTTTCGAGCCAACCCAGGACGTGCGATGGGTATGTTCGGCATATCCAAAAAGTTCGATCTCGCTCTCGCGTGAACGTTGAAACATGTCGCCCAGATCTGGCGCGATGGTCGAAAATATTTCCGGGCCAGTTGGTTCATGGGCTTCGCCCCAAGTGCCAACTGAGAGATTTCGGGCAAGTTCAGCGGCATCTGCCGCTTTTCCGGCGGCCCGGGCAGTGACCCCCGCCTCTTTAGCAATTGAATCAATTTCCTGCGCCGCCACGTCGGTTCGGGTTACGACGCCAGAGGCCATGCCGCCATCCATCGCAACGAAAGCAATTACTGTTACAGAACGCTCTGTGATCACGCCATTTGTAGTGAGCGTGCTGTTTGCCCAGCGTAGATTTGCCTGACTCTGTTCATTTACGATGACAATGCAGTCGTCGTAATCGGCTGCTGCGGTGATGCGCTCGATCAATTCTTGTGGCGAGATCATGCTCCACCCTCCGCTACCGTGTTTAGGATATTGATCTTCTCAAATATCGCTGCGGGGCAGCCGTGGCTGACCGCTGCGACTTGCCCTGGTTGGCCCTTGCCGCAATTGAAAGCACCACCTAATGAATAGGTGGAGGGTCCTCCCACTGAACTCATGGCACCCCAGAAATCTGTAGTCGTCGCCTGGTAGGCAACATCTTTCAACTGCCCGACAAGTTTTCCATTCTTAATGCGGTGGAACTGCTGACCGGTAAATTGAAAGTTATAGCGCTGCATATCAATCGACCACGATTTATCACCCTTGATGAAAATGCCATCTTCGATGCTGCTAATCAACCCGTTCAAATCAGGGCCCGTGGGATTTGGCGCCAAGGAGACATTGGGCATCCTTTGAATTGGCACGTGAGCCGGGGAGTCTGCAAATGCACAGCCATTGCTCCGATCACGGCCTACGCGGGCAGCAATCCGTCGATCGAGTTGGTAGCCCACCAGTACTCCATCTTTAATGATGTCCCATTGCTGGGCAGCAACCCCTTCGTCATCAAAACCCACCGTGCTCAAACCATGGGGTGTGATCCGGTCTCCGGTCACATTCATCAATTCTGAGCCATACTGCAGATGTCCCAATTTATCGGGGGTCGCAAAGGAAGTTCCGGCGTAGTTGGCTTCGTAGCCGATCGCCCGATCGAGTTCGGTCGCGTGACCGATAGATTCGTGGATGGTCAGAAAGAGATTGCTGGGGTGGATGAGCAGATCGTACCTGCCGGCTTCTACGCTAGGTGCTTTGACTTTCTCTGCCAACAGTGAGGGAAGTTCATCGACCTCAGCATCCCAGTTGTAGACGCGGTTATCCATCCATTCCCACCCGAAACCTGCGGGTTGCGCGAGAGTCCGCATAGATTCGAAACCATGGTCACCAACGCTTACCGCGTCCAGATTTGCTTGGACACGGACTCGCTGCTGAGTCGTTGAGGTGCCATAGGAATCGGCGTAGAACTTCTGTTCCTTTACATACATCGTAAATGCACTGACATGGTTTACCGTTGAACTTGCTAAAAGTTTGTTGCTGAGTTGGGCCAGGCGGCTGATCTTTGATTCGTCAGTTATTGCAAAGGGATCAATTTCGTAGTCGGAGACCCATGTCTGTTTTGCATATACCGGTTCAGAAGCCAGTGTGACCTCTTCGGTCGAAAGCGGCTTGCTTGTCTTGGCCATTGCGACCGCGATTTTCGCAAGTTTTGTTCCGGCCGCTGGCGATATCTCAGGGGATGATGCAAATCCCCATGCTCCGTTAACGATGACACGCACACCCACTCCGGTTACTGTGTCATCGGTCTGTGATTCAGGACGCGAGTCGCGAAGCTGAAGAGACCCAGTGCGTACTCGTTCGATACGGACGTCGACATGCGAGGCTCCCGCGCTTTTAGCAGTGTTGAGTGCGGCATCGGCAGTGGCAGAAAGCGGTAAAGCTAAGAAATCAGAATCTACGGTACGAGACATAGGCATAGTGTGGGGCAAAGCAGCGCTATTCTCCACTCATGACACAGACGGATAGTCGTGTTCTACATGCCGCGACCGGATCTACCAAGACGGCGCTTGGATGGGGTCAAGAGGCTGCTATCCGCATGCTTCACAACAACTTGGATCCATCGGTTGCTGAACATCCGGAGAAACTTGTCGTCTACGGTGGCACGGGGAAAGCAGCCCGCGATTGGCCCTCATTTGATGCGATCGTTCGAACGTTAACCAAACTTAAAGATGACGAAACTCTTTTAGTCCAGTCTGGAAAACCTGTTGGTGTTTTTCAAACTCACGAGTGGGCGCCTCGAGTTCTGATTGCTAATTCCAATCTGGTCGGTGATTGGGCGAACTGGCCGGAATTTCGTCGGCTCGAACATCTTGGTCTGACAATGTACGGACAGATGACGGCAGGGTCGTGGATCTATATTGGCACGCAAGGAATTTTGCAGGGTACCTATGAGACATTTTCAGCCATTGCGAACAAACGATTTAACGGTTCACTGCAAGGAACTTTGACGTTGACTGCAGGTTGTGGGGGAATGGGAGGAGCACAACCCCTTGCCGTAACTATGAACGGTGGCGTCTGCCTGATCATTGATGTCGATCGCACGCGATTGATGAAGCGGATGCAAACCCGCTACCTCGATGAAATCGCGGATGACCTCAACGATGCGATGGAACGTGTCTTGAAAGCAAAAGGAGAGGGGAGGCCGCTCTCGGTTGGCTTGGTTGGCAATGCTGCAGTACTTCTCCCTGCGTTGTTGGCTATAGATTTTCCGGCCGATATTGTCACCGATCAGACGTCGGCACACGATCCTCTCTCGTACATTCCCATAGGAGTGGATTTCGAAGATGCCGCCGATATGGCAGCCAGAAACCCGGAAGATTTCACCAAGAAGGCGCGTGAATCCATGGCCATACATGTTGAGGCCATGGTCGGGTTTATGGATAAAGGGGCGGAGGTCTTTGATTACGGCAATTCCATCAGGGATGAGGCCCGACAAGGCGGCTACAGCAGGGCGTTCTCCTTCCCCGGGTTTGTCCCCGCCTACATCCGCCCACTCTTCTGTGAAGGCAAGGGGCCATTTCGATGGGTGGCACTTTCTGGGGATCCCAAAGATATTTATCGGACCGACAGAGCAGTCCTGGATCTCTTTCCAGAAAACGAAGGGCTCCACCGTTGGATCACCCTGGCACAGGAGAAAGTTGCCTTCCAGGGTCTTCCAGCTCGCATCTGTTGGCTAGGTTATGGCGAGCGAGATCGGGCTGGCTTGGCGTTTAACGAATTGGTTGCTCGCGGTGAAGTCTCTGCTCCTATCGTCATTGGGCGAGATCATCTGGACTGCGGGTCGGTTGCATCGCCATATCGCGAGACCGAAGCAATGATGGATGGATCAGACGCAATTGCCGATTGGCCACTTCTCAATGCGATGGTCAATATTTCATCGGGCGCATCGTGGGTCTCGATTCATCACGGCGGCGGTGTCGGTATCGGTCGATCAATTCATGCTGGACAAGTTTCTGTTGCCGATGGCAGTGCGTTAGCTGCCCAGAAGTTGGCACGAGTATTGAAGAACGACCCAGGGATGGGCGTCATTCGTCATGCTGACGCCGGATATGAGGGCGCGATAGATACAGCACGAACCAAACATGTCCACGTGCCGATGTTGGATATTGAGTAGCAATGGCGAGAACGCTGGTTGAGAACATCGGCCTACTGATCACGAATGAACCCTCCAATGACGGCACCCCTTTGGGAACTCTTAAGCAGGCTGCTTTTGTCATGGATCAAGGATTTGTTACCTGGGTCGGCACATCGCAGGAGGCCCCCCGATCGGATATTGGTATTCGCGTCAACGCGCATGGCCGATGTGTGATTCCCGGGTTCGTCGATAGCCATACCCATCTCGTATTTGCCGGCGACCGAAGCGAAGAATTTCGGGCGCGGATGCAGGGGGAGGCCTACGGCGCTGGAGGAATCAATTCCACGGTCGATCTGACGCGTCAGGCAAGCACGGGTTATTTGCTGCAGAGTGCCAGGCGGCTCATTGCCGAAGCTAATAATTCAGGTACGACAACGATTGAATGCAAATCTGGATATGGACTTACGGTGGTCGATGAAGCGCGCTCGCTTCTGGTTGCTAGACAATTGACGGAAGAGACCACATTTATGGGAGCACATGTCGTGCCAGAGGAGTTCCACGATATCCCCGACGATTATGTCGACCTGGTTTGTGGTCCGATGTTGGATGCTGCTCTACCCAACTCAAAATGGATCGATGTGTTCTGCGACAGAGGCGCCTTTACGGCTGATCAAGCGCGCAAGGTTCTCATGGCCGGGATCAAAAAAGGCCTCATGCCGCGAATTCACGCTAATCAATTCGAAGGCGGGGAAGGTGTCCAACTAGGCATCGAAATGGACGCGGCATCAGTTGACCATCTCACCTATGTTTCAGATTCCGACATCTCTGCCCTTGCCAACTCGAATACCGTTGCGACCTTGTTACCGGCGGCAGAGTTCTCTACGCGCTCGCCCTACTCTGATGGGCGGAGATTTTTCGAGGCCGGGGTCACGGTTGCATTGGCTTCAGACTGCAATCCAGGGAGCGCATACACGACCAATATGCCATTTGTAGTAGCGCTTGCAGTCCGGGATCTCTTCTTTTCTCCGGAGCAAGCTTTATGGTCGGCTACAAAAGGCGGTGCCATGGCGTTGCGTCGTAATGACGTCGGCCACTTAGGTGTTGGAGCACGAGCAGACTTCTCTATTTTAAGCACCTCCTCTTATATTCATCTTGCATATCGTCCCGGAGTTCCTTTAATAGATGAGGTGTGGCGTTATGGCGCTCGAATCAAGTAGCACGGTAAGGCTTGGTACTCGTGGGGTTACTTTTCAAGATGTGATCGCAGTAGCGCGACACAATGCAAAAGTTCTTATTGCCCCTGAAGCTGTCGCTGCCATGAAGGTCTCGCGTGCATTCATTGAGGACTATGCGGCAGGTGGGGTTCCCGTCTACGGCGTCTCAACTGGTTTCGGAGCTTTAGCCAATCGCCACATTGACGTCGAAGACAGAGTCCAGCTTCAAAAATCACTGATCCGATCGCACTCTGCTGGCATGGGACCTGCGGTGGAACGTGAAGTAGTACGAGCGCTGATGTTCCTTCGTTTGCGGACAATGGCGTCAGGTCGAACCGGTGTACGCGTTGCACTTGCGCAGGTCTATGCAGATTTCCTCAATGCCGGAATCACGCCGGTTGTTCCCGAATTCGGTTCTTTAGGTTGCAGTGGCGACTTAGCACCTCTTGCACATTGCGCCCTTGCCATTATGGGTGAGGGTCGAGTGCATGATGCCCATGGAGAGGAAATGCCGTCACTGCAAGCAATGACTGCTGTCGGAATTGCACCGGTCGAGTTGGAGGCCAAAGAGGGGCTAGCGCTTATCAACGGGACAGATGGGATGCTCGGGATGTTGATCATGGCTTGCGCTGATATGGCGGCTCTCTGCACGGTTGCCGACATTACGGCTGCGATGAGCATTGAAGGCCTATTGGGTACCGATCGCGTATTTGCCCCGGAGTTACATGGTCCTTTGCGCCCGCAGGTGGGGCAGGCAGTAAGTGCGGCGAATATATATGGTCTTCTTCAGAACTCGGGCATTGTTGCATCGCACCTGAAGAATGATTCGAGAGTTCAAGATGCCTACTCATTAAGGTGTGCTCCCCAAGTGAACGGCGCAGTGCGGGACACGATTGACCATGCATCTCTTATAGCAGGACGGGAACTCCAAAGTTCCATCGACAACCCGGTGGTCCTTGCCGATGGTCGAGTTGAGTCAAATGGCAACTTTCACGGTGCGCCTGTTGGCTACGTTCTAGATTTTCTGGCCATTGCCGCAGCGGATCTAGGTTCGATGTCCGAACGTCGAACAGATCGGATGTTGGATCAACATAGATCTGCGGGCTTGCCGCCATTCTTGGCCCATGATCCAGGCGTGGATTCGGGATTGATGATTGCGCAGTACACGCAGGCTGGTCTGGTCAGCGAGAATAAGAGGCTGGCGGTGCCAGCAAGTGTTGACTCGATTCCCAGTTCGGCCATGCAGGAAGATCACGTATCGCTGGGCTGGAGTGCGGCGAGAAAACTTCGGAAGGTCATCGACAATCTCTCGCGCATACTTGCCGTCGAATTGGTGACAGCGGCCCGCGCTATAGATTTCCGTATTGGTCTTTCCTCATCTCCAGCCATCGCCAACGTGGTGAAAGAACTGCGGACGGTTGTTCCGGGTGTCGGTCCTGATCGCTGGCTCTCTCCCGAACTTGAGGCAGCCGTTACTTTGATCCTTAGCGGAAAAGTTGTAGTTGCTGCACAGGCGATAAATCCTGGTTTGCGCTAACGCGATCTAGTTGCAAGACCGCAGGCCGCCTCCAGTACAAGCAACGCACCTAATCGAATCGTGCGTTGGTCTGGAGCATCCAACTCAGCATCGATTTCTACAATGTCGATTGCTCGAACGCGCCCGTCTGCCCCGGCCAAGAAGGCTGCCTGTCGCAATTCGTCGGCGCTTATTCCGCCGGGTATCGACGCAGGACAAGCGGGCGCCACTGAGCGATCACAGACATCGACGTCCAGGTCTACATAGATTTCGTCCCCTTGAGCGCCAGCAATGTCGAGGGCCTCAACCATGACATCAGAGATCGGCCTTTTTCGAAGTACATCACGAGTAACGACATGAATCCCTTCATCGGTGGCCCGCGCGGCATACTCGCGGCTATTAGCAAAATCGTTGATACCGATCTGTACTATCTGTTTTCCCGGCAGACCTCTCTGAATTAATCGCCACACCGGTGACCCGTTGGAGAGGCCATCGCGCAGGTCATGATGGGCATCAAGGGTGATTAAACCGACGCGCGCGAGGTCTGGCCATAGCCCGGCCGCCACTGAATAGGTAATTGAATTGTCACCGCCCAACGCAATAAGCAACTTGTATCTCTCCAGCACATCCGAAATCGCGGCGGACACCCTCCGTTCTCCGACTTCATGATCGGGAGAATCCACATCCCCTAAGTCGGTGAAGGAAATATCCCTCAAATCCATGCCAAGGGTATTTGAATACGTTGAATATCGGGCTAACGCGAGACGAATTGCTGCTGGAGTCTGGTCCGCCGATGTGGGCGAGAGGGATGTTTCGTGCGCCGGTACACCCAAGAGTGCGACGTCAGCTCGCTCCAGCTTTTCGCCAAAAAGTGAATTTGCGCGCTGCCATTTTGGATCGTCTGGCAATTTCGCTTCGGACATAACCTCGATGGTACGGGAAAGGTGGTCGTGTCGGGCATTGGCTTAGGCTTTTTTAACTAGATGAAACGTACAATTTCACCATGATTAATATTCACGCAATCAACTTGTGGCAGCAGTTGTCGGTAATTATCGATACTGGAATTGCTGCCATCCTGGGTTCCATAATCGGATGGGAGCGCGACCGAGCAGGAAAGTCGGCAGGTCCTCGCACTATGGCACTGGTTGGCGCTTCGGGGGCAGCCGTTGTTGCCATTGGTTCGATTCTCGACATCAACGCCAAGTACGGCGATCCGACCAGGGCAATGCATGCGATCATTACTGGAATCGGTTTTCTGGGCGCCGGTCTCATTTTCACGGATAAGCGTGCGGGGATTCAAGGCGTAACCACTGCGGCGACGATTTTTGCAACTGCGGCTGTCGGTTGCACCGTCGGACTCGGATTCCAGATTGTCGGAGTGGGATTCGCCATAATCATTCTGATCATCCTTCGCTCTACTCAATTCTTGGAGGTCGCGCTGCACCACAA